>JAUNVO010000014.1:0-10954 GCA_030540695.1 Micrococcaceae bacterium | reverse complement strand
AAAGCCATGGGGCTGTTCGTGCAAACCCGGTGTTTGCACGAACAGCCCCATGGCTGGACCGCTGATGGGTCCGGAAGGCTACTCGGCCTCGATGGCCGCGGCGGCCAACGGATCCGAGTCGTTCAGGAAACGGCCGATACGGTCGACTTCCTCGGCCTCCCCGATCGCCGCCGCGGCGCGCTGCAGCGCGTATAGCGCACGCAGGAACCCGCGGTTTGGCTCATGGGCCCACTGGACCGGTCCCTGGCCGCGCCAGCCGGCCTTGCGCAAGGCATCGAGCCCGCGGTGGTAACCAACACGTGCATAGGCATAGGACTCCACGACGTGGCCTTCGGCGTGCGCCTCGTTTGCCAGCATCGCCCATCCCGTCGAAGACGCCGGGAATGCGGCGGCGATATCGACCGCCTCGTCACCGGCTTCCAAACGCGCGTTGACCTCGGTTTCTTCCGGCAACAAGGTTGCGGGGATACCGAGCAGGTTTGCTCCAAGTTCAGCCATGTCTACTTCAGCGCCTTCCCGGCCGACCCAAGCTGCTGTGCAGCCTCGACAATGCGGGCGGCCATCGACTCTTCGGCCTTGGCACCCCAGACGCGTGGGTCGTAGGTCTTCTTGTTGCCGACATCGCCGTCGACCTTCAACACTCCGTCGTAGTTGGAGAACATGTGCCCGACGACTGGGCGGGTGAAGGCGTACTGGGTATCGGTGTCGATGTTCATCTTGATGACTCCGTAGGAAACCGCGTCCGCGATCTCCTTCTCCGAGGAGCCGGAACCGCCGTGGAAGACCAAGTCAAACGGGTTGGCCTTCCCGAGCCTGGCACCGACCTTCTCCTGGATGTCCTTGAGCAGCTCGGGGCGGAGCTTGACGTTGCCCGGCTTGTAGACACCGTGCACATTGCCGAAGGTGAGCGCAGTCATGTAGCGGCCGTTTTCTCCGGAACCCAGTGCCTCGATCGTTGCAAGCGCATCTTCCACCGTGGAGTAGAGCTTGTCGTTGATCGCGTTTTCCACGCCGTCTTCCTCGCCGCCGACAGCACCGATCTCGACTTCAAGGATCTGCTTGGCTGCTGCCGAGCGCGGCAGCAGCTGGGCGGCGATGCGAAGGTTTTCTTCCAGGGTCTCTGCGGAGCCATCCCACATGTGGGAGTTGAAGAACGGATTGCGGCCCGCGGCCACTTCGGCCTCCGACGCGGCAAGCAAAGGCAACACAAAGTCGTCAAGCTTGTCGGCCGGGCAGTGGTCGGTGTGCAAGGCGATGTGCACTCCGTAGTCCTTGGCCACTTCGCGCGCAAAAGCGACAAAGGCCAGCGAACCGGTAACCATGTTCTTGACGGAGGAACCCGACCAGTAGGCTGCGCCACCGGTGGAGACCTGGATGATTCCGTCGGATCCCGCTTCGGCAAAACCGCGAATCGCGGCATTGAGGGTCTGCGACGACGTCACGTTGACTGCGGGGTAGGCGTATCCGCCCGCCTTCGCGGAGTCGATCATGGCGTTATATTGTTCCGGGGTTGCGATGGGCATACTAACTCCTATGTAGATAAGGAATGTGTGGGGAGTAGACCTCGTTGGCTTCCCCCATCCTATCTACTTGTGTGCTGGATCGCTCGCGGGGTGACACGGCAGCTCGGGAAGTGCGGCAAGGGGCGATTCAGGTGTCATTGCGCCTTCGGCTGGATGGCACTGATCCAACTCCGTTTCACATTCGGATTCGGTGATTTTTTCCGGCGCGTCCTTCGGGGCCTTCGCTTCCTGCTCCGGTTTCGCGTCCTTCTTCAGGTCGGGATTGATTGGCTGGCATTCATCCTTTTCCGGAGCCGGGTCGTCGGCCTTGGGTGTGGGCGTCGGGACTTCCGGCTTGGCCTTTGGCTCCTGCGGCCCCGCGTTCGGTGGCATCTCTGTCGGATCGGTTGGGCTCGCGGTGGGGCCCTCCGGCTCCGGTGTAGGTTCCGTGTTTGTTGGCGTCTCGCTGGCTTCCGGCGAGGCGCTTGGTGCCGGGGCCGTGGGCGCATGGGTCGGCGCCAAAGCTGTGGGGTCGGGGCTCGACTCGGGGGCTGACGGGGTCTTCGACGGCGCTGACGGGTGACTGGGTTCGGGCGGCGCCGGCTTGCTGCTCGGGACGGGCTTCTTGTTCGGTGTCGGCGACTTCACCGGATGTGGCTTAACGCTGGGCTCGGTCATCGGCGCGGCGCTTGGCTTCCTGGTGCTTGCTGGTTCCGGACTTGCCACGTGTGTCTTCGGTGACGTCCCCAGGTGCCCTTGCCGTCCCCGGGCTTCGGCCACGGGAGCTCCGGCGTTACGAATCGGTTCCGCCGCGATGGTGGTGCGTCGCGAGTCGATCATGGGATTGGGCTGCCCCGAGATTGGGGGCAGGAAGTTCCGCGGGTCGTTCCAGCGTCCGTTGATGATTACTTCGAAGTGCACGTGGCAGCCGGTGGAGTTTCCCGTCGTGCCGCTCAAGGCGAGCAATTGGCCCTGTTTGACCTTCTCCCCCACTTTCACGATGAGTTTGGAGTTGTGGCTGTATCCGGTTCGCACAGATGACCCGTTATCAAGAGTGACGCGCATGCCCGAGTGTCCCGCCCAAGCGGATTGGATGACTGTGCCATCCGCCGATGCATACACCGGGGAGCCGCAGGGGATTGCGTAGTCCTGGCCGATGTGGATCTGGGTTCCGGGGCCCGTCGGGTTGTTCCTCCAGCCATATGGGCTGGTGATATGCCGCGAAGTGACCGGGTGTATGAGCCGGAGGTTTCCAGGCAAGGCCCCAAGCCTGCCCTGGTTCTGGCTTACCAAGATACCCACTGCGTTCTGCCCGGCGGCGCGTGGCGCCGAACCGGGACTTTCCGGATGAAAAAGTGCAGACCGCCCGGTTTCCCATTGGCCGTCTGCCGCAATGCTGGTGATGTCCGGTGCTTGCCAATTGATGGCATCGACGCCACTGAGCAGTGAAACAGTGACCGGCTGTATGTAATCCTCCGTCGTCTGCATCGGCGCAGCGATGGCCTGCGGTGCCAGCTGGTCCACGGCGCTGCCGAGTCCAGCGGCCCCGGACAAGGCCAAGGTGGCGGCCAGCACGAGGCCCAGGGCTGGAATCCTCGGAGTTTTCCTGCCCATGGAGTGCGGCGTACGTCCCCGATTAACCTGATGCTTTTTCAAAGGCCACAACCCCCTGGTACCTCGGCCATGAAGTTTTAGGCAACCAAGTAAGGATCGTGGTCCGTCCCAAGCCAGCCATGCGTCCGCGTCACCCCAAGTAACCGATCGCTTAGGCATCACCGTAACCCACACTCGCGGAGGAATAAAGGGGAAATCCGCCAATGCGGCAATTTGTTGTCAGTTCCGCGTCAAGCCCTGCGGTATCCGTGGGGACCGGGTGCCTTCGGGTCTATCTGCCCCCCTGCGTTCCGACACACTTTCGCGACGGCAGACCGGCAAATTGGGTGTGCCTCTTGGTTCGCGGCGGGAAACGACCCTTCGGGTCAGGCGGTACTCCGGAGTAGTTGCTGGTGGCCTCGAAGTGCAGGTCCCAAAAAGGCCGAGTTCTCCTCGGCCTCGCTCAAGGCAACCCGCTGGCACAGGTGGGGATATTCTCTTCGCCGCGGATCGATCCGGTCCGGCGATGACGGTGGTCCCGACAGCCTCGGGAATGGACCTCGGCGTCGGTTCCAAGCAGGCTCCACCTCACCGGGTCCGCATCGGTGTGGCGGCGGTCAGTGACCGGTGCGGCCGGGACAGGTTTCACGCAGCACCATGGTCCCGGAGGTCCTCGGCACGTGGATTCGGCCTAACAGGGGTGGTGCCCATGCCCCCGGCTTGCCATCCAAGGGCATGCCCGGAAGCTAGACGGACTGGTTGAAAACGTGGCGCCGGATCCACGCATGCATCGCAATTCCAGCAGCTGAAGCGGCATTGATGGAGCGGGTAGAGCCGAATTGCTCGATCGAGAGGGTCGTTTCCGCACTGCGATGAATTTCCTCGCTAAGTCCCGGCCCCTCTTGGCCGAAGACCAATACGCAATTGCGCGGCAATTCGTAGGTTTCCAGCTTTTGCGAATCCGGGAAGATGTCGATCCCGATGATGGCCAGTCCTTCGCCTTGGGCCCAGGCGACGAATTCGTCAACGGTGGGGTGGTGCCGGACGTGCTGGTATCGGTCGGTGACCATGGCGCCGCGCCTGTTCCACCGCCGGCGCCCGATGATGTGCACTTCCTTGGCCAAAAATGCGTTGGCGCTGCGCACCACGGTGCCGATGTTCATGTCATGTTGCCAGTTTTCAATGGCGATGTGGAAGTCGTGTCGCCGCGTATCCAGATCGGCGATGATCGCTTCCATGGACCAGTAACGGTACTTGTCCGCCACGTTGCGCCGATCCCCCGCTTCCAGGAGCACTGGATCAAAGTGCTCCCCGACCGGTGGCTCGCCTTCCCACGGTCCGACCCCCACCTCCGGGCGTTCTTCATGGACGGGGTCGTACTCGGGGGTCTGGGGCTCAGGTGGATTAACGGCAGAAGTCACTCCCCAAGGGTAGTCGCCATTGTTTGCGTGACGGTTCCTTGCGCAAGACACCAACTCGGAAAGGTTGCTTCGGCGTCCGCATCGGTCCTGATGATGGCAAAATGAGTTCAAGAAACTTTTGGTCCGTCGGGGATTCTCCCGTCCGGTTACGTGAGGAGGGGCCATGCCCATCATTGACAATGCGATTTATGTCCAGGGCAAGCGTGTGATCCACCCCCCGGACCTCAACTCCACGTTTGAGTCCATGAGCGAATCCGGCGGCATGGGATGGCTTGGCCTGTATCGCCCGAACGAGCAGGAAATGCGGGAAGTCGCGGAGGAACTGGGGCTGCACGAGCTGGCCGTCGAGGATACCCTCGCCGGACACCAACGTCCCAAGCTCGAACACTACGGTGATCATCTCTTCCTTGTTCTGCGTCCGGCACGATACCTCGACGATGTGGAAAAGGTCGAGTTCGGTGAACTCCACGTCTACGTTGGATCAAGATTCGTGGTGAGCGTCAGGCACGCTGAATCACCCAAGATCGCCGAGGTCCGCAAGCGACTGGAAGGGGACCCCGAGCTGTTGGCCATCGGGCCGGAAGCCGTCCTCTACGCGGTACTCGACCAGGTCATAGACGAGTACGAGCCTGTCGCCAACGGGCTGGGCAACGACATCGACGAGATCGAGGACCAGCTCTTTTCCGGGAAGACCGATGTTTCCCGGCGGATCTACGAGCTTTCCCGCGAGGTCATAGAGTTCCAGAGGGCCGTTGCCCCACTGGACGGGGTGTTGGAGCGGCTTCGTTCGGACATGAAACTCGCGGACCTCACACCGGAGGAAACCGTGGAGCTTGACCGAAAGCTCATGGACGTCCAGGACCACGCACTTCGCGTAGCCGAACGTGTCGCAGCGTTCCGGGCCCTGTTGACCAACTTGCTCTCGCTTTCCTCAACTCTCGCCTCGCAGCAAGCAACGGAGGCCGGAGTGAACCAAAACGAGCAGATGAAGAAGATCTCCTCCTGGGCGGCGATCCTCTTTGCGCCTAGCCTGATCGGTAGCATCTACGGGATGAACTTCGCCAACATGCCCGAGTTGGACTTCAGTTTCGGTTACCCGGCGGCACTGGCCTTGATGGTGGGCCTCAGTGTCGGTCTATTTGTCATCTTCAAGAAGAACAATTGGTTATAGGCCCCTGCAGGCTTCGACCGGGCACAGGGAACCTGAAAGACTGGGTCATCGCAGGTTGTCTAGTGAAGGGAACACCCACTCGTGCCCACGCATGAAGCACGCAACGTACACGACCTTGAATGCTGGCTCACGGACATGGACGGGGTGCTGGTCCACGAGAACCAGGCCATTCCCGGGGCCGCAGAGCTGATAGCGCACTGGGTCGCCACCGGCAAGCGGTTCCTGGTGCTGACCAACAACTCGATCTACACCCCGCGCGACCTGCGAGCGCGGCTGCTGAGCTCCGGATTGGACATCCCCGAAGCGAACATCTGGACCTCGGCCATGGCCACCGCCGAGTTCCTGCGCAGACAGCGTCCGGGCGGGCGGGCCTTCGTGATCGGAGAGGCCGGACTGACCACGGCACTGCACGACGCCGGGTTCATCCTGACGGATCAAGACCCCGACTATGTGGTGTTGGGCGAAACCCGCACCTATTCGTTCGAGGCGATCACCAAGGCGATCCGGTTGGTTGCCGCGGGTGCGCGGTTCATTACCACCAACCCGGATGCGACCGGCCCCTCCCCCGAGGGGCTGCTTCCGGCCACGGGTTCCGTGGCCGCCTTGATCACCCAGGCCACCAACCGCGAGCCCTATGTGGTGGGCAAGCCGAATCCGATGATGTTCCGTTCGGCGTTGAACCGGATCGACGCGCATTCAGAAACGACGGCCATGATCGGTGACCGCATGGACACCGACATCATTGCAGGTATGGAGGCGGGGCTGTTGACCATCTTGGTGCACACCGGAATCACCAAACCGGCCGATGTCCCCTCGTTCCCGTTCCGCCCTGATATGGAGCATTCATCGGTTGCCGGCCTCCTGGCGGAGATCCAAGCGGGTCGCGTTGACGAAACCACCGGTTCCGGGCCACACGAAGACTGAGCCCCCCGGCCACGACCCCGCTAGAGAAGTTCGAGCTGGTCCGCCACGACCATGCCATCGTGAATCACGGTGCGGTCGGTGCCGCGGTCCATCACCGCGCTGGTCACCGTCTCCCCCGCAAGCAAGACAATGTCGGCTCGGTCCCCCACCCTGAAGCCCGGGCGCTCGCTGGTTGAACGCAACCGGCGCAGACCCGGGTCCATGATGCTGGCCCCGCCCCAGCTGGCGATGGCCGCGGCATGTTCAATCAGCTCGTCCTGGCGCAATCCATGGGTGAAGGCCAGTTGCCACGTGCGCGAGAGCATGTCGCAGTCCCCGTAGGGGCTCCAATAGTCCCGCTGGCCGTCCTGGCCCAGCCCGACCCGGATGCCCGCCTGGGTCATTGCGGCAAGGTTGAACTGCTTTCCCTTGGTTGCCGGGGCGATGGTCGCCCACGAAATATCAAGGGCACTCATCTCCTCCATGATCCTCGCGGTGGCGGCCTCGGAGACGTTTCCCAGCTCATAGGCGTGCGACAACGTCACCCTTCCCTCCATGCCCAGGGCCCTGGTTCGTTCCAGGATGAGCTCGGTGCTGAAATGGGCAAGGTGCCCCGGTTCATGAAGATGGATATCGATGTCCACCTGGTATTTTTCGGCCAACCGGAACACGATGTCCAGGTGCTTGACCGGGTCCCGGTCCAGTTCGCAGGGATCGATCCCGCCCATGACGGTGGCTCCGAGCTTTAGGGCTTCTTCCATGTAGGCCACGGTGCCCGGTTCACGCAGCAGCCCGGCCTGCGGAAACGCCATGATCTGCACCTCTACGGCGGTAGCATGCTTTTCCTTGGCGGCCAGGACGGCCTCAAACTTTTCAAGCTTGCAGTCGACATCGATCTGCGCGTAGCTGCGTACCCGTGTGGTTCCGTAGGCAATCATCCGCTCGAGGGTTCCGGCAACCCGCTCGGGCAGTGGCACCTCGGCATCACGCCAGTTGTTGCGGTCGTTGAGCATCATGCCCCAGACACCGGGACTCCCGGTGTGCTCACGGAAAGGCAACCCGACACGGGTCGAGTCAAGATGCACGTGGACATCGGAAAACCCGGGAAGGGCAAGCCTGCCGCGGCCATCGAGCACCCCGGGCGTGGTCAAGAGTGGATCGTGCGGCGTGACGGCGCTGATCAGCCCGCCGGTGATTTCCAAGTCAACTGCTTCTTGGCCCCATGGCCGGGCATTGCTTACAAGCACCGCGAATCTCCCTTTTGTTTCTCATCAGGCCGTGTCCTTCCGGCAGCATCGAGCCTAGCCGTTCACCGAGAGCCAGGTGCGCGGAACCGTCCGGGCTCGATCGCCTAACCTGTTTCCCTGGCACTGCTGGCTGTCGCGATGTGGGTCATGGATTTCCAGACGAGCAGCAAGATGATCAATGATCCAACGAACCCCGCGTAAAAAGGGGCCCGGTAGCTGAACACCTGGCCCAGCACTCCGCCCAGCAAAGAACCCAGCGCGATTCCACCCACGCCGCCGAGCATATACACCGAGTTCACCCGGCCACGCAGCCGGTCGGGTACCAGACGCTGACGCACCGTGGAGGATACCGAGCCCCAGACCAGGGTGTGCGCCCCGAAAAGGAAGAGGACGCCCATCGCCACCCATGCTTGGTGGGTGAGGACCAGGGCCAGGTGAGTGAAGGTCTCCAGCACCAGTCCGGTCCGCAGCAGCGCGGCGTAGCTGAACCTGCGTTCCAGCCAAGGAAAGAGCAACGATCCCACGATGCCGCCGACTGCGCTGGCGCTGAGCAGCAAACCGTATCCAACATCGCCGAGCCCCAGTTGTCCGGTGGCATAGAGCACCAGCATCGCCAGCGTTGCCCCGAAGGTGACATTGAAGGTGGTGATCAAGATGGCCAGGGTGCGCACGGCAAAGTGCCGGCGCATCCATCCAAGGCCCTCGCGGATCTCACGCAGCATCGACGTCTTTCCCGCCGGGGAGGTCCCCTGCTCCGGCAACGCGACCGCAACCCGCGAGTAGAGCACCACCGCGAGCGCCAGCAATGCGGCGAATCCCGCATAGGGAAGTGCGTGGCCCAGCGCAAAGAGCATGGCGCCCAACGGCGGGCCCGCCAGCTGGTTGGTCACCGTGATGGTGCCGAAGAGCCTGGAGTTGGCCAGTCCCAGTTGCCGGCTTGGCACCAATGCGGGGATCAGCGAGGTGGAGGCGTTGTCTGCGAAGGCCTCGGCGGTGCCCAGTACGAACAAGCAGCAGTAAAGCACCGGCAGGCTCAGGGCCCCGGAAAAGATGACCAAGGCCAACCCGATGAGCGCCAGCATCCTCAAGAGGTTGACCAGGATCATGAGTTTGCGCCGGTCGACCCGGTCAACGACGGCGCCCGCGAGCAGCCCGAAGAGCACCCACGGGATCTGCTGTGCGAAAGGCGCCAAGGCCACTGCCAACGGGTCGCGCGTGATCGTGGTGACCAAGAGCGGCCCGGCGGCCAGCAACATCCCGTCACCGAGGTTGCTGACACTCGCGCCGGCCCACAGCCAGCGAAACGGGACCGGCAGCGAGTTCGATGGCAACGTGGTGTTCACGGGCTACAGCGTACGTGCTGAACCGGTGTGATCGCCTTCGCACGGCCCAACGCCATGATTCGCTTGCCCCGGTACCGGGTGTCGGTCTCCTTCGTATCCATCCGGCATGCGTCTTCCCATGGGTCAAGTCAGTGGACGTGGGCGGACGCTCGGGGTAAATCATCTTCGGGCTCGCCACCCGTTTTCAGCCGACGCATAGCGTTGGTGCTCAACGCGTCGTAAAACGGAACCTCGATCCATCGCCGGATCGCACCGAACGCCCCAAGGGCAACGAAACCGGTCAACAGCTTGTCCGCCAGCGAATGAACCACGTTTGAAATGAGGACTGCAAAGGACAGGGGGTTTCCCATTTGAGCGAGGTTGCGGGTTGTGCTCTCCGAGGCGTGGCCGGTTCCGCCGTTAAACATGAAGACCAGCAAGGCCGAAGCGACCAAGGAACAGCTCAGGGCAACCAGCACATTCAGCAAGAGGTATCGGGACAGGGTCCGGCACATGTGAAAACGTCGCGCTCCGTAACCCCATACCAGCGCCCCGACGATGTTCACCAACGCAAAGGCAATTGAGGAGGACCCCGTGATTGCCATGCCAACCCCGTTGGTGGACAGGCCCACGGCAACCCCGGCCCAAGGACCGAGCAGGATTGCTGCCATGGCGGTGCCCACCATGTCGAAATAGAGCGGCAGGCCAAGCCAGGCGACGAGCGCAAATCCCGATGCGTTCAGGGCAATACATGCGAAAAAGAGCATGACTTTGCGCAGCCTTGCCCGAACGGCGGGCCCATCCTCGTCTCGCGTCGGTGTCGGTGGGATCTCATCTTTTTCAACGTCGGGACCCCGCTGCGCAACGACCGGCGGGTTTCGCCGAGCATGCAGGCAACGCTCTTCCCAGCGCAAGACTTCGAGGTCCGATGCGCCCAGGACGCGGGCGATCTCGCCGATCAGTTGCGGGTTGACTCGTCGCCGTCCTGCCCGGAAGGCGTCGTAGACGGTGGTGCGTGCGGGGCGGCAAGCGCCGGGGTCGATACCGCTACTTTCCCGGTGCGCCGCAATCCTGCGAACGATTTCGGCATAGGGAACATCACCGGTGGCGAAGCGCAACTCTTGCAGGTCACGGGCAATTTCATCGAACGAGCTTGCTGGGCACCCTTCAGCGTCGGGTTGATCAACCAATTAGCCCCCTTCCGCTACTTACACAAGCATGCGTCACATCGTTTTACCTGAATCATAAGCAGCCATGGCTCTACGAGATAAAAAACCACCCCCGTTCGGTACCCCGGAAATTGTTCGGGGTTGTTCGAGAAGTCTCGAATCACGTTTTTCTGCTGGTCACGTCAACTATATTTTTGATTGAAGGACACCGGCTTCGACGTCATCATCGCGAAGAGCGGCAAATATGCCCGGTCTCCGGCGGCACGTTCGCCCCCGTAGTTCAGCAGAAGGCCCTGGTGGTGACCGAAAATTCCGAGGCTGAGCCACGATGTGCCCGTTGGCGGACCGTGGCCGATTAAATATATTCCTCAAATGGAATTGAAGATCAGGGGGCTGGGGCGGGACCGTCCCGGCGTCGGGTCCGTGTGTTTGCGCAAGCGCTTCCTGTTGCACTCGGCATGACCAAGCTTGGGGGCATGCCGAGTGCAACAGGCTCGCCCGGGGCCATGGACCTGCGCGCTGGGTGCCAGGTGCGGCCCGAGCGTCCACCAGTCTCCTTGGCACCGGTAACCGCGGGTCCCGCTTCAGTATTTCGCGTGGCTTGGATCCATCACAGGATTCCCTGG
>JAUNVO010000277.1 GCA_030540695.1 Micrococcaceae bacterium | reverse complement strand
CGCAGGTCGATGCCGTCTGCCGTGTGCCGGGAGGCGAACCAGTCCGAGCACGTGGCCGATAATGCCCGACCCATGGGGCGGGGGGCGAATTCCAGCACGGTGACTTCCAGGCCACGGGCCTTGGCGCCGGCAGCGAATTCCAGGCCGATGAAGCCGGCGCCGATGACCACCACCTTGCGGGCGTTGGACAGCGCACCCTGGAGGTTTGTTGCGTCGTAGAGCGTGCGCAAGGCATGGACCCCGGCCAGATCCGCACCGGGACAGGGCAGGGGGCGGTTGGCGGCGCCGGTGGCGAAGACCAGGTGGGCGTATTCCAGCACGCCCCCGTCTTCCAGGGTGAGGGTGCGGGCGCTGGTATCCACGGCCGCGGCGCGACCGGTGCGCAAGGTAATGTCCTTCTCGATAAAGAAGTTCGGGCCCCGCAGCGGCAGGGGTGCTGCGGGGGCATCCGTTGCCAAATAGTCCTTGGACAGCGGCGGACGTTGGTAGGGAACGCCCTCTTCGTCATGGAGGATCGTGATTTTCCCGGTATGGCCCTCGGAGCGCAGGGAATCGGCGACCTGGATGCCGGCCTGTCCGGCACCGATGATCAGGACCGGGGCGTTGGTTGGGGTGGTTTCCATGGCGGCTACACCTGATCCGAGGGAACATCGACCACGATGTTCGACAGCGTGGAGGACATCTTGATCTGGCAGCCCAGGCGCGAGGCATCGGTCCGCTCGGCGGTGGTGCAGTCGAGCATTTCCTCCTCGTCGTCGCTGATCTCCGGCAGGGCCGCGGCGAATTCGGGGCGGACGAAGACATGGCAGGTGGCGCACATGGCCTGGCCGCCGCATTCGCCCACGATGCCCTCGATGCCGTTGGTGACGGCGGCGCGCATCAGCGAAACTCCTTCGTCCACGATGACGTCCGTGGCTTCTCCGGATGGCTGGGTGAAGGTGATGGTAGGCATGTCGGTGTTCCTTACAAGCGGTGTTCGTATGATTTGCGAAAGAGGGGAGAAAGGGGATTTAGCCCCAGAGCACGGGCATCTTGGTCATGCCGCGGAAAACCCAGCCCGCGTCGATCGTTTCGGACGCAGGGTCGAGGCGCAGGTTCGGCAACTTCTCGAAGAGCGTGGGCATGGCGATCTGGGCGACCTGGGCACGGGCGATCCAGGTGCCGGCGCAGAAGTGCACGCCGCCGCCGAAGCCCAGGTGCGGTTTCTTCGGGCGGAAGATGTTGAAGGTTTCCGGGTCCTCGAAGACCGCCGGGTCACGGTTGGCCGCCCCGAGCACCACGCCCAGACGTGCGCCCCGGGGCAGGTTGACACCTTCCAAGACGACATCCCGGGTGGTTTCGCGTGGGTACATGCCGATGGGTGCAACCCAGCGGACCGACTCCTCGAAAGCCACAGAGTGCAGCTTGGGCTCGGCCAGCACCGCTTCGAGCTGGTCCGGGTTGTTCAATAGTGCCCACACGGTGGTGGCCAGCACGTCGCGTGGTTCGTTCAGCCCACCGCCGATGGTCATTTTCAGGTTGGCGCGGATGGCTTCGAGCGGGATCGGCATGGAAGACAGGCCCGAGAGCAACGAGGGCTCCGGGTTCTTGGCCAGGTAGGGCAGCATCTCGTCGATGGCGGCGTCGACCTCGTCCGAAGACTTCTTGGCCAGCGCCCAGACATCCGGATCGTCGGCGTAGTTGCCGGTTCCGTCGATCAGCGTCTGGCTCCAGCGCTGCAGGTCCTGCTGGGTGGCATTGTGGAATCCCATGACCATGCGCAGGTTTTCGCCGGTATAGGGGGCCGCATAATCCCAAACGAAGTCGGCTCCCGGGCCCTTGTCCAGCAGTTCGGCGAGGTACTTCTCGTTGTTGGCCTCGAAGATGGCGTTCCAGTGCTTCTTGATGGTTCCCGGGCGCAGCGTGGCACCGTAGGAGTCGCGGTCGACCTGGTGCTCGGGATTGTCCTTGCGCAGCATCGAATGGCCCATCGAGCGCTTCATCAATGAATTATGCTCGTCGGCCGAGTAAGTGGCCTCGTCCTGCTCGATCTCGTGGCAGGCGGCGTAGGAGGTCACCATGTAGCGGTTGACCGCCGGGACCCAATGCACAGCGGCTTCTTCACGCATCCTGCGGTAGATCGGGAACGGATCACGGTACAGGTCCTCGATCGTCACCCAGTCGGCGACCGGGGCCTCGATGCCCGTCTCGGTGGCTTCGTGGGTTGCGGGAACCTCGGCCATGAGTGCAGCCAGTTCGGCCGGATCGGTGGGCAGCTCCCCGGTGAACGGGCATCCGGTGGTGGTGCTGGGCTGGTTGCTCATGTGTGTACTCCTGGGCCGAAGGTGTCTCGCTGGTCTTGGATACCAGTGTGAGGGATGGCATATCGTCGGGTAAAGTACTTGTTTTAGCGCTATATCCACGGTTTAGGAGTGGTGATGATGGCTCGGTATACGCTTCGGCAACTCGAGTGCTTCGTCGCGGTGGGGGAACATGGTTCGATTGCTGCCGCAGCCGCGGCCCTGTTGGTCTCGCCTTCGGCCGTCACCGGGGCACTGAACGAGCTCGAGCGCATCTTCGCCACCCAACTGACCATCAGGCGCAAGGCCCACGGGGTGACCCTGACCCCGTCGGGGAACTACGTGCTTGCCCAGGCTCGCAGCCTCCTGTATGCCGCCACCGATTTGCAGTCCCTGGCGGCCAGTTCCGGGGAGCAGCTTCTGGGTCGGCTCGTGGTCGGATGCTATTCCTCGCTGGCACCCACGCTGCTGACCGAGCTGCTCGCCGAATTCAGTGCACGGCATCCACGGGTTGAGCTAGAGTTCCATGCCGGAACCCAGCATCAGATCCACCAGATGCTGCTCTCCGGGCATCTTGATCTGGGAATCGCCTACGATTTGGCGGTCCCGGCTGGACTGGCCAAGCGCAAGCTGGCCGATTCGGTGCCCACCGTGGTGCTGCCGGTTGACCACGAACTTGCTTCGGGTGAACACGTGGCCTTGACGGACTTGGTTAGCGAGCCAATGATACTCCTCGATGTGGATCCAAGCCGGCAGAACACCGAGATGATGTTTGCCGCCGCCGGACTCACCCCGTGGGTGCGCTTCCGCACCACCGACTTTGAGACCACCCGTTCCATGGTGGCCCGCGGCATGGGCTATGCCATCTTGGTCCAGCGTCCGGCCGGGGACGTGAGCTACGAAGGCCGGCCCTTGGCGGTGCGCCCGATCCATCCCGAGGTCCGGCATGTCCCGGTGTCCATGGTGTGGCCCGAAAGCACCAGGCTTTCGGCGGCCGCCGAGGCCATGCTGGTCCTTGCCGAGGCGCTACACGGATAGATCCGCGATCAGTGCGCAATTTACCTCGGCCGGGACGGCGATTACAGAAGACCCACATTTTTCACTGCAAAGCCGGCGAATGTGGAACCCGCACGATAGTCAGCAATGACAGAACGTCCCTCAACTAATTTCGAGGTCCGCCACTAATTCGAGGTTTCCGTGTAGCTGCGCACCGTGATGGCAGCGGTGAACCCGCATTGCCAGGTGCCGTGAAAGGTAGTGGGTATCCTGAGTGGTGTCGGCCTGCTGGGCACAAGTGCGGAGTCGAATACCCCCAGGTTGTTGGCTA
>JAUNVO010000276.1 GCA_030540695.1 Micrococcaceae bacterium | reverse complement strand
GGCCGTCCGGTGATGTTCCGGTGCCGGCTGTTGGCAACGTAAACATTTCAATGTCGCTGCTGCGAACGTTTTTCAATTGCAATGCCAAGCCCGCTGCCGTGGCCGCGTCCAACCCGGCGTCAAGGGACAGGAACGGGGAAACCTTGTCAATGACGTCGAAGACCTTCGACGGACTGGTCAGCGTATCCTTGGATAGCAGTTCGTTCGTGATTGCCTTGATGAACTTCTGCTGGTTCCGGACACGTTGGTAGTCGCCATCGATGAAGGACTTACGCTCGCGGACGAACCGCAAAGCACGATCCCCTTTGAGCGTCATGTCACCGACGGGATAGAAGTAGTCTGTGTCGTTGGCGGTGAAAGCAAAGTCGTTGTGGACCTTGACTCCACCCAATGCGGTGCTCAGTTCCCGGAAACCGTCAAAGTCGATCATGGCAACATGGTCGATCTTTGTGTCCAGCATGGATTCCAGAGTCTGCACGACGAGCGGTACGCCACCGAGGGCCAGCGTGGCGTTGATTTTCTGGGGTTTGTAGCCAGGTATTTCCGTGTAGAGGTCCCGCATGACGGACATAACGTATACGCCGCTGCGATCTTCGGGGATATGCATCAGCATCATGGAGTCCGAACGCTGGTCGGTGCCTCCGCCTTCCAGCAAATCCGAGGTCTCAGTTCCATCCGCACCATGATCAACGCCCAACAGCAAAAAGTTAAGGGACCCGTCATCCGGGTTTTTCACGGGGCGGAACTCTTCGTCCGGAAAGGCCTGACCAATATCCTGCGTTTTAGAATCAAAGGTCTGGGCCAGGTTGGAAAGGTATGTGGTTGCAACAACAGCTGCCACGAGGACAATTGCGAGACTGCTGAGCAGAACGATTAAACCCGTCCGCTTCTTGCGCCGGGCTAGTCTGCGCGGTATGTAGCCGCTTTCAAATTCTTTATTGGCAGTCAATCAACGTCTCCATTAGACCGGAACGAGAAGTCCAGAGCGACTCGAGACATAGGTACGGTCGACAAATTTCCCATAAACAAAGCAAGGCTAACCAGCAAGCCTGTGAGGATGCTGGGTTAGCCTCGCGAAAAAGACAGTGCCGCTAGTGCTTGGACACGAACTCCTTGAGCCAAGGAACGAGTTCCGGTCCAATGTCCGGGCGCTCCGAAGCCAATGAAATAACCGCCTGCAAGTAGCTCAGCTTGTCGCCGGTGTCATATCGACGGCCGCGGAAGACCACGGCGTGCACCCCACTACCCTCTCCGTCTGCTGCTGCAAGGGTTTCCAGCGCATCCGTCAACTGGATTTCGTTGCCGCGACCCGGCTTCGTCTCTTCCAGCACGTCGAAAACACGGGGATGCAGTACATAGCGTCCAATGACAGCTAGGTTCGAAGGCGCATCCTCAATAGCGGGCTTTTCCACCAGCCCGTTGACTCGGACGTAGTCCTCGCCCTCCACCGCCGTAACGTCGGCGCAG
The DNA here is from genome assembly GCA_030540695.1 of Micrococcaceae bacterium. Lineage (GTDB taxonomy): Bacteria > Actinomycetota > Actinomycetes > Actinomycetales > Micrococcaceae > Paeniglutamicibacter. The sequence continues at coordinate 2,167 of JAUNVO010000276.1, read as the reverse complement.
CCATAGGCACTGATTTGGGAAGGATCGACCTCCATCAGGGCAATAACGGATCCACCGGTCTTTTCCTGCACGTCGATCATGGTGGAGAGCAGCTCGTCACGCTCATCAATCAGGTCGTCCCCGAGAAGTACCGCGAAGGCCTCATCGCCCACGTGCTGTTTCGCACAGAGCACTGCGTGGCCAAGACCCTTGGGGTCTTTCTGGCGGATGTAGTGGATTTCGCCAAGATCGGTTGCTTCCTGGACACGGCGCAACTTTTCCGTGTCTCCCTTGGCTTCAAGGGTCGCCTCCATAAAGGGAACCCTGTCAAAGTGATCCTCAAGGGCCCGCTTGCTGCGTCCAGTAATCATCAGGACGTCCTTAAGACCAGCCTTCGACGCCTCGGCCACCACGTACTGGATGGCCGGCTGGTCAAGTACCGGCAGCATTTCCTTGGGCATGGCTTTGGTCGCCGGCAAGAAACGGGTCCCCAAACCTGCTGCAGGGATAACGGCCTTTATCACACGCCTGTTTTGAGTCATGCGATTGACATTACTTCATGGAATGCACATTCATCGAAATGTCCCGGGCCTATGGCGCGCTTCTTTTTAGTCTTTTAAGCACGGTACGAGGCAAATAATCAACAACGTCTCCGCCAAGCGCCTGCACTTCCTTCAACAACGAGGATGAAAGATGCGAGTAACGGTTGTCGGCCGCAAGAAAAACGGTCTCCACACCCGTGAGGTGTCGGTTCATGGCGGCCATGGGCGTCTCGTACTGGTAGTCGACGGTCGAGCGTAGCCCTTTGACGATGGCATCGGCACCATGCAATTTGCAGAAGTCCGCCAGTAGCCCATCTCCCATCGGCTCAACGGTCACGCCTCGAAGTCCACCTATGGTTTCCCTCACCATCTCCAGCCGCTCCTCGGATTCAAACCGGTACTTCTTGGCGTAGTTGGTGGACACGGCCACGATCACCTCATCGAAGAGGTTACTGGCACGGGCAATGATCTCAACATGACCATTGTGGATGGGGTCGAAAGACCCGGGGCAGACGGCGCGGCGCATATCAAGTAATCTATCAACTCGGTGTCAGCCACGGTCAGTGCGCTCTGCTTCATGACGGACCGTGTCGTTTCGCGCCGTTTGTGGTGTGTTTTGCCGGTGACTGGATAATGGGTGGATGTCTTCTTTCGATTATCCTTGGCAACGCACTGCGGCAGGCGCCAATCTGCTCTCTGACCGAGGCGATCTCGGTGTCACCATCTTCGAGGAAATCACCGGGCTCGCGCTTGAGCATGACGCAATAAACCTTGGTCAGGGCTTCCCTGACACCGACGGACCACAGACCTTCAAGGACATGGCTGCCGCGGGTGTCTTGGGGAGCCTGAACCAGTATGCCCCCGGTGCCGGTATCCTTCCACTGCGCCAGGCCATTTCGCAGCACCAGAACAGGTTTTACGGACTCGATGTCAATCCCGAGACCGAAGTGGTTGTCACCACCGGAGCAACGGAGGCCATTGCCGCGACGATCCTTGCCTTCGTCAACCCGGGCGATGAGGTCTTGTCCTTTGAGCCGTTCTATGACGCCTATGGAGCCGCGATCGGGCTCGCAGGCGGAGTGCATAGAACCGTGGCGTTGAACGCCCCGGACTTCCAACCGAACCTCACGGAACTGCGTGAAGCATTCAACGAGCGCACCCGCATGGTGGTGCTGAACAACCCGCACAACCCCACCGGAACGACTTTTGGCAAGCAGCTGCTGACCGAAATAGTGGCGTTAGCCAAGAAACATGACTGTTTGATCCTCTCCGATGAGGTGTACGAGCACCTCACCTTCCAAGAGCCGCATATTCCCATCGCGTGCCTACCGGATGCGTGGGAGCGCACCGTCACCATCTCTTCTGTCGGGAAGACGTTTTCCTTCACCGGTTGGAAAGTGGGCTGGGCAACGGGCCCCGCCAACCTTATTGCGGCGGTACGCACTGTCAAGCAATTCCTCAGCTACTCCTCCGGCACGGCCTTCCAGCCCGCTGTTGCCCATGCTCTGGCGTCGGAGGCCCACTTCTTTAACGATTTCGCCAACGATCTTCGGCAACGAAGTGAAGTTCTGGCCCGCGGACTCGAATCCGCGGGTATGACCGTGTACAGACCGCAAGGAACTTATTTCGTCGTCGCCGATGTGGCA
>JAUNVO010000275.1 GCA_030540695.1 Micrococcaceae bacterium | reverse complement strand
TCGTGCAGCCGTTGCGCTTCGTGTGGCGGGAAGTAGCCCGCGTCCCGGTAGATGAGGATCCGTTGGGCCAGCCCCATCGGGTCGAGCTCGGGATGGAACTGGGTGGCATAAAGGTTCGACTTCACCCGGAACATCTGCACGGGACAGGCTGCGGAGTTTGCCAGCAACATCGCGGTTTCCGGCAGCACGGAAACCGCTTCCTTGTGCCCCACGAATGCGTCAAATTCGTCCGGCAGCCCCGCGAGCAGCGGATCTTTGCGGCCCTGCTCGGTGAGCCTGATCCTTGAGGTGCCCACGGGCTCACCAAAGTGCTTGTCGATCGTTCCACCCTGGTGGATCCCCAAGGTTCCGACCCCGTAACAGGCCCCCAGGAAAGGGAAGTCCTCGGCCACCAACACATCAAGGAGCCTGGAGAGATCCGCTTCGCATCGTTTCTGCGTCATCGACTTCCGGGAGGGTGCATCAGAGGCGTTGAAGGGGCTGCCGCCCAGGATGATGCCAGGGCAGTCCTCCAGGCCCAAGGCATCGATGGCACCCAAGGGATGGCGATCCAGGCGGATGACACGCAGGGCATCGGCCGCCAGGCCGGTGGCGGCAAGCACCCCGCGCACCTCATCCGAGGTGGCTAGGTCGTGTTCCCGTGTGGAAATCAAGATGAAGGGCCCCATATCTGCATTCTAGGCCCAGGATCCCGAATCAAGGGGCCAGCCACCCGGACCCTTCTGTCTTCTGCCGTGCCGGTCTAGGCTGGAACGAGTTAGTGGCCACTAACCCAACAGGGTGGGGCCGGAACCGCTTGGCGGTCTCGGCCACCAGGCTGCAGAAGCACCGACGAAGGGAATCCCAGCATGCTCATCACGGACTCAGTCGCATTGGTCACCGGGGGCGCCTCGGGGCTTGGCGCCGCAACCGCACGGATGCTCCATGACGCCGGAGCCCACGTGGTGCTCGTTGACCTCCCATCGTCCAAGGGCACTGAAACGGCAGCGGCGATCGGCGATCGAGCGCGGTTCGTGGCAGCCGATGTGACCAATGAGGACCAGATCAAGAAGGCGATTACTGCGGCCAGGGAGATGGGGGACCTGCGCATCGTGGTGAACTGCGCCGGGGTCGCCACCCCTGGCAAGGTGCTGGGGCGCGAAGGAGTGCTGAAGCTGGAAACCTTCGAAAAGGTCATTGCCATCAATCTCACCGGAACCTTCAACGTGCTCCGGCTGGCCGCCGAGGCCATGGCGGACACCGCTCCGGTCCCCGACCCGGACACCGGCACCTCTGAACGCGGTGTCATCATCAACACCGCGTCCGTCGCGGCCTTCGACGGACAGATCGGCCAGCCCGCATACGCCGCCTCCAAGGGCGCGGTGGCGGCCATGACGTTGCCGTTGGCACGCGAACTGGCCCGGCACCACATCAGGGTCATGACCATCGCCCCGGGGATCTTCGAGACCCCCATGATGGCTTCACTCTCCGTCGAGGCGCAGGCTTCGCTGGGGGCCCAGGTGCCGCACCCCTCGCGGCTGGGAAAGCCCAGCGAATATGCGTCCCTGGTCCGGCACATCCTGGCCAACCAAATGCTCAACGGGGAAACCATCCGTCTTGACGGGGCCATCCGCATGGGACCGAAGTAGCCCCACGGGTGGGTACCCTGGGCCGCCCGTGGGCGCATCAGGCTACTGTGGCTGCAGCTCCCCGGCGCGCACTTTTACGTGGAGCTGGTTGCCAGGTATCGGGGCCGGGCACACGGCAAAGGGCGAGAATGCCATGGGGTAGTTCAACGCGCGGTTGAAATCGATGGTGATTGATCCATCGGGACCCGGTGCCGCAACGGTGACAAAGCGCCACTGCGCAGTCTGAACCCCATTGGTCCCATCCCGGAATGCCACATTCAGTGAACTGTCTGCGTTCCGGGATACGGCCAGCGTCCAGACGTGCCCGTCCAGCTCGAATTCGATTTCACCGACCAACTCGGTGACCAGGGTGGTGTCGGGGCGGAACGTGTCGATCGGTACGAGCTTCGGGGCGGGGAAGGCCGTGAAACGTCCCCGCACGATGAACGCGGGATCGTAGTCGAAGACGGGCACGCCGATGAAGCCGGTCAGCCGGGGATGTGTGGCCTCGCGGGTCCTGATCATGTAGCGACCCCCGCGCACGCCGAGTTCGACCAGGGTCTGGCCATGCCTGATGAAATGCATGGATTCGCCCTCGAGCAGGGACTGGGCCAGGGTCCCGGATACCGGGTCCCCGTCGGGTGTGGTGAAACGGTCCGATGGCCCGCAGGTCAGTTTTGCGCCTTCGGCATCGGCGCTCCACTCACCGGGCACCAGCTCCAGGCGACCGGGCTCTGCTTCCAGCCATTGGTAGCTGCTCAACGAAAGCCACCCGAACGGGACGGCAAGACCTTCATCGCGCATGCGGCGCCACTGCGTGAATTCTTCTGCTGCACTCATTGCACCAGTCTGCCACTTTTGCCCGGCCCGGTGGCCCGGGGTGCGCGGCCACGGGTTGGCCGGGGCTGTCCGGGCAACCACTAGGCTTGTTTGCATGCCTTCGTATCGCGCGCAATTGAACATCCTGGGGCTTCGGCCGGGAAACGGCCCCGAAGCGGTCATGGACACCGCGGTGAACACCTTGGCGGCCGGCCACCATGTGGATGCGAACCAACTCGATGTCATCGCGGGGGTCCCGCGCATCACCGTGCGCTACACCGTTGATGACGACGGGGGCCCGGATATGCGCGCCGTCGCCTCGGCAGCGGCCATGCGTGCTGCCGTGGAAAACGTGGCAGTGACCGAAAAGCTGGTGGTCCTGCGCCGGACCAAGGGGCGCTGGGCCGTGCTGCGGCGCTAGCGAACCACCCTCGAAGGCGGGTGCTAGGAAAAGTCGGTTGCCTTGCCGCGGGCTGCACGGTGCTCGGCGTGGTGGATCTGGTAACGCCGGTTCTCGGTGGCCAGCAGCACCACGAATGCCGCCATGCCGGCGAGGATGGCGATCCAAATGGAGTTGTTGGTGCCAACTGCCCGCGGGACCAATAGCCAGAACATGCCCCAGGCGAAACCGATCGCCAGGATGATGCGCCCGCGCTCGGTCATCGACAAGGCCACCGAGGCGTAACCCACCACGGGCACCAAGATCGCGGCAACCCAGATATCGGCTCGCTCGGCGCCCCATGATTGAACCATGGCGGCGAACGCCGAAGCCAGCACGACAAGGCTGAAACCGGTCATCAGGCAGACGGGGGCATCGGTGAGCAGTCGCTCGCGCCGGGTGCGGGCCGTTTTGCGGTTCAGTGCCCGTACGGTGGCGTACAACATGAGACAGCTGGCCCCGGAGAACACGAAGGCGGGCACGGCCCAAGAGTTCAGCGCACTGAGCATCCACAAGGCGGAGGCCACGCAGGCCAGGGCGAAGGGAATCCCGACGCCGCGTTGGCGCGCCGCCGAACGCTGCGAGGGCGCCCACGAATAGGCCGCCCCCAGAACCGCCCATACGAAGATGACGGGCCACAGTAGGTGCGCGGTGGGTGCGACGGAGAGCAGCGAATAGTTGGAGCCCAGTGTTTCCACCTCGCCCGAGGCCAGAGCGTCAAGGTTGAGCACAGAGACGATTGCCGCCAGGAGTGCGGCGGCACTGCCAATGATCCGGCGGCGCAGGTCAGCGGGTTGGTGCGCCGGGGCGGGGCCGAACTCCGGAAGGGCATATGG
>JAUNVO010000274.1 GCA_030540695.1 Micrococcaceae bacterium | reverse complement strand
AGGGCACACGGTTGCGCGAGCAGCTTGCGGCCCGCGGGGAATCGCGATTGGCCGGACTGTGAGCTCCGGGAACCCCGCACCGGATACCGGACAACCCCAAGCCCCGTGGCACCGGGTCCACCCGGTCTCCCCGTTGGTCCGCGGCTGGCTGGCCGTGGTTGCAGTCGCCTTCATCTATGGCCAGAACACGCTTTCCTCCGTCTTTGGCCAGAACGAGCCGACCCCGGGCGGGGAGATGGTCAACGGAACCCCGTTGCTGGTCTCGCTGTCCATCGGGGCCGGCGTCCTGGTCTTGGTCCTGCTGGGCTTTTTTCTCTCCTGGCGCTTCACCAAGTACCAAATCACCGAACGCCATGTCAACGTGAATTCCGGGGTTATCTTCCGGCAGCAGCGACAGGCCCGCATCGACCGGGTGCAATCCATCGATGTCGCCCAGCCGCTGGTGGCCCGCATCTTCGGGCTCGCGGAGCTGCGTTTCGACGTGGCCGACTCCGGTTCCGCTGCCGTGAACCTGGCCTTCGTGAAGCTCTCCGAGGCGCACCAGCTGCGCAATGACATCCTGGCCCGCGCGGCAGGCCTTAAATCCCCGGGGAACCCGGAGCAGCCGATCCCCGAGCCGGCCGAGGAAACCGCGACGAACGAACAGGGGCATGACCCTACGCCCCCGTTCCACGGCCCCGGGAGAGCGCAGGGTGCGGCGCAACCGCTTGCCGCCAGCGAACGCGTGGTCGCCACCGTCCCCACCGGTCGGCTGATTGGCTCCATTTTGTTGCGTCCGGCGACCATGCTCATGGTGGTGGGGATCATCGGATTGGGCATTGCCATGTCAACCATCGAGGGCTTCGCGCCGTTCTACCTGTTGCCGGCGTTCCTGGGCCTGGGCGGTGCGCTGTGGAAAAACTTGAACACCGGATACAACTTCAAGGCGGCCACGAGCGCGGACGGTCTTCGGGTGAGCTACGGGCTGCTGGACACCCGCCACCAAACGGTTCCGCCGGGCCGGGTGCAGGCCATCAAGGTCTCCGCGCCGTTCTTCTGGCGCCGACTGGGCTGGTACAAGGTCGCGGTTAATGTCGCCGGCATCGGCGGGGCCGGCAACGAGGCCGAGGAGCGAAGCGCGTTACTGCCGGTGGGAACCTACGAGGACGTGCTGGCGGTGCTCTCCGTGGTGTTGCCGACCCCCGGGGTCGAAGCGCCGCGCGAGTTTTTTGCCGCCGCCATGAACGGAAGCGGAACCGAGGCAGGTTTCGTCGTTTCACCGCGCCGGATCCGCCCGCTCTCGCCGTTGGCCTTCAAACGTCAGGGCTATGCGCTCACCGACACCGCGCTGGTGGCGCGCAACGGGGCCTTGCACCGCACCGTCGCGATCGTGCCGCACGCTCGCACCCAGGGCCTGACCCTGCGTCAGGGGCCACTGGCCCGGCGCTTCGGCGTGGTGGATCTGGCGCTGGCAACGATCGCCGGGCCGGTGGTGCCGGTGGTGCATCAACTGGATATCGCTACGGGCCGGGACTTGTTCCTTGAACAGGCCGACCGGGCTGCGGCGGCACGCAGGCAAACCGATTCGAATCACTGGCTGGGAGACACATGAGAAACACGGGCAAGCCCGGACGGCTGGGCGTCGGGATTATCGGGGCAGGCAAGGTCGGGGCGGTCCTGGGCGCTGCATTGCGCGCTGCGGAGCACCAGATCCTCGGTGTCCATGCGGTTTCGGAGCCCTCCCGGGAGCGCGCCGAGATCCTGCTCCCCGGGGTGCCGGTGTTGGCGATCCCCGAGATCCTGCGCCGGGCGGAACTGGTCATCCTGGCTGTGCCCGACGATGCGCTGGAGGAGCTGGTCTCCGGGCTTGCCGCTGCCGGGCACTGGCAGGCAGGGCAGCTGGTGATGCACACCGCCGGACGCTACGGTACCGACGTGCTGGAGCCGGCAACGAAGGCGGGGGCCATCGGCCTTGCCGTGCACCCCGCGATGACGTTCACCGGAATGAGCATGGACCTGGAACGGCTTGCCGATTGCGTCTTCGGGGTCACCGCCTCGAACATGGTCCTTCCCATCGCCCAAGCGCTGGTGGTGGAAATGGGCGGCGAACCGGTGGTGATTGCCGAGGCCGACCGCGTGAAGTACCACGCAGCACTGTCCCACGCTTCGAACCACCTGGTGACAGTGGCGGGGCAATCCGCCGGCATCCTGGCCGGAATCGGTGTGGAATACCCGGAACGGATGTTGTCGGCACTCATGCGTGCCTCGTTGGAAAATGCGTTGGCATCGGGGGAAGGCGCCTTGACAGGGCCGGTCGCCCGCGGGGACGTGCGCACCGTTGCTGCGCACCGGGCTGCCCTTGCGGGGCGCGAAATCACCGAGGACACCCGCGAGGGCTACCTGGCGATGAGCCGTGCAACGGCCCTGCGCGCCCACGATCGCGGACTGATCAGTGAAGAGGTCCGAGACGCGATCCTGGACGCACTGGCGGCATAGCCCCAGCGGCGGCGGCGACGGCTCCGCCCGAAAGATAAACTGCAGGGGTGAGCACACCAGCAGATCCCGCAAGCGGAACCCCCCGTATCGTCCGTACCGCTGCCGGTCTTGAGCAAGCGATTGCCCTGGCCGTCAGATCGGTTGACCGGCAACAGCGGCCGGTCGCCTTGGGCTTGGTGCCCACCATGGGCGCCCTCCACGCGGGGCACGAATCCATGGTCTCGGCCGCCAAGAATCAAAACGACGTGCTGGTTGTCAGCGTCTTCGTCAATGAACTGCAATTCAACGATGCCGCCGACTTCGAACGCTACCCGCGCACCCTGTCAAGCGATATCGAGATCCTTGCCCGTGCAGGTGCGGACATCGTCTTTGCCCCCGACGAGTCCGAGATCTATCCCGATGGCCGCCCGCTGATCAGACTTGGTTCCGGGGCTCTGGGGGAAAAGTTCGAGGGAGCGTCCCGCCCGGGGCACTTCGACGGCATGCTCGCGGTGGTTGCCAAGCTGCTGCACCTTGCCATGCCGCCGGCCTCGCTGGACATCCCTGTGGATTACCGTGCGTATTTTGGGCAGAAGGACGCCCAACAGCTGGTGCTCATCAACAGGATGGTCTCGGACCTGAACTACCCCGTGGAAATTCGCTCGGTGCCCATCACCCGCAGTGCGCAGGGCCTGGCGCTCTCAAGCAGGAACCAGCTTCTCACCGATGAGCAGGCGCGCGCCGCCCTCGTGATCCACAGGGCGTTAACGCTCGTCAAGGCACGCGCAGACCGCCACGAACCCTTGTACCTTGAGGATGCCGCCGGCCTCTTCGAGATGGAACCGCTGGTAAAGCTGGATTATCTCGAACTGGTCGATCCACGTACCTTGCACGAGCTGGCCTTCAACTGCCAGGACACCCCGTTCACCGGGGAAGGCCTGCTGTTGGTGGCTGCCACCGTCGGCGAGGTCCGGCTGATAGACAACATCACCTTGGGTTACTAACCCACGTCACCGGCTCCTCCTGCGCCGAACCCCACCGACGTGCCGCTTGCTGCAGCACGGCCCGGAATCCCGCAAGCTCGGCGATGATCTCCGCAGCGCTGAGCCCGGTCGAGGAGAGTCCCGCGGATTGGCCCGCGTATACCGGGGCCAAGGACAGATCGGCACGTGCCCGCGCCTGGTTGATGGCATTGGTCAGGACGTCGTCTGAGTCCACGGCATCGCCTAGAGCCGCGAGGTCTTGGGCCCAGGAATCACTGAAGTCATTGCGAAGAGCCCGGCCCCCATA
>JAUNVO010000013.1 GCA_030540695.1 Micrococcaceae bacterium | reverse complement strand
CGCGACCAAACCCGCGGAGGATATTCGCGCCCGGTCTACTCCGGAGCCGAAACCACGCTGCGCGAATGGTTCACCGCTGAGGCCACCGCCCGCGGACTGAAGGTCTCCACCGATGCCAACGGCATCATCTGGGCCTGGTGGGACCTGCCCGGGAGCACCGACGAGGCCGTATCGCGCCGCGGCGCGCTGGTCACCGGATCGCATTTGGACTCGGTGCCCGGAGGCGGGGCCTTCGACGGGCCGTTGGGGGTGGCCAGCGCGCTGGCGGCCCACGACCTGCTCGCGGCCCGCGAGGCCTCCGGGGCGCTGGTGCGCAACCGGGCCATGGCCATCTCGGTCTTCCCCGAGGAGGAAGGCTCGCGCTTCGGCGTCGCCTGCCTGGGTTCGCGGCTGCTCACCGGTGCCATTGACCCGGTGCGGGCGCTGAACCTGCGCGATGCCGATGGCAACACCCTTGCCGACGTGGCCACCGCCAACGGCATGGACCCGGCCGGTTTCGGCCGCGACGAGGCGGCGCTGGCGCTGATCGGGGACTTCATCGAACTGCACGTCGAACAGGGCAGGGGACTGAACTCAGAGGCGCACACCGATCACGCGGGGCGCGGCCCGGCCCTGGCCATCGGGGACACCATCCTGGGCCACGGACGCTGGAAGCTGAGCTTCACCGGGCAGGGCAACCACGCCGGGACAACGCTCATGGCCGATCGTGCGGACCCGATGCTCGCCGCGGCACAGATGATCGTGGCGGTCCGCGCCACCGCGTCCGCCCAGGACAATGCCCGGGCCACCGTGGGCAGGCTGGAGCCGGTGCCCGGGGGCACCAACGTGATCGCCTCGCGCGTGGACCTGTGGCTCGATGTGCGCCACCCGGATGACGCGGTCACCGCGATGCTGGTGGAGAAGATCCACGGGCAGGCCCAACGGATCGCGGCCATGGAGGGCTGCACGGTGCTCTTGACCGAGGAATCGCTCTCCGGCACGGTGCACTTCGACCCGGTGTTGGCCCAGGCACTGGGTGCCTCGGTGCGCCGCACGGTCCCCGGCGCACCGCTGCTGCCCACCGGCGCCGGCCACGACGCCGGTGTCCTGGCCGCGGAGGTCCCGACCGGGATGCTTTACGTGCGCAACCCCTCGGGCATCAGCCATTCCCCGGAGGAACACGTCGAAAACGACGATGCCCAGGCCGGTGTCCAGGCCCTGGCCGATGTGCTGGAGGACCTGCTGTGAGCCCGGCCCACAGCACCGTGCGGATCCCGGCTCCGGTGAATGCGCACTCCCATGCATTCCACCGGATACTGCGCGGGCGCACCCACGAGGGAGAAGACGGAGGCGCCGGAACCTTCTGGACCTGGCGCGACCAGATGTATGCGGCCGCCGCACGGCTGAGTCCGGCAGGCTACCAACAGCTGGCCACGGCCACCTTCGCCGAAATGGCGGTGGCAGGCTGGAGCGCGGTCGGCGAATTCCACTACCTGCACCACGACGTCGGGGGCACTCCCTACGGGACCCCGGGCCACGGCGAGTCCCACGCCATGGAACGGGCCCTGGCCCGCGCGGCGAAGGCGGTTGGCATCCGCCTGGTGCTGCTGGACACCTGCTATCTCCACGGCGGCCTCGGGGCCGACGGCAGTGCGCTGGAACTCAATGAGACGCAGCGCCGGTTCTCCGACGGCGACGTCGCCGGATGGCTGGAGCGCCACGCATCCCTGGGCGAAGCGCTGGCTCAGGAAGACGCCGGCGAGGGGCTGGTGAGCCTCGGGGCGGCCATCCACTCGGTGCGTGCGGTGGATCTGGGGTCGTTGGCACAGATATCCGCCGGCCTGGACCCGGAGCTGCCCCTGCACGTGCACCTCAGTGAACAGCCGGCAGAGAACGAGGCCTGCCAAGCCGCGTACGGCTTGAGCCCCACCGGGCTGCTGGATCGTGCGGGGCTGCTTGGCCCCCGGCTTTCGGCGGTGCACGCAACGCATCTGGACGCCGAAGACATCGAGGCGCTCGGGGCCGCGGGCGTGGGCATCGTGATGTGCCCCAGCACCGAGGCCGACCTGGGCGACGGGATCGGTCCGGCACGCGAACTGGCGGACGCCGGGGCGGTCATCGCCCTGGGGACCGATCAGCATGCGGTCGTTGACCCGTATCTGGAGCAGCGCGCGCTGGAACATGCCGAAAGGCTGCGCAGCGGGGTGCGCGGGCGCTTCAGCCCCACCGAGATTTCCGCCGCCGCACGCGCCGGCGGATTGCGCTCCCTGGGCCTGGCCCCGAACGAGGACCACCTGGTGGTGCGCACGGATTCGGTGCGAACCATCGGCTCGCGCACCGCGCAACTGCCCTTGAGCGCCACGGCCGCCGACGTCGCCCAAGTGCACATCAACGGGGTGCTCGTCGCCACCGACGGCATCCACACCACCTTGGGGGACCCCGCGAAACTGTTCGCCGCGTTCCTCTTAGAGCACGGGGAGTTTTCTTGAGCACCACACTGATCACCAACCTGTCCGAGGCCTTCACCTCCGATGCCTCATCCACGTTGATTCCCGAGGCGGCGATCCTCATCGAGGATTCGCGCATCGCCTGGATCGGCAAGGCCGCGGACGCCCCGGAGGCGGGGCACGTCATCGATGCCGGATTCCGGGCGGCGTTGCCGGGCTGGGTCGACTCCCACACCCACATGGTGTTCGCCGGGGATCGAAGCGCCGAGTTCGTGGCCCGCATGGCCGGGCAGGACTATGCCGCCGGCGGGATCGCGGTGACCACGGAGGCGACCGGTGCCGCCTCGGACTACGATTTGACGCGCTTGCTGCTGGGCCGTGCCGCCGAGGCCCTGGCCGGGGGGACCACCTACCTGGAAACCAAGACCGGGTACGGATTAAGCGTGGAGGAAGAGGCGCGGCATGCGCGCATCGCCTCCACCGTGGCGGACAAGGTCACCTTCCTGGGTGCCCATCTGGTTCCCGCCGGTGCCGATGCACAGCAATACACCGACCTGGTTTGTGGAGAGATGCTTCAGCGGGTCCTGCCCTATGTCCAGTTCGCCGATGTCTTTTGCGAACGCGGCGCCTTCGACGAGGCCCAGTCGCGCCAGGTGCTCACCGCGGCCCGCGAGGCGGGGCTGGGGCTGCGCGTCCACGGCAACCAGCTGGGAGCCGGTCCGGGCGTGCGCCTTGCCGTGGAGTTCGGTGCCGCCAGCGTTGATCACGTGAATTACCTAGATGAAGCCGATGTGACGGCGCTGTCGAACTCCTGGAAGCGGTGGGATGCGGCATCCAGAACCGGGTCGGTGGGCACCGTGGCCACGTGCCTGCCGGCCTGCGACCTTTCGACCCGCCAGCCCTTGGCGCCGGGGCGTGAACTCCTTGATGCCGGGGTGCAGATCGCCTTGGCCTCGAATTGCAATCCGGGCACCTCATACACCTCATCCATGGCATTTTGCGTAGCGACGGCGGTGTTGCAGATGAATTTGAGCATTGAGGAGGCGATTGTTGCGGCTACCTACGGCGGTGCCCTTGCCCTGGGCGAGCAGGGGAATGTGGGGTCATTGGAAGTCGGGAAACGTGCGGACATCCAGTTGCTGAACGCCCCTGCGGTGGCGCATCTGGCCTACCGTCCGGGGATGAACCTCAATGGTCCGGTGTTCCGTGCCGGGGTGCTGGTGGCCGGACGCCTGTAGCGTGGCCTTCGCGATGCCGGGTACCTTCGTGATAAACAAGTAAGCATGGCTATTACTGCATTCCAAGGTACCCCTGTCCAAACCGTTGGCGAGCTGCCCGCCGTTGGCGAAACCGCCCCCGACTTCACCTTCACCGGCATCGACCTCGGCGAGGTGTCAAGCTCCGAGCTGCGCGGCAAGCGCGTGGTGCTCAACATCTTCCCGTCCGTCGACACCGGTGTGTGTGCCGCTTCGGTCCGCCGCTTCAACGAGCTGGCAGCCGGACTCGATGACACCGCAGTGATCTGCGCCTCCGCGGACCTGCCCTTCGCGCTCGGTCGCTTCTGCGGTGCCGAAGGCATCGAAAACGTCGTGCCGGCTTCGGCGTTCCGTTCCGATTTCGGCACCCAGTACGGCCTGACCCAGGCCGACGGCCCGTTGCGCGGCTTGCTGGCCCGTGCCGTGGTGGTCCTTGACGAGAACGGTGTGGTCCTGCACCACCAGGTGGTTCCGGAAATCACCACCGAGCCGGACTACGACGCAGCGCTCGCAGCACTGAACTAGAGATTGCCCTGCGCGGCCGCGCAGCCCGCTTACGGGCAAGCGGTCCGCAGCCAAGGCCCCGGTGGGCGGAATCATCCATGATTCCGCCCACCGGGGCCTTGGCCATTAAGCGAAAGATTCGTGTCATCGGTTCCGTATTCACACCGTGAAAGATGCGGGTCGCGTTCAGTGGGCAGGGCCGAAGAACCCATCACTGGGCTTTGGAGACCGCTCTGCGATGATGCTTGCCAACCGTCCCTGACAGGGGACAGCCCGAAAGCAAGGAATCGGTATGGCACAGCCATCACCGAAGCGCAGGGCCGTTTCCCCCGGCGGGGCCGCGGAAATTTCGGCGACGACCGCCAGGCGTCCCACGCATGCACAGGGGATGCCAACGAGTCGGAGGCGAGACTATCCAGTGCAATCCTTTCAAGAATTGCGTTGGATCACTTACGCACCTCGAAGGACCGGAGATGGTTTTGGTTCGCCTTCGTCCGGAATCCGGGCTCACAACCGTCGGTGTTTTTTGGGGAGCAAGCCCGAGAGGGCTGACAAGCCGAAGATGAAGCAAAGAACGCCCGCGAAACCGGCGACCCCATCACGGAGCGGCCCGGTGAGAAGATAGAGGCCAAGGCCGAGACCGGCTATTCCACAGCAATACAAGATGACGCGCCACCTGCGGTTTGCCTCCCTGTATGACTCGTGGCTCGAAATCCCGTACTTCCACGCAGTCCCCTTGACGTGCCCTGGCGGGTTCGGTTCAGGCAGGGCGGGACCGGCAACCACCCTGCCGCATTCCCCCACCCATTGGCCACTTCCGACCTCCGGGCAGTGCTCGTGTACGTTGTCCCTGAGGGTTGCGAAGTCCGCCGGGGATCCCCGATACATCGTCTGTGAAAGGCTCACGTCGAAGTCCACGCGGCCATCGGCCCAATAGGCGTCGTAGCGGATAAGCTGCACCGGGCGGTGCAACCACTTCGATGGCCGAATGAAAGCTGTCGCGCGAACGGCGACGGGGCGATCCTCGGTTTCAGGCATGTATTGATGATTTCACACCTGGTGGCTTCTGATCCGGTTGGCGAAGGGCACACGGATCATTTGGGGTCGTTGGACTGCTTTGGGTACTTGGCGGCGATGCCTTTCCGCGGGGGAGCGCGTTGGCTCCCCGCATGCGGTGGCGGTGCTGCCGGCCAAGGTGCTTGGTTGTTTGCCGGCCGAGGCGGTCCTGCATTCATGGTGCGTATCCCTTTGCGGTCGCTTTGGGTGCAGCCCTCTCACCGCGATTGGCCGGGGCTCACCGGTGTTTCGCTTCACTTCAGGTCGCCCAGCTCCCGGACGCAACCGCCGTCTGCCCGGGATGGTGCTGTACGCCGCCCGTGCGGAACAAAAGCATGAATCCATTTAAGAGTTTTTTTGATCGCTAGACAAGTCAAACGATCATAAGCAATCATAGTAGGGAAGAACTTGCCATTTCGGGACACACTTGTGTGGCCCGGGACACCAAAGGAGACGGACTTGAGCGACAACAGCCAGCTTGGCCACCACATGGATCTTGAACTCACCTCACAGCCGGAGATGTGGGAACGCGCGATCGCCCAAGCGAAGGCGGAGAAGCTGCTTCCGGCTGACGGTTTGCGCGTCGCGGTTGTCGGTTGCGGGACCTCGTGGTTCATGGCGCAGGCCTACGCCGCGGCCCGCGAGTCCGCAGGCAAGGGCGTCACCGATGCCTTTGCGGCCTCCGAGGCCTTCGTATCCACCCGCGACTACGACGTCGTCGTGGCCATCACCCGCTCCGGCACCACCTCCGAGGTCCTTGAACTGCTTGCCGGCCTGGATGAATCCATCGCGACCGTCGCCGTCATCGGGGACACCTCTTCACCGATCGTCGCCAAGGTGGGCGCCGTCGTCGAGCTGCCCTACGCCGACGAGCAGTCGGTCGTCCAGACCCGTTTTGCCACCACGGCACTGGCCTACCTGCTCACCAGCGTCGGGGTCGACTTGAACCAGGCAGTCGCCGACGCGCGCACCGCCGTCAACGCCCAGACCCCGGCCGAATTGATCGAGGCGGAGCAGTTCACCTTCCTGGGCCGCGGCTGGACCGTCGGGCTTGCCCACGAGGCGGCACTGAAGATGCGTGAAGCCGTGCAGGGTTGGACCGAGTCCTACGCGGCCATGGAGTACCGCCACGGCCCGATCTCCATTGCCGCACCGAACCGCGTGACCTGGATGCTGGGCGAAGAGCCCGAGGGCCTGGCCGGGGACATGGTGCGCACCGGCGCCCTGTACATCAACAACGAAGTGCACCCGCTGGCCGAACTGGCACGCGTCCACCGCGTGACCCTGGACCGCGCCCGCGCCCGCGGCATGAACCCGGATCAGCCGCGCAACCTGTCCCGCTCGGTCATTCTCTCCGAAGACGCCTAGGCCGGGAACCGGGAGTGCCGCAGCTCATGAACCCTCCATACCTGCTCTTCGACGTGGGAGGCACCGATATCAAGGCGGCGCTCTCGGACGACGAGGGTAATCTGCTGGGCATCCGCCGGGTGCCCACCCGGCGCGGCACTCCCGATCCCGCCGCCGGGCTGATCGACCAGCTCCACTCGCTGGGCACCGACCTGATGGCCGAATCCCCGCGGCTTAAGCCGCAGGCCGTCGGCCTGCTGGTCTGCGGTGTCGTTGACGAGGAGCGCGGGCGCGGGGTGTTCTCCGCGAACCTCGGGTGGCGCGATGCGCCGTTGCGCGAGATGGCCTCGGCGGCCTTTGCGCTGCCCGTGGGTTTCGGACACGACGTTTCCAACGCCGGGACCGCCGAACTGCGCTACGGCGCGGGCTCGGAGCTGGGCACCAAGGTGCGCAACGCCGTGATGCTGGTCATCGGCACGGGAATCGCAGCGGCGCTCTTCGTTGACGGACACCCGGTCTCCTCCGGCGGGTATGCCGGGGAACTTGGCCATGCGGCGGTGCCCGGGGGACTGGACTGCCCGTGCGGCGCCCACGGCTGCTTGGAGACCATCGGTTCCGCAGGGGCCATCGCCAAACGATATGCCCACGCCACGGGAAAGCCGGCCACGGGAGCCCGCGAGGTGCTCGAGGCCATGAACGCCGGGGACCTGACGGCCATCCGGATCTGGGACGAGGCGATCGAGGCGCTGGCATTCTCCATCGCCCAGCTGTGTTCCTCGATCGCGCCGGAAGCCGTGATCATCGGCGGCGGGCTTGCCCAGTCCGGTGAGGCCCTGCTGGGGCCCTTGCGTCTGGCGTTGAGAAAGAAACTGTCCTATCATCGCGAACCACTGATCGTTCCGGCCCGGCTGGGCCAGGATGCCGGGCTGCGAGGCGCGTACCTCAAGGCAGTCGAAGCCAAGGAGGAGCAAGCATGATCCTGACCATTACACCCAACCCCGCGGTGGATGAGACCTACGGGCTGGAACTGCTCGATGTCGGCGGAACCAACCGTGTCGAGGTCCCGTTGCGGCGCGCCGGCGGCAAGGGCCTGAACGTGGCCCGCATCATCAACGCCCAGGCCGTGCCGGTCATTGCCTTGGCTCCCGTGGGCGGCGACAACGGCCGGGTGTTCACCGGTGAACTGGAAACCGCGGGCGTCGAACACTCGTTGGTCCACGTAGCGCCGCAGACCCGCCGCAGCATGGCCCTTGTCGAACACGGAACCGGTCGCACCACGGTGATCAATGAACGAGGCGGCGCCCTGAGCGATGCCGAGTGGGGCACCCTGCGTGAACAGGTGCTCGCGCTGCTGGACCAGGGGACGACCGTGCTCGTCGCTTCCGGGTCCCTGCCCGAGGGCGCGGACGAGGACTTCTATCCCTGGTGCGTGCGCGAGGCCAAGCGCCGATCGATTCCCAGCATCATCGACACCTCCGGCCCCGCGCTGCTGGCGGCCGCGCACGCCGGAGCCACGGTGCTGAAGCCAAACCACCATGAGCTGGCAGCCATCACCGGAACGGACTCCGTCCTCGACGGCGCCCGGGTGCTGCTTGAAGCGGGTGCCGAAAACGTCTACGCCAGTGCGGGGGAGGACGGGCTGTTCCACTTCGACGCCCGGACCCCGGGACGCTGGGATGCAACCTGGTTGCCCGAGCCGCTGGTGGGCAACCCCACCGGAGCCGGGGATGCGGTGGTTGCCGCGATAGCGGTGGGACTGTACCGCGGTGAGGACCACGTCTCGGTGATCCTTCCCCGCGCGGCTGCGTGGTCCGCATCCGCCGTGCTCATGCCCGCTGCCGGGGAACTGCATCCCTCGCATCCCGAGCTCGCCAAGAAACTGATCTTTTCCTCCTCCACCACACGGGACTAACCCCTTCCGTTGGCCACCCCGAAAGGAACGCACCCACCGTGCCCCTGGTAAACACCGCTGAGATCATGAATGCCGCCCGCAAGGCAAACATCGGCCAAGGTGCCTTTAACGTCATCCATCTCGAGAGCGCCGAGGCGCTGGTGAAAGGAGCCGAGCTGGCCCGGACCCCGGTGATCCTGCAGATCTCCGAGAACTGCGTCACCTACCACGGCTCCCTGGAACCCATAGCCCTGGCTTCACTGGCCGCGGCCCGGAGCGCCGGGGTCCCGGTCGCCGTCCACCTGGACCACGCCGAATCCGAGGACCTGGCCCGGGCCGCGGTCGATTTGGGCTTCGGGTCGATCATGTTCGACGGTGCCCACCTGGACTACGAGGAAAACGTGGCGGCCACGCGTCGCGTGACCGAGTATGCCCACGCTGCCGGGGTCTACGTCGAGGCCGAGTTGGGCAAGGTCGGCGGCAAGGACGGGGCACATGCACCGGGTGTCCGCACCGATCCGCAGGAGGCCCGCGCCTTCGTCGAAGCCACCGGCGTTGACGCGCTGGCAGTGGCCGTGGGCTCTTCCCACGCGATGCTCGACCGTTCGGCCGCACTGGACATCGAGTTGATCGCTTCCATTCGCGCTGCCCTGGACGTGCCGCTGGTGCTTCATGGATCATCGGGTGTCAGCGATCAGGACATCGTCGCCGCGATCGGGGCGGGCATGACAAAGATCAACGTTTCCACCCACCTCAACGGCTTCTTCACCCGGGCCATCCGTGAGTACCTCGAGGCCAATCCCACGGTCGTGGATTCGCGCAAGTACCTGGCCCGCGGCCGCGAGGCCATGGCCTCGGAGAGCTCCAGGCTGCTGCGGCTTTTTGCCGGCCGGGACGGCTAGGCCCGCGGGCCGAATGCCGCCTGTGCCCTGATCGCCAGGAGCCATCGGCACCTTTGGGGTGCCCCGCATCTCCCGCGCCCCAATCCGGCACCGCACGGTCCGGGAAAAGTATCCGCTTTGTGACACAACGGGCTTGACCATGTGTTGGTTCTCACAGCATAATCGTTTGTACATGTTCGTTATTGATCGTTCTGAACGAAAATAAAGCACATAACATCACTCTTGTCGGCGTGAAGCACCAAAAGGTCACACCGACCACACGAAGCGAGGACCCATGAAGAAGCGCAATCTCAAAGGAGCAGTAGTTGCCGGCGCCGCCGCAGCCGCACTGCTGCTGACCTCCTGCGGTTTTGGCGGGGGAGACGACGGCGGGAACAAGAACGCCGAAGGATCCGGTGCCGTCACCACCCTTGACATGATGGTCCCGAGCTACTCGGATGGCACCAAGGCCCTCTGGGAAAAGGTCATCAAGGACTTCGAGGCAGCCAACACCGACGTCAAGGTCAACCTTGAGATGCAGTCGTGGGAAAACATCGAAGGCGTGCTGAAGACCAAGATCCAGGGCAACAAGGCACCGGACATCTACAACGGCGGGGCCTTCGCGGAATTCGCCGCCGAAGGCCTGCTGGCACCCGCCTCCGAGATCGCTTCAGAGGCAACGGTCGCCGACTTCCAGCCTTCCTTCGCCGACAACGAGAAGGTCGACGGCACCCAGTACGGCCTGCCGCTGATCGCATCGGCACGCGCCCTGTTCTACAACAAGACCCTGATGAAGGAGGCCGGCGTTGCCGACGTCCCGACCACCTGGGACGAATTGCACGACGCAGCCAAGGCCGTGAGCGAGAAAACCAAGTCCGACGGGTACGGCATGCCGCTGGGCAACGAAGAGGCCCAGGGCGAATCGTTGATCTGGTTCGCGGGCAACGGCGGAAACTTCGGCGACGCGACCGAGATCGCCGTGGACACCCCGGCCAACCTCGAGGCCGCCGAGTACATGCAGAAGATGATCAAGGACGGTGTGACGCAGAAGAACCCGGGTTCCACCCAGCGCACCCCGATGTTGAACACCTTCATCCAGGGCAAGCTCGGTTTCGCCTACGGACTTCCGCAGAACGTCGGCCAGATCAAAACCGATAACCCGGATCTTGAATACGGCATCGCACCGGTCGCCACGAAGTCCGGCGAGCCGGCAACCCTTGGCGTTGCGGACCGTTTGGTCTCGTTCAAGAACGACGGTTCCAAGGCCGAATCGGTCAAGAAGTTCATGGACTTCTTCTTCGCGGCCGATGTCTACACGGACTGGGTCTCCACCGAGGGTTTCCTTCCGACCACCAAGTCCGGTTCGGACAAGCTTGCCGGTGACGAAACCCTCAAGCCGTTCCTGGACATGCTGCCCAACGCGGTGTTCTACCCGACCACCAACACGGCATGGAACGCCACCGACGGTGCCTTCAAGTCCCTGATGGGCCAGATCGCCACGGGCAAGAGCGCCGCCGATGTCCTGAAGGAAATCCAGGCCAAGGCCGACGCAGCCAAATAGCTGCCCGGGCATCACGCCACCCCAACCACCGCTGACGGGGCTCACCTCATCCAAGGGGAGCCCCGTCCTTGGCTGGACAAGACAACGTCCTCACCACGTAACGCAGGAGAACCCTCATGAGCGTCGCAACCGCCCCGAAGCGCAAGGCCAAGCGCCCCTCAGCCAGGGAAGGCGGGTCATTCCTCTCGGCACTGCCCTGGATCGGCCCGGCGCTATTGCTGATCCTGGCGATCGTGGTGTTCCCTGCCGGGTACATGATCTACAACTCCACCCGGAAGATCTCCCAGGTCGGCACCGATCTCAAGGGCGTGGGTTTTGATAACTTCGCCAAGGTCTTCGCCGACCCCAACCTGCCGCGCATCCTGCTCAACACCGTGGTGTGGGTCGTGGTGGTCGTCGGCTTCACGGTCATGCTCTCCCTGCTCCTGGCACAGTTCCTGAACAAGCCCTTCCCGGGCCGGACCCTGGTCCGCATGGCCGTGATCGTGCCGTGGGCCGCCTCGGTCGTCATGACCACCACCGTGTTCTACTACGCGGCGGATCCGAACTACGGAATCTTCAACAAGTTCCTCATGGACATCGGGCTGATCGACGAGGGCTTCGGGTTCACCAAGAACGCCGTGCCGGCCATGGCCGTGGCCATCGTGGTCGCCATCTTCGTCTCCATCCCGTTCACCGCATACACCCTCCTGGCCGGCCTGCAGGCGATCCCCAACGAGACCCTCGAAGCCGCCCGCATGGACGGGGCCAGCCCCTGGAAGACCTACATCTTCGTGGTGCTTCCCCAACTGCGCGGAGCCCTGGCCGTCGCCGTGCTGATCAACATCATCAACGTTTTCAACAACCTGCCGATCCTGAAGATCATCACCGGTGCCATTCCCGGATACAGCGCCGACACGCTCATGACCTACATCTTCAAGGTCCTGCAATTCGACAGGCGGCTGGATATCTCTTCGGCGCTCTCGGTCGTGAACTTCGCGATCGTGCTGGTGATCGTCGCCATCTACGTCAAGGCCGTCAAGCCCATGAAGGAGGTCTAGGAAGCCATGGCTCTCCTGACTACCGAAGACCTCGCCCCCCGCAAGATCGTCATCCGGCGGATGGTGACCGGCCTCATCGTCGCCGCGTTGTTCCTGATTCCGTATGCGGTCATGCTCATCGGCTCGCTGAAGACCCGGGCCGAAATCCTCTCGATCCCGCCGGACTACCTGCCCCGAGATGGGGCGCAGTGGTCGAACTACCTGACCATGTGGGACACCCCGGAGACCCCGGTTGCCTACAACCTGATCTCAACGATCGTCATTTCCCTCTGCGCCACCTTGTTGGTGCTGCTGGTGGCCACCCCCGCGGCCTACTACACCGCGCGGTTCAAGTTCCCGGGCAAGATGGTGTTCATGTTCCTGGTCATCGTCACCCAGATGCTCCAGCCCGCCGTGCTGACCGCGGGGCTGTTCAAGCAGATGCTCGCGATGAACCTCTATGACACCTGGCTGGCGATGATCCTGATCAACGCGGCCTTCAACCTCGCCTTTGCGGTGTGGATCATGCACTCGTTCTTCTCCTCGGTCCCCAAGGAGGTCGACGAAGCGGCGCAGATCGACGGAGCGGGAAAGCTGCGGGTGCTCTTCCGCATCAACCTGCCGCTGGTCTGGCCGGGCATCGTCACCGCGGTGATCTTCACCTTCGTTTCCTGCTGGAACGAGTTCGCCGCCTCCCTGGTGATCCTCTCGACGGCCGAGAACCAGCCGCTGTCCGTGGCCCTGACCAAGTTCGTTGGACAGTACTCCACGTCGTGGCAGTACGTCTTCGGCGTTTCGATCGTGGCGATCATCCCGGTGATCGTGTTGTTCATGCTCATTGAAAAGCGCCTGATTGGCGGGTTGTCCGCCGGAGCCGTCAAGTAGGCCCGGCGGCCCGTCACGGGGGGCCGATCAACATCGAAGAACCCGGATCGGCCGGCGGGAGTCCCGCCGGCAACGGCCGGATACGGCTGAACACCAGCAAATAAATGAAAGATGAAAGACGGGAGCACGGTGAAACGCGAAGAACGCCTCAATGCCATCCTCGAGATGCTCTCCCAGTCGGGGAAGGTCGAGGTCGATGAGATCGTGCACCGGCTCGAGGTCTCGCCCGCCACCGCACGGCGTGACCTGGACTCCCTCGCGGACGCTTCCTTGCTCTCACGCACCCATGGCGGAGCGGTCAGCAACACGGTGGCCTACGACCTGCCGGTGCGTTACCACAAGGAGGAGGCCGCGGTGCAAAAGCACGCCATCGCGGCGCTTGCCGCTTCCATGGTCTCCCAGGAGATGGTGGTGGGACTCTCGGGTGGCACCACCTCAAGCGCGATCGCCACGCAGCTGGGAATGCGCCGGGACCTGGTCAACGAGTCCGGCCGGACCACATTCACGGTGGTGACCAACGCGGTGAACATCGCCTCGATGCTCGCAGTGCGAACGCACGTGAAAGTCATGGTTACCGGCGGCGTGCTGAACCCCCGGTCCTACGAACTGGTGGGTCCCTTCGCCGAACAAAGCCTTGAAAAGGTCACTCTCGACATTGCCTTCGTGGGAATCAACGGGCTCGAAGCGCATATCGGGCCGACGGTCTCCGACGAGCTCGAAGCCTCAATCAACGACCTGATGATCCGCCGGGCCCGGCGCAGCTATTTGGTGTGTGACTCCTCGAAGATCGGACACAGCGCCTTCGCCGCCTTGACCCCCTCGACCTTCAGCGCATTGATCACCGATGACGGGATCACCGAGGAGCAAAGACGTGAGCTGGTGGAGGCCGGCATTCCCGTGATCATCGCCGCCCCCGTGGTGAACATCCGCTAGCTGTCGGCGGCCCTGGCGGCCATGGCTAGGCGGGGCCTGATTTTCCGGACCAACGCATCGATGTCCTTGCCTGGGTCCAAGGTGGCGTCGAAGACGCTCTCAAGGTTCATCGCGCCGAGCCACACCCGTGCGCGCCAAGCCACGTCGGGGCTCGGGGCAATGGCCTCGATGAAACCCTCGCCATGCCACAAAGCCAGGTAGGCGGTGTTGAGCGCGGGGTCCCAGGCCGCTGCCAGATCCCAATCGAGGACGCCGAGCAGCCTCCCTTCACTCCAGCGCATGTTGTGTCCGGCCAGGTCCCCGTGCACCAATGAAGCCGGAACCTGCGCAAACGAGGCAACGGTGCCCAGCACCCGCCGCGCGGGAGCCCGAAGATCCGGCGGCAAGGCCCCCATGGTTGCTGCAACCTTCGCGGCGGTCCAGGGACCACGAAAGGAAAACGGACGGGAGAGCAGGTCTTCGAGCGGCCGGACATCAACGGAGGCTAGCTCATCCAGGATCCTGCGGAGGGAAGCCGCATCACCGGTGCGGGGCCGGTGGGCGGTACCGGGGACGTAGCGCTGGATGACCGCCGAGAATTCGGCACCATGCCAGACCGGGCTCAGCGCGGTGGGGAGCCGGAAACTGAACCGGCCGGCCAGGGAACCAACCAGATCCACGCGGCGTTGCATGTGCCGTGCGGCTTGCGGGGTGCGGCTCATGCGCATGACCGCTTCATTCTCCGCCACCAGCACCCGGTGGAATTGCCCACCTTCGTCCATGTGTGCCGCGTTCCAGTCGGGCCCCGGATAAAGGGCATGTGCCAACTCGCGGACCGTGGACTGCGCTTCGATGCTCACCTATCGATCATTGCAGGTCAACACGTATGTAGGTGTACAGGCACACGGCGTAGGATCGCATGTATGAGCTCAGAAGCAGCAGGGAACAGCCCTTTTGGCACCTCTTTGGGCCCATCGGGGTCTAAGGCGGGTGCACGCCGCGGACTGAAGATCGAGCTGCTGGTTGTCTTGGGGCTCTCCCTGGGAAAGTCAGGCATCTATGCCATCGTGAACTTGGTCGACAAGATGACGCGGGCACCCCTGGGCTCACAGACGACGACACTGAACAATCCGTTGAACCAGCGTGAATACTTCGACCTCACGTACCAATTGCTGGACATCTTCTTTGCCCTCGTCCCGGTCATGCTCGTGCTCTACCTGCTGTGGAGGATTCCCGGGGGAAACCCGTTCGCGATGCTGGGCTTCGATTTCAAACGGCCATTCGGGGATCTGGGGTGGGGTGCGGGGCTTTTCACGGCGATGGGCCTTGGCACCCTCGGCGTCTATGCGCTGGGTCGTGCCCTGGGTCTGACCACGGTCCTTGTTCCTGCGGCATTGGATGATTATTGGTGGACGGTCCCGGTGCTGGCCCTCTCCGCGATCCGCCACGGGATCTTGGAGGAGGTCATCGTGGTTGGGTACCTCTTCGAACGACTTGGGCGACTGGGATGGGGCAAATGGCAAATCATTTTCGCCAGTGCCGTCCTGCGTGGCAGCTACCACCTTTACCAAGGGTTCGGGCCTTTCATCGGCAATGTGGCCATGGGCATCGTCTTTGGTTTTGTCTACTCCAGGAAGGGGCGCGTCATGCCGCTGGTCGTGGCCCATGCATTTTTGGATATCGCCGGTTTCGTCGGCTATGCGTTATTGGGCCCGGCCATTGGGCTTGGCACATGAGACAGGGTTCGATCGCGATCCATCCACGGTCTTGTGCCCGATGGCGCCCTTGTCGGGCTCGTTGGAGATAGCGTAACCGGCAATGAATTCCCCCTTGTCCCGCTCCGCCCCGTTCCCGCTGGCTGGATCCTTAGCGCTTCGTGCCGCCGTCCAAATACGCAGCCATAAAGCTCCCGCCGTAGGTCCGCCGCAGGCCTAGTCAACGACTACGGGTGCGGAACCCGGTCGCCGTTCGGCTAAAAGGAAGGCCGGTCAACCTCTTGCAACAGGTTTTGTTCATCGGCGGCCCGTTCATGCTTCTCGGTTCGCGTATGGTGCAGCTCTTCAAGATCCGGAAAGCCGAAGTGCATCGGGCTTCGCGGCCGGATGCATCCGGCTCCGAGAAAACCCTGACTTAAGCACTGTGGGCCCCACCGAAGGAATCGGTAGGGCCCACAGTGTTGGTGGTTCGTTGTGCTGCGGTTTTAGAGCGTGACGGCACCCTTGGGTGTTTCGAAGGTGACCGAGAGGATTCCAGGTATCCCGTGGGGTGCCTGCCAATCCACATCTACGTCGCCCACCGGCAGTTGCTCGGGCTGTCCGAGCCAATCAGCGACGCGTTCGCTGGATCCGGCAATGCTGATCGAGGAGATCTTGCCTACCGGTTCCAAGGCCTTTGACGGGTGGAGGTCTTCGGTTCCCTCATCCCAGCGCAGCAGGTAGGGAACCTGCGGATCGGCAATCAAGCCATTGATGCCGATCTGGCGCCACGTAAGCTCCTGCCCATCGGGGAACTTTCGGTTTCCCGGAACGGAACCCCTGCCCAGACGCTCTTCGGCCGGGGCCAAGTCGTCAACGGCAACGCACCAGCCCATCCAACCACCACCGAGTTCGGAGCGGGCGCGAACGGCCTGCCCAAACGGCGCCTTGTCGGAGGACGGGTGATTCAAGACTTCGACAACTTCCAGGTACTGACGATTCTTCAGCGGAAAGATGACATTGCGCGTACCAAAACGTGGGTGTACACCGCCCTTTACAGATTCGAGTCCAAGGGCCTCGCCGATCCGGGCGGCAGTTGCCGCGAGACCGTCGGGTCCACAAGCATAAGAAACATGGTCCAACCTCATCATGTGTCAATCATGGCACTTTGTGACTTTGCTCTCGACTTAGGTTCCCCTAACTTGCATTTGAGGGATGTCGGGAAATCGCCTTGACTGCGCGGGGGAGAGGGTCTCCTGGTCACAATTTGAGATGTGCTTGCGGACTCATGGTGTCGTGGGCCAGACTTATTGACAAGGTCATGAGTTTCAGCAAAAGGCCCCGGCTTGCTGAACGGCAACCCTCCACCGCGGTGGGGTGCCCCGGGTGAAGACCAGGCCCTGCGTCAAAAAGACGTAGGACAAGCGCGGGAATGCCCCCAGCACAAAAACGACTCCATGACGGAGCCGGCAATGGGCATACCCCTGAATCCTTGAAGGGGATGCAATGAGCCAAGATAACTGGTCATTCGAAACACGTCAGATCCACGCAGGGCAGGAGCCCGACCCGACTACCGGGGCGCGCGCGCTGCCGATCTACCAGACCACGGCCTTCGTGTTCCCCAGCGCGGAAAGTGCCGCCGCGCGATTCGCGCTGACCGAGCTGGAGCCCATCTACACACGCCTGGGCAACCCGACCCAGGATGCGGTCGAGAAGCGCATTGCCAGTCTCGAAGGTGGAGTTGGGGCACTGCTGCTGGCCTCGGGGCAGGCAGCCACCACATTCTCGATCCTGAACATCGCCGAGGCTGGCGACCACATCGTGGCAAGCCCCAGCCTCTATGGCGGGACCCAGAACCTGCTCAAGCACTCATTGCGCAAACTGGGCATCGAAGTCACCTTCGTCTCGGAGCCCGATGACCTTGAAGGATGGCGCGCCGCGGTCAAGCCAAACACCAAGGCATTCTTCGGCGAGGTGGTCTCCAACCCGCGCCAGGACGTGCTCGACATCCGGGCCGTCTCCGAGATCGCCCACGAGGCCGGTGTGCCGCTGATCGTGGACAACACCCTGGCCACCCCGTACCTGATCCGACCGATCGAGTGGGGTGCGGACATCGTCGTGCACTCCGCCACCAAGTACCTCGGCGGACACGGCACCGCAATGGCAGGTGTCATCGTGGACTCCGGGAACTTCGACTTCGCCGCCGACCCGGAGCGGTTCCCTGGTTTCAACACCCCCGACGAGTCATACAACGGCCTGGTCTATGCGCGGGACCTTGGGGTCAACGGGGCGCTCGGAGCCAACCTTGCCTATGTGCTCAAGGCCCGCGTGCAGTTGCTGCGTGACCTGGGCTCGGCCGTATCCCCCTTCAACGCCTTCCTGATTGCGCAGGGCCTTGAGACCCTATCGCTGCGCATGGAGCGCCACGTCTCCAACGCCGTGGAAGTTGCCCAATGGCTCGAAACCCAACCGCAGGTCGAGCGCATCATCTACGCCGGCCACCCCTCAAGCCCATGGTTCGAGCGTGGACGCAAGTACGGGCCCAAGGGCACCGGAGCGATCGTCTCCTTCGAGATTTCCGGCGGCCGCGACGCCGGCCAGGGTTTCGTTGATGCCTTGAAGCTGCACTCCCATGTAGCCAACCTCGGGGACGTTCGCTCCCTGGTGATCCACCCGGCTTCCACCACGCACTCCCAGCTCACCGACGCGGAGCAGATCGCCGCCGGTGTTTCCCCCGGGCTGGTGCGCTTGAGCGTTGGTATTGAAAATGTCGCTGACATCATCGAGGACCTGCGAACCGGATTTGAGGCAGTGGCGTCGTTGGCGGGTGCCGAACTGCAGGCCACCCGGTGAGTGTGCAGGCCAAGGTGGCGATCCATGACCCGGAAACTGCTTCGGCGTTGGACTACGCCCCGGACGGGATCCTGCGGCACCTGAACACCGGCGCTTACACTTTTGAAACCGGTGCCACGCTTCCGCAGATCGTGCTCGGATACGAAACCTGGGGCACCTTGAACAAGGACGCGTCCAACGCGGTTTTCGTTGCCCACGCGCTGACCGGCGACAGTCACGTGGCCCGGGGTGCCTCCAGCGAGGCCGGGTGGTGGGACGACTTCGTGGGCCCGGGCAAGACGGTGGATACCGAGCGATACTTCGTGGTTGCCGCCAACATGGTTGGCGGCTGCTCCGGGAGCACCGGCCCGGCCAGCCCGGATCCGGCCGGAAAGGCTTGGGGCTCACGTTTCCCCTTCACCACCATCAAGGACTCGGTCCGCCTTGAGGCCCGTTTGGCCGATGCACTGGGCATCAAGGTCTGGCACACCGTGCTTGGCGGTTCACTGGGTGGGGCACGGGCACTTGAGTGGGCGGTGGAGTTTCCCGAACGGGTGCGCAACTGCGTGGTGGTTGCGGCAACTGCCGAGTCATCGGCCGAGCAAATCGCTTTTGCGCAGGCTCAAACAGCGGTCATCCGATTGGACCCGGACTTTGCCGGAGGGGACTACTACGAAAACGAACGTGTCCCGTCGGCGGGCCTGGGAATTGCGCGTCGCATTGCCCACATCACCTATCGCACGGCGGCTGAGCTAGACGTCCGTTTCGGGCGGGCCCCGCAGGGCAGCGAAAAGCCCGTAGCCGGCGCCGGGAAGGGCCGTGGCCGGTATCAGGTCGAAAGCTACCTTGACCACCAGGCAGACAAGCTGGTGAGCCGCTTTGATGCCAACAGCTACGTGGTGCTCACCGAGGCGCTAATGAGCCATGACGTGGCCCGGGGCCACGGGTCCATCCAGGGGGCCCTCGGGCGTCTTGGCGGAGTGAAGTTCCTCGTGGGAGCCGTTGACTCGGACCGGTTGTACTGGCCCGAGCAGTCGGAATTGCTTGCCCGAAGCCTTCCGAATCCCTGCAAGGTCCACTACATCACCTCGCCCATTGGCCATGACGGGTTCCTGACCGACATCGAGCAGCTTCGTGAAGTTTTGAACGAGGAGATCCTGACGTAGCCGGTTCCTTACAGGTGGCATCGGGCCACCTGTGCAGGTGCGGTTACTCGGTCAGGATCTTCAGTCGAGCCTTGTCGTATTCCTCGCGTGTGATCACCTGCCGGGCCAGCAGGTCGCTGAGCTCGGCCAGGCGTTGCTCGCGACTTTGTTGCGGAGCGAGCAACCGTGATTTTGCCGCACGGGTGGCCAGCTCCGTTTGCAGGGTGAACGGGTCGAAGCCGGCACGCTTGCTGGCGTTATAGTTCCTCACCCCTACGACGATGATGAAGCCGACGGCGGCCACGAAGAGAACGGCAAAGACGAGCATGAAGACCGGCATGGCGCCAAAAACCCCGCCGCCGAAGGAGGTTTCTTGGCCAATCATTCCAAAGTCCGTAAACTCCGGGTCCTCACGGAACGGGTTGAACTCATCCATCCGACTTCCATTCTCACGTTACGGATCCCGACAGGAAGTGCTGGACCTGTCCTTGGATGAAACCAGTGAACCATACCAGGGTGCGCTGTGGCGGGTATCGGCGGAACCGTTTTCCTACCGTGACCAGATACCTTGGGGGTTAGATCTTTCCCGTCGCGAGCAAAGCAGGAGCGGCGGTGCTAGATCGTCGGTCCGTTGCCCAGCGAGGCGTTGGGGGGTTGCTCCGTGAACGGCGCCGCCAACGGACGCTTGGGGGAGATCCCGTCGCCGGAGGACTGGTGGCGAATGCGCCGCACCACCCAGGGGGCCAGATGTGTGCGGGCCCAGATCAAGTCATCGCGCCGGGCGCCGCGCCAATTCTTGGGTTCGGTCTGGCCTGGCTCGACGTGTTCCAGGTTGTGTGGCACGTTGAGGGCGTCAAGGGCCATCGCCGCAATGGTGTGGTGGCCCAGGGGAGAGAAATGCAAGCGGTCATCGGCCCACATTTGGGGTTGGTGCAATTCGCGCAACGACCACATATCAGCCACTACGGCGTCGTAGCGCTCCGCTATCGCGCGAACGTTTTCGTTGTAGATGGCCACCTTGCCGCGGATGCCGCCAAGCACCGGGGTGTCGCGGATATCCGGGCCGGTAAAGAGCAGGATGGTCGCGTTCGAGGTGGCCATGATGCGCATCAGTGCATCGAGCTTGTCGGCAATGGCGTCAGGATCCCCGCCGGGACGGATCACGTCGTTGCCGCCTGCGCACAGGCTGATCAGGTCGGGCTTGAGCTCGAGCGCCGGGCCGGCTTGCTCGTCGAATATCTGGGTCATAAGCCGTCCCCGGATGGCGAGGTTGGCGTAGGAGAAGTCTTCGAGGCCGTGGCTGAGCTGTTCGGCAACACGATCCGCCCAACCGCGGTATCCTCCAGGGCTGTGCGGATCCACGTCCCCAATGCCCTCCGTGAATGAATCGCCCAGGGCAACATAGCGTCGCCACGGATGCTGGGTGGTGCTTTGGATTGCCGGAGCGGCTGACGGTGTTTCACCAAGGTTTTCCACAGGAACATTCTTACCAAAGAATAGCTAAGTTACCTAAGCGTAGGTTACGTCGGAATTGCCCGAGACGGCGGAAATTCTGCTTAACTGGTCGGATGAGTGAAAACAGTTGGAACCCCACGGTCATTTGGTCCCGCCCGGAAGCCGAGCGCGCCGGCACCCCGCTTCTGGTGCTTCTGCATGGGTACCTGTCCAATGAAGAGGACTTGATGGGGCTCGCCCCCATGCTGCCCGACGAGTTCACCATCGCCTCGGTCAGGGCGCCCCAGGCGTTGGGGCCGGGGTACACCTGGTTCCCGTTGATGCAGGACCTTGACTACTCGTTCGATGCCGTCAAGCAATCCATCGCCGATCTCTGGGCTTGGCTGGAACCCGTTGCCAAGGTGCACTCATCGGTGAGCCTGTTGGGCTTTTCGATGGGCATGGCCGTAGCCACGTCCTTGCTGCGCCATCAGCCCGAAGCCATTTCCACCGTCATTGGGCTCTCGGGATTTGCCGTCCCGGAGGAGGGGGAGGGGTTCTTCAGGGATGAGGAGCTCAAGGCCATGAACAAGCCGGTCTTCTGGGGTCGCGATCAGGCCGATCCGGTGATCACCCCGGACAAGATCGAGTACACCCATTCATGGGCGACCAGTGACGTCCACGTCACCAAGGTGCTCTATGCAAACATGTTCCACTCCGTCAATGCACAGGAAATGGCGCATGTGCATGAGTTCCTGAGTCATGTGGTGCTCAAAGGTGCCATGAAATAAAAGGTTTTCGTCATAGTTCATTGACGTAACGACACCGCTCCTGCTTGTATTGGTTCAACGATACAAGCGGGGGCGTTTTACGCGCCGCCCGGGCGGGAGAATCTGATGGTCAACGCCGCGGTGCTGGTGGTTCTCATC
This sequence comes from Micrococcaceae bacterium, assembly GCA_030540695.1. GTDB lineage: Bacteria > Actinomycetota > Actinomycetes > Actinomycetales > Micrococcaceae > Paeniglutamicibacter. The sequence goes on along the minus strand of JAUNVO010000013.1, from coordinate 6,402 downwards.
GGATTTGTTGTTGCTCTCGTCACGCTTGTTCGGCGCGGTGTCCTGACGCAGCGCCGTGTCGACCTTGTGTCTTTTGCACGAGCGGGAGGCGCCACCGAGCAGGATAACGCCTATGAGGTGCTGCGCAGCCTGCGGGCACGAAACCTTGCGGCCGTTGCGGCCGTGGTCACCGGAGGCTGCGCGGCAGTTGCCCTGCAGAGCAAATTCCCCGACACGGCAGGGCTGGCGCTGGCGCTCGCTCCCGCTGGCATATGGGTCCTGGCGGCATCGATCTTCGCCTTCTGGCGGCTGCCCCACGAATTCACCGTCTCGTCAACCGATTCCTTCGAACAATCCACGGCGGAATTGGTGCCGCGCACCGTCTCGAGGTTCGGACCAGCGTGGGGAATCATGCTTCCGGCCGCCCTGCTGGCGACCACCCTCCTTGGACTTGTCGCGGCGGGCCTTGCATCTGGAGCCGACGCGCAAGGACGCTACCGAAACCTTCCCTATGTCTCATCCGGTGGTGCCGAGTTGGACAGCACCATGGTGGTCACCGGGCTGCAATTGGGTGAAGGCAGCGTTGGCCCGTTTCCGGGGTGGTACTACGGCATGCCTGTCATGGCGCTCTTGCTGGTGGGGACGGTCCTGGGCCTTCTGGCTTTGAGCTCCAACGCCCGCCGGCCACGGCTCCGTGGCGTGGACCTACATGGATTTGACGACGCGGTGCGAACCAACGTGGGCTACGTGATTAGCACAGGCTTCAGCGCAATGCTCTGTTTCCAGGCCGCACCCATGATGTTGATTGCGGCATCGGCCATCAACAGCTCGGGCACCCACCCGGTGTACACCATTGGGGAAGCCATCGACGAGACGGTGGTGCCAAGCCTGGGAATCGATCCCGTGGCTGGCGCGCTCTCGATGGGCATCTCGGTCGCCGCCATACTGCTGTTAATCATTGGAACCACGTTGTTGGTGCGCCTGCCCGGATGGATGGGATCGGCACTGAAACCACTGCGCCTGCCCGCCGCTGAAAGCGCGGGCACATGATCACTCTGGACCCGGGTCATCCCAGCGGCCCGGCCGAACAGATCCGTGGACAGCTCACTGCCTTGATCCAATCCGGGGAGCTGGTCGCCGATCTCAAGTTGCCACCGGTGAGGCAGCTCGCGGGGGATCTGCGCGTGGCACCGGGAACCGTGGCCAAGGCCTACAAAGATCTTGAGGAAGCGGGACTGGTGCGTACCGGTCGTGCCAACGGCACGAGGGTGAACCCCGGCATGGAACGGGGTGTCCCGGCGCTGAAGGAAGTCCAACGCCTGGTCACCGCGGCCCGGACTGCCGGAATGAGCCTGGCAGAGGTGCAGGGGTTGGTGGCGATCACCTGGAACGCACTGAACCCCGTTCCGACCGATGCGCCACGAGGAAGCTAGGCGCTTTCGATGGTGATCGACTCGCCGTTGATGCTGACGGTGTCACCGTTGCGGATCTGGGCACCGCGGCGGGTTTCGACTTCGCCGTTGACCTTCACCAGGCCGTCTTCGATCATTTGCTTGGCGTGGAGGCCATCTTCGGCGAACGAGGCGAGCTTGAGCAACTGGCCCAGCCGGATGGATTCGTCGCGGATCTGGAGGGGGAGTGATTCGGATTTTGCCATGTATCCATCATGGCGCATGCCCGGGCGTAGCCGTGCACCGGGAAGGCCAGCGGGACCGGTTTTGTGCTGCGAACGACATAATGCCGTACCCGGGGAAGACGGGGCGTAGGTTTCAGTAGTAGGAAAACCGACTCCCAAGGAGGAAAATGGCACGCACTGAACCGCGCACCAATGCCGTTCCCTTGGCGTTGGCAGGATCTGCGGGCATGCTGATGCCGTTGCAGGCGTTGATCACCTCCCATGCCGCTGGGTTCCTCGGCGGTTATTTCGCCGCGGCATTGCTCAGCGCATTGACCTCTTTGGCTTGTCTGGCCATCGCCAGTTTTGCCCTTCCAGGCGGGCGGGCGGGCTGGAAGAAGTTCGGTGCCGTGTGGCGGGAGCGGCCCATTCCCCGCTGGTTCATGCTGGCGGGGCTGGTGGGCGCGTATTACATGGTCGCCCAGGCGATGAGCGTGAGCAACATCGGCTTGGCGCTCTTCGCCGTCGCCGTGGTTGGCGCCAGGACCCTGTCAAGCATCGTGATCGACGTGATCGGGTTCAGCCCCGCGGGCAAGCAGCCCATTACCCGCATCCGTATCCTGGGTGCGTCACTGTTGGTCGTCGGTGCGGTCATTGCCTCGTGGGGGACCGGTGCACGTTCTGCGGAATCGCCCATGGCATGGACCTCGTTGTTGGTGGCCATCGGTGCGGGACTCCTGGTGAGCTTCCAACAGTCAATGAACGGACGTGCCGGGCAGGCCTACGGTTCAACCACCACGGCTACGGCAATCAACTACCTGGCTTCCACCGCCGGCCTGCTTATGGCGATGGCGATCCTCTCGGTCCTGGACATAGAGTCATTCGGTTTCACCAGCGTGCCGTTGTGGTGGATGTATCTGGCCGGGCCGTTGGGAATCCTGTTCGTTGTCACCGGGGTCACCCTGGTCCCCAAACTTGGCGCGCTGGTGTTGGGCATCGGATTGGTCACCGGCCAGCTGGTCGGCTCGTTGGCCATGGACCTGGTGCTTTCCCCCGGGAAGGTCGGCGGAAACGAAATCGTCGGGACACTGGTTACCCTGGTGGCGGTCTTGGTTGCCTCCTGGCAACCCAACGGCCGCCCACGTTTAAAAGCCAGGCAGGCAACTTGAGCTCATTTACGGCACCCCCTCAGCGCAAGGAGCGCTCACTGGTGCCCCTTTACCTGCTGCTGGCGGTGTTCGGGGGTCTTGCCATGCCGATCCAGAGCAGGATCAACAGTGCGTTGGGCACCGAGCTGGGGGATCCGGTGGCGGCCTCGCTGGTCAGCTTCACCACCGGGTTGATCTTGCTGGCAATGATTTCCCTGTTGCTGCCCCGGGCACGGGCAGGAGCCAAATCCATACCCAGGGCGGTGCGTGAAAAACGCTTTCCGGTTTGGTACCTGGCAGCCGGCTGCGTCGGTGCGTTCGTGGTGATCTCGCAGACCTTGACGGTTCCGCTGCTGGGGGTGGCACTGTTCACCGTTTCGATTGCGACAGGTCAAACCCTGGGATCGCTGCTGGTGGACAGTATCGGGTTCGGTCCCGGGGGTCGGCGACGCATCGGCTTCATCCGGGCGCTGGGTTCGGCCCTGAGCATCGTGGGGGTGATCTGGGCCGTCAGTCCACGGATGGGATCCTCCGTATCGGTTGGGGCTTTGCTGTTGCTGATGGTGGTGCCATTGGTCGTGGGGTTCCTCATGGGATTCCAGGCGGCCATGAACGGTGTCCAGGCGCAGGTCTATGGGACCCCGATAGCCGCAACGCTGATGAATTTTCTGGTTGGCGGGATCCTGCTCGCGATTTTGCTGGTGGTTCGAATTCCGATTGTCGGCACGCCCGGGCCCCTACCGCCCCAGTGGTGGTACTACCTCGGCGGACCGCTGGGGTGCGTGTTCATCGGGTTTTCCGCATTCCTCGTCAAGCACCTTGGCGTGCTGATGACCGGCCTGGGAATGATCAGCGGGCAATTGGTTGGTTCGTTGCTGATCGATCTCATCGTTCCGGCGCCCGGGGCCGTCATCAGTGCGGCAACGGTCGCCGGGACGCTGTTGACCCTGGCCGCGATTGCGCTGGCCTCGATTTCCGGTAGCCGGTTCCGGCGGCTCCGCGCCTAGAAAGACAACATCGCGGTGGCGCCGGCGAAGCCCTGTGCGCCCAAAACCGGCCCGCATGCGGCGCCCCGCCCCGGACACGCGAAGCTGCCCGAGGCGGGGAAACGCCATGGCAAGGTGTTGAGCGTTGGAAGTGATGCTTCGGGTTAGGCGGACCTGGGTCTCGCTTCGGCCCCGGGCAAGCGGAAACTCGGACTTCGGCAGGTGGACACGTTAGGCTTGGAAGGTATGTTTTCGCCCAACGGACCGCAACCAGCGGCCTCGTGAACCATTGGAGTTGTTATGGCGCCTCAGTCCAAGCTCGATCAAGTCATCTCCCTCGCCAAACGGCGCGGCTTCGTCTTCCAGGCCGGTGAAATCTACGGTGGCTCCCGCTCTGCATGGGACTACGGGCCACTGGGCACCGAGCTGAAGGAAAACATCAAGCGCGAATGGTGGCAGACCTTCGTCCGCGGACGCGAAGACATGGTGGGCCTTGATTCCTCCATCATCCTGCCCAAGGCCGTCTGGGAAGCCTCCGGCCACGTCGAGACGTTCACCGACCCGCTGGTCGAGTGCACCTCCTGCCACAAGCGCCACCGCGAAGACCACCTCATCGAGGCATTCGTTGCCAAGAAGAAGCGCCAGCCGGTCGACGGCATGAGCGAAATCGCCTGCCCCGACTGCGGCACCAAGGGCCAGTTCACCGAACCGCAGCTCTTCTCCGGGCTGGTCAAGACGTTCCTCGGCCCGGTCGACACGGCCGCCGGCATGCATTTCATGCGCCCGGAAACCGCACAGGGCATCTTCGTGAACTTCAACAACGTGCTCACCGCTTCGCGCAAGAAGCCCCCGTTCGGCATCGGCCAGATCGGCAAGGCCTTCCGCAACGAGATCACCCCGGGCAACTTCATCTTCCGCACCCGTGAGTTCGAGCAGATGGAAATCGAGTTCTTCACCGCACCCGAGGACGCCCCGGCGTTCTTTGACAAGTGGGTGGAGGACTGCTGGGCCTGGTTCCTGGATCTGGGCATCAATGAGGAGAACCTGCGCCGCTTCGACGTCCCGGATGATGAACGCGCGCACTACTCCGATGTCACGATCGACTTCGAATACCGCTTCGGGTTCCAGGGCTCGGAGTGGGGCGAGCTGATGGGCGTTGCCAACCGCACCGACTTCGACCTCAAGGCCCACTCAAAGGCCTCTGGCACGGAGCTGAGCTATTTCAACCAGTCCACCGGAGAGCGCTACACCCCGTACGTGATCGAGCCGTCCTTCGGCCTGACCCGTTCGATGATGGCGTTCCTCGTCGATGCCTACGTCGAGGACGAGGCCCCGAATTCCAAGGGCGGGGTGGACAAGCGAACCGTGCTCAAGCTCGATCCGCGACTGGCCCCGGTCAAGGCCGCCGTGCTTCCGCTTTCACGCAACGAGGAGCTCTCCCCGAAGGCCAAGGCCCTGGCCAACGAGCTGCGCAAGTCCTGGAACATCGACTTCGACGATGCCGGGGCCATTGGCCGTCGCTACCGCCGCCAGGATGAGATCGGCACCCCGTTCTGCATCACCGTGGACTTCGACACCCTCGATGACCAGGCCGTGACGATCCGCGACCGCGACACCATGAGCCAGGAACGAGTGGCGCTGGATCAGGTGCGCAGCTACCTCTCCGAGCGTCTCAACGGGGCCTAGACACATGGCGACACTCGAATTCCGTCCATGGGCCGACGGGGACGACCTGGCGTTGCTGGAGATATTCGGCGATCCGGCGTCCCCGCACGCCCACCAGGACCGCACGATGTTCCGGGTCGATGCGGAAACGCCCTTCAGCCGGTCACTGGTGGCCACGGACCAGGGTATCGCCGTGGCGGCCGGGGTCGTTTTCGCTTCCTCACTGCACCCCACGCGGTTGTGGCTGTATGTGGAGGTGGCACGGGAGCACCGTCGCACCGGTGTGGGAACCGAGCTGGTGGCGCGCCTGCGTGCACTGGTTCCCGCCGGCCAACCGGTGGAGCTCAAGGCTCGCTACACGGTGACGGCCGGAACCGATGCGGCAGCGGCCGCCGGGTTCTGTGCCTCGCTGGGCATGGAAAAAATCCAGGAAGCGCGTGACGTGATTGTGGAACCCGGCGGCTTGTTGCTGCCGGTCTTCGATGACGAGGGGCTGACCCTGGAAGACATCGGGACCGGTAGCGTCGAGCTGACCCAGCTGGTGATCGAGTTCTACAACTCGATCCACGAATGGGATCCGGCGGCGATGACGCTGGGCAGTGCGCAGAAGATGCTCCTTGATGATGCCACCGGCGCCCAGGGCGTGATCGTGTTGCGCAACAAGCCCAAGGCGATGGGCGGGAAGATCCTGACCTTTGCCATCAGCTACACACCGGCGCGGGCAGATGCGCCCGCAGATGTGCTGCTGGGTTGGAATCCGCTCCTCGGCCGGGACGAATCGGCCGAGCCCATCCGCGGGATGCTGGCCATGATCGCGCACGAGCACCCGGTGAAACTGGAGGTCGACGGTTCGATGGTCGTCCTCTCCTCGCTGGTGGATGCGCTGTTGCGTGCCGAGCACGCCACGGTCATCGCGACCACCCATATCGTGGCGACCGCGTAGTTCCAGGGCAGTATCACCGATGGCGCCGAATGCTCCCCGCACGGGGTGGATTCGGCGCCATCGGTG
>JAUNVO010000273.1 GCA_030540695.1 Micrococcaceae bacterium | reverse complement strand
GCCGCCGCATTCGACGGAACGCCTTGGTTGATTCCCACGATTCCCGTTTCCAGGCGGTCAGCGACGTTCAGTGCGCGATCCAGGTTCTCGGAGAAGACATACCCGGCCAGTCCGAACTCCGTGTCATTGGCCTGCCTGACAGCTTCGTCTTCGGTGCTGAAGCGCTGGATGGCCGCGATCGGGCCAAAGATCTCTTCCCGCACGACATCGGTGTTTGCCGTGACGCGATCAAGCACGGTGGGAGCAAAGAAATGGCCCGGACCGTCGTAGGCATACCCGCCGGCCAACAGCTCGGCACCCATCTCCATCGCGCTCCGTGTCAAGGTTTCCATCTGCCGCACCGCGCGATCGTCGATGAGCGGGCCGAGCACGCTACCCGGGCCGAGCCCGGCACCGACCGGCACCTGGGCAAAACGCCTGGCCAGCTCGGCAGCAAACTCGTCTGCGATGCCGTCCTGGACATAGATGCGGTTGGCGCCGATGCATGACTGGCCGCCGTTGCGCAGCTTGGCCGCCATGGTCCCTTCCAGCGCCCGCTCCATGTCCGCATCGTCAAAGACAATGAGCGGGGCGTTGCCGCCAAGCTCCATGGAGCTGCGCAGGACATTCTTGGAAGCCAGCTCCAGGAGCTGCCGGCCGACGGGGGTCGAACCGGTGAAGGAGACCTTGCGGACCCGGGGGTCCCGCAGCACAGCACCGCTGAATGCTGCCGAATCCGAGGTGGTGACAACCTGGATGAGGTCCTCGGGCACCCCGGCCTCCACGGCGAGTTTCACCGCGTAGTACGTGGTCAGCGGTGTCAGCGTCGCAGGTTTGACGACCACCGGGCAACCTGCGGCCAGGGCTGGCGCGATTTTGCGGGTGGCCATCGCCAAAGGGAAGTTCCACGGGGTGATCAAAACGGCAAGCCCCACCGGCGCCCTTCGCGTCAGGATGCTGGCCCCGCCATCCGGAGCCTCCCGGTAGTCCCCGGCAGGGCGCACTGCTTCCTCGGCGTACCACCGCACGAAGTCTGAACCATATTTGACCTCGCCGGCCGCCTCGACCAGGGTTTTGCCCATTTCACGTGAAATCAGGTGCGCAATTTGTTCACGATGACGGAGCAGCAGTTCATGCCAGGCATGGAGCACCTCTGCACGCTCGCGGGCACTTTTTTTCGCCCAAGCCCGTCCGGCTTCCTCGGCCCTGCCCACGAATTCCAGCGCGGTCTCCACGCTGCGGTTTGGAACGTGGCCGATGGTCTCCCCGGTTGCGGGGTCCGCCACGGCGATACCCTCACCACGCAGACCGATCGACATGATCGCGGCATCGGCGATGGCCACGGCCGCGGGATCGGGGGCAATCAGCGTGTGCGTTGCCTCGGTCATCTGGCTCATCGGTTCTCCCGCTCCACGATGGCATGCTCGATGGCCGCGACATACCCCCTGAGCTCCTCATCGCTGATGATGAACGGCGGGCTGATCTGGAGGGTGTTGCCCCTCAGGGGCCGGCTGATGAAGCCCAGCTCAATGAGGTCGTCGCAGATCTGGACAGCGTTCAGGTGCCCGGCCAGGGAAACCCCTCCCAACAGGCCCGCCACCCGGACATCTGTCACCGCACCTTGGCGCTGCGCCAGGCCTGCCAGGGCGGTGCGCAGCACCGCTTCGAGTTCGCTGACGCGCGGGACGAGGTTCTCACGCTCGAGGATTTCCAGGTGGCGAAGCGCCACCGCGGATGCCGTGGCGTGGCCGGCATAGGTCGCCCCGTGCCGGAAGATCGGTGTGTCGGGAGAATCCACGTAGAAAGGTTCCCAGATACGTGGGCCAACAAGCACGCCGCCCAGGGGCGCGTAGCCCGAGGTGACACCCTTGGCGAAGGTGATCATGTCAGGTTCGAGCCCGTACCGTTCGGAGGCGAACATGGTGCCCAGCCGGCCAAAACCGGTGATCACTTCATCGACGATCAGCAGGATCTCATGCTGACGGCAGAGCCGTTGGATCGCTTCGAGGTATCCGGGCTCCGGCGGGTTGACACCTCCGGTGCCCTGCACCGGTTCGGATACCAGTGCCGCGATGTTCTCCGCACCGACCTGTGAGATCAGTGCTTCGACCTGCGCTGCGTCGTTAAAGGAGATCCGTGCGGTTTCCGGGACGAGTGAGTCCGTGCCGTAGCCTTCGCGGTTGAACTCAAGCCCGGCAATGCTCGTCCCGTAGGCGTGCAGGCCATGGTAGGCGAATTCGCGGCTGAGAATGATCTTCTTTGAAGACCGCCCTTCGCGCTGCCAGTGCCGACGGGCCAGCTTGCAGGCCACGTCGATGGCGTCGGAGCCACCGGAGTTCAGGATGACCTTGGAGCGTTCGATCGGCGAGATCCCGGCAATGACCTCCCCCAAGGCCACCGCCTTGTCGTTCGTGAAGCGCGCAAAGGTATGGTAAGTCTCGAGCTTGAGCATTTGATCGTGGGCAACCTGGGCCAGCTCCCGGTTGCCGTGGCCGATATTGGCGTGCCACAGCCCAGCGGTCCCGTCGAAGAGACGTCGTCCGTCGACGGTATAGACGTAGGAACCTTCCCCGCGGTCAATGACCAGCTGTCTGCCGATCACCGTGGGGGTGTGTGCTTGGGCCGGCCACAACGCAGGTGCGTCGATCAGTGTATTGGTGGCTGGGGCCGAAGTGGCCATTTCATTGACGGTCATCGCGAATCGTTCCTCTCAAGCTGTTTCGTACTAGCTGGAAGGCACCGCGCGCTAAACGGCAGGTGCATCCACCACCAATCTAGCCAGCATCAGGCGTAAAGATAAGCGAAAGATCTTGACGGTTACCTGTAAGGAACACTTACAATTCGGGTCCATCGGACAGGGCGCGACTCACGGCTTCGCGCACCGCGAGCAAGGCCCGGTCCCCTTCGGTACCGCTGCGCACCAGAAACTGGATAACCCGTTGCTGCTCGACAGGAAGCCACTGGCTTGGCTGGATGTCGCTGTCCGTTTCCCTCACGACCATGTCCGGCAGGAAGGCCGCCGCCAGTCCGTGCTCCACCAAACGCAGGTGAAATAGCAGGTCGGAGGATACATGCGCGACGACCGGTTCGATTCCACGTTCGCGGCAGACCCTCCTGGCCCATTGGGCCGCTGCGGATTCCGCCGGTTCCATGACCCACCGAACCTGGCGCGCCTGCTCAAAGGAGTCGAAGTCCTGTCCGTGGGGTAGATAGCCCCTGACCGAATCGTGGCCCAACACCGTGGTGTGCAGGTCGCCGACGGCCTGTTCCGCGGTGCCGGGAAAGGAGTCGGTGATGACCGCGTCAACGCGTCGGGACACCAACCGAATCACCGCGTCCTCGGGCTCGTAGCGATGAATCCGCACTTCAAGGTCGGGGTGCTCGAGCGACAAGGCTTCCAGCACCGCCGGGAGCACCGTTCGGCTGATGGTGGCAAACGCGGCTATGGTCACCACGCCGTGCACCCGTTCGCGTGAGGTCGCCAAGTCGGACTCGGCCCGTTCCAGGGCAGCGAGGATCGTTTCGGTGTTCCGCACCAATTCCTCGGCGGCAGACGTGAGCTTCACGTTTCGACCAACTTTTTCCAGTAACTTCACACCAGCTTCCCTCTCCAGCACGGCCAGTTGCTGGGAGACAGCCGAATGGCTGTAGGAGAGGTTTCGGGCCGCGGCACTCATGCTGCCATGGAGCTTGACCTCGCGCAGGAGGGTGAGCCTGTGTATATCTAGCATGGGTCCTCCGAATCGTCGTCGATGGAGGTGATCGCGAGTATGGCCAA
>JAUNVO010000272.1 GCA_030540695.1 Micrococcaceae bacterium | reverse complement strand
TGTAGCTGGTGTACGCGTTGGCCAGCACGGATCCGGCACCCAGCACCAGAAAGAAACACCCAAGAATCCGTGACGCGGCATGGGCCGTCATGCGGGAACCCTGCGTGCGCGCCCCTGGGAGGTCCAACATTTTCGCGCCGGTGCGACGTTTGCCCAACGCCAGACGCACTGCCGGCACCAGGCAGGCCATGCTTCCGGGCACGGCAAGCCACCAAGAAGCCATCCACGTCGATCCCCTCAGGGCGCGAAGCACCGAATCAGGGATCAGCTCTGGTGGCGCTTGATGTGCTGCGGACGACTCGTTCACGATGGCTCCCGAACCCGGAACACAAGCGGTAGGTTGCCGAAGGCTCCGGGACTGCCAGCTTCACACCCAAGGCCCCAGTCCCACAAGGGACCGAAGTCCCGCCCACTTCGCCTCGGCGCGGTCCACACGGGCAGGGAAGGCAGCCGGGCGATTCATCACGAATCGGCCACGGTACGGTGATCCGCGGTGGTGTCCGGGAGCGAAGGGCGCATGATTGCACCAAGGCCGTACGTGGTCCGCTGGATCCCGTCCTGCCACCAGCTCCTTGGCACCGAGAATAACGCGGAGGCACCCCTTGAGGCACACCGGACAAAAAATCCGCACCCGTACCAAGGCACTCGGAGTTGGCCTGCTGCTGGTGGTGATGTTGCTGGTTCCCGGCACCGAAATCCACAACCGATCCATGCAGGCACAAGGCCCAACAAGTTCGGCACAAGCAGCCCCCGGTATCCGCATCGACGCACCACGGGGTGCATCCGCGGCGGTGCAACAGCCCACCGATGGCCGCCGAAGCGCGCTGCTCATCGGAGATTCGCAGTCAGCTGGCGCCGCGAACGTCCCCGGGTTCCGCACCTGGCCCCAGGAAGCCCTGCGCTCGGTGGGGTACGACGTTCAATTTGTCGGCGGTGGGGGCCTTGGCTTCGTGGCCTCCAAACGCGGCGGATCACCCAACTACCCAACGGCCTTGAAACAGCACCTGTGGCCCATGCCCGCCGAGCCGCCTGCGCTGATCGTTGTTGAAGGAGGCGGGAATGACGCAAGAATCGGGGCCTCCCGGCAAAGAATCCTGCGAGGCGTTGATGAAACCATCAATGCGCTCACGCAGCGGTACCCGGGCTCGCAACTGCTCATGATCGGCACGCTGGCAGGGCTCCCCTCGGTGAACGGGAGCCGGCGGGCTTCGGTGGACTCGCTGCTGGGTTCCTATGCCCGCGAGCGGGGCATCGACTTTGTTGGCGCCGGGGATTGGTTGGCACGGTACGGCCTTGAAGGGCAGCTGGCAGACAGGGTGCACCTGGACCAGGCCGGCCACGATGCCCTGGCTGCGGTCTTGGCCTCGCGCCTCAGGGAACTTGGCTTGGCCCCCGGTGATGGCACTGAGCCGGCCATCTCGTGGCAAGGCACCAACGCGCGGACCAACGCGGTCGGAACAATCCGCTGAGCGGCCCCGGTCGCAAGGTTCACCTTTTCACCATGGGCAGGATCACCTTGACCACGGCGCCGCCGGCCGGCCCGGATTCGATCACGACCTTGCCACGGTGCAGCACCGCGATTTCGGCAACCAAGGCCAGGCCAAGTCCATAGTGGCGGGGGGCGCCCGTATCGTGGGTGACGGGCCTCGCCGAGGCAAAGCGATTGAATGCGGCAGCCTTGAATCCCTCGGGGAATCCTGGGCCGTCATCACCGACGCGGATGCAGGCGTCAGATCCCTCGACGGCGATTCCAACAGCAACGCTTTTCTTGGCATAGTCCAGTGCGTTGGAAACCAACGAAGTGGCAACGCGCAACAGCGCCACCCCGGACCCCGTGACCATGACCGGACCTTCCGGGATATCCAGCTCAAGAACGATGCAACGTTCCTCGGCGCCAGGTCCTGCCAGGCTGACGGCGGTGCGGGCAATATCGTTCAGGTCCACCGGTGCGTAGTCGGCGGTGGACCTGGGGTCCGAGGAAATCAACAGGTCATCAAGGATCTCCTGCAGGAGTTTGGAGTCCTCCACGATCCGTGAGACCTCCACGGCGCTTTGTTCCAGCGAGTACCCCGCCCCGCCAAGTTTGCGTCGCAGCAGTTGTGCCCTGGTGCTGAGCAAGGTCAAGGGTGTCCGCAGCTCATGGCTGGCATCGGCCACGAACCTGCGCTGCTGGGCAAGGCTGGCGGCCAGCGGACGCATGGCCCGATTCGCCATCACCACCGACAGCCCCGCAGCCATCAAGGTGGCAGCGGCGCCCGACACCGCCATGCCCCATCCCAGCCGCTCCAGCGCCTCGCGGGATTCATGGGTGTCGATCGCCGACTGGACCACGTGCTCGCCGCGGACGACGGTCAGGACCTGGTAGCTCCTGCCGCCGGCGGAAAAGGTCCCGCTCTCCCGGACTCCGGTGGCCGCCACGCGCTCCATGGCCGCCAGGTCCGGCAGCCCGCCGGGTACGCGCGAGGAAGATTCCCGGTTCCCGTCGTGGCCGGAAATCGCCACAAAGACGCCCGGGGACGCATCACGGGGCGAGTCCACCCTGGTGGCGTCCTCCAGTGAGCGGGCCAGGGACTCTGAGGTGCTTGCCGCCACGATCGAGTACAAGACGATCCCCATCAGTGCCAGCACCACCACCATCAGGACCGTGAACTGCAGGGCCAGGCGCCGGGCGCTGCTTCGAAGTTCCGCCGCATCGCGCTCACTCATGCCAGCGGACCCAGGGAATATCCGAGCCCGCGGACCGTCACAACGCATGAACGGCCGAGCTTCCTGCGCAGATAATGCACGTAGGTGTCGACAACCCCGCCCTCCCCGGCGTCCTGGAAGACCGATTCCAGCAGACCGGAGCGTGTGAAGACCTGGCCGGGTCGCCGGCCCAGATGGGCCAGCAGTTCGCTTTCCCGCTCGGATAGCACCACCTGGGTGCCATCCGGGCGCGTCACCGTCCGGGATGCGGTATCCAAGACACCGGCGGGCACGCGCAACACCGCGGAGGTGTCCAGATGGCGGCGCAGCAGCGAGCGCAACCGTGCGAGCAACTCGTCGATGTCAAAGGGCTTGCCCAGGTAGTCCTCGGCCCCGCGGTCCAATCCCTCCACGCGGTCCGCCGGGTTGCTCAACGCCGAAAGGACCAGCGCCGGGGTTGGGACACCGTGCTTGCGCAGGCGTTCCAGGACATCCAGGCCTTCAATGCCCGGCAGCCCGCGGTCCAGGACCATGACATCGAAGTGCCGGCTGAGCCCCAGGTGCAGGGCACGGCGTCCATCCGGGGCAACCTCAACCCCGTAGCCCTCGCCCTCCAGGAGCTCACGGAGCATGGACGCCAGTGATGCGTCGTCTTCCACCAGCAGTACCCGGGGGTCCTCGCTCATGGTGTGAAGTATAGGTCCGGCCATGGCGTCGCGCACCCCATCACCCCGCGCCCCCGGTCTTTGACGTGGCCTCGGCGGCACTGTCCCTGGCCTCAACCAGGCGCAGGGCCAACCGGGGACACAGCCTGACCGCGTCCCGTGCGGCATCCATCAAATCCGGGGAGATGGGCACGTTGCTGCGTTCGCCAGGCGCGGTTGCCTGCGCCACGGGGTAACCCCAGTCATCGCGCTGGAGAACGCCGGGCAGCAGTTCGGTGCAAATGCCCCGGCCGTCGCATGCCGTCCAGTTGATGTGCAGTGCCTTCGTCATGGTCTTGCTCCGCCGTCCTGGAGGCAGCCACCGGCCAGATGTCTGCGGATTTCGCCGGCAAAGGTTTCCAGGGCGCTGTTGACCAACTGGAGCGTTCCATCGGGG
>JAUNVO010000271.1 GCA_030540695.1 Micrococcaceae bacterium | reverse complement strand
TCGAGCCCCGCCTCCTTGGCTCGCTGGGCGGCTGCCTCATCAATGACACCCAATTGCAGCCACACGGCATCCGCCCCAATGTCGATAGCCTGGTCAACAATGTCGCCGACTCTTCGGGAATTCACAAAACAGTCGACGACGTCGATATGACCGGGAATATCAGCCAACTTGCGGTAGCCGGTTTCCCCCAGCACGCTGTCAGCACGAAGCGAGACCGGGACGATCTTCATTCCCAGCTCTTCCTGCAGGACCCGCGAAACCCCCGGCGCCACGCGCCTGGGGTTGTTGCTCAAGCCGACCACTGCCCAACGCGCTGGAGTCTTCAGGAGCCGTCGTATCACTTCCGGATCATTCACATGCGGTGCATTGTCTGTGGTGCTCATGTTCCCAACGCTACAACTGCATGCCAGCTTCTGTCTGCGAAAGACCCCGCTGGCTTAAACTCCATGGCCGGCGTGGGATCCAGTCGCACGCCGGCCACCGTCATGCATTTCTTCGGTGCGTTCGCAGCTACTCGATGCTTTCCAGTTTCAATTCCGTGTTGGCAGCGGAGAATTCGGTGAAGGCACCGCGGAAACGTGCGGCCGGGTGGGTTTCTTCCAAACGGTCGCCACGTCCGAACACCTTGTGGCGCAAGCTGCCCGGGGCATATTCCTTTTGGGCAAGGCCGCGCTGGTGCAGCTCGGGCAGGATCCCGTCGATGAAGTCCGTGTAGGAACCGGGAAGGATCTGGTTCATGATGTTCAGCCCGTCCATGCCCGCATCCTGCCAGCGTTCGATCTCATCGACGATCTGCTCCGGGGTGCCGGAGATCTGTTGCGCCTTGGCACGGTAACGCGCCAAGTCACCGATCGTCGGCTTTCCGCCGGGCACCGAGGCGATGGCCGCCTCGAGCACCCCACGTGCACCCTCGGTTTCAATCTCGCCCAGCGGCGTATCCAGGTCCAACCCGCCGAAATCGACACCGATGCCGCCGCCGATGTGGGCGACGATCGCATGCAGGTCCAGGTACTCGTCATACTCGGCTTCCTTGGCCTTGGCTTCCGCCTCGGTGCTTCCCACCACGAAGGACAAACCGGCAAACACCTTGACGTCCCCCTTGGCACGACCGGCAGCGGCCTCCAGTTCACGGATCTTGCCCACTTGCTTGGCCACGTATTCGGGGTGCGGGGCAAACAGGAAGGTGGCCTCGGCATGCTCGGCGGCAAACTGGCGTCCGCGTGCCGAGGAGCCTGCCTGGAAGAGGAACGGTGTGCGCTGGAGGCTCGGTACGGCAAGGTGCGGGCCGTCGATGGAGTACCGTTTGCCCCGGTGGTTGATCTTGTGCACCTTGGCCGGGTCGGCAAAGATCCCCGATTCCTTGTCGGCCAGCAGTGCGTCGTCATCCCAGGAACCCTCCCATAACTTGTAGGCCGCCTCGACATACTCGTCTGCCCAGTCGTAGCGGTCATCGTGGGCGGTCAAGCCCGCGGCGCCAAAGTTGCGGTGCGAGTTTTCCAGCACGCTGGTCACGATATTCCAGGCAACCCGCCCCTCGGAGAGGTGGTCAAGGGTGGAAAGCTGGCGGGCAAACTGGAACGGCGATGCCTGCACCACCGAGCTGGTCATCGCCAAACCGATATCGCTGGTGGTGGCGGCGAGTGCCGAGAGCAATACCATGGGGTCGTGCGAGGGAACCTGCATTCCCTTGCGGACGTGGGAGGCCCAGCCGCCCTCATGGTCGCCGTAGAGCCCGACGACATCGGCAAAAAAAAGATTGTCGAACTTGGCATCCTCCAGCTGCTTGGCCAGATCCACCCACAGCGACAACTCGTTGAAACGGTGCTGCTGCGCCTCGGGATGGCGCCATTGGCCACCAAGGATGTGGCTGGGGGTGTTCATCAGGAAGGCGCTGAGCAGCAGCCGCGGCCGCGCGTCGAAGGTTCCCATTTAGTTGTTCTCCTTCTGTGTATCCGTTGCTTCACCGATCGAGTGCAAGCCGGTGGGGATGGTGCCGTTGATGTAGTAGTCCCCGACCGAGCGCGCCTTGAAGGCCACCGGGTTGTGGGTGGCGACGGTGCGGGCGTTGCGCCAATGCCTGTCCAACGACTTGCCACGCGATACGGCCGAGGCCCCGGTGACGTCGAAGATTTCGCTGGTGGCATCCAGGACGAGCTTCGGAACGCTCACGTGTGCTTGCTGCACGGCGATCTCGGCGCGGATGAACGCCGCTTCCGCGTCCAGCCCCAGGGAGGGGTCCACTGCTGCGTCCAGGTCGCGGGCGGCAGCGAAAACGATCGAGTCGGCGGCGTAGACCGCGGCGGCAATCCGGCCGACCTTTTCCTGGATCAGCGGGTCGTTGCGGAACAGCTCCCCGGAGCCGGTGTTGAAGGTCCGGGTGCGGGTGCGCACCAATTCGGCGGCATCGGCCAAGGCCGCATGGCCGATGCCGGCCAGCACGCTCAGCAGCGCGAGCTGGAAGAACGCCGGTTCAAGGGTGGAAGAGACCTTGCGCGCGATGATGTCCTCCTCGGGGACCACCACATCGTCGAAGATCGCGGTCCCGGTGCCTGTCAGCGGTTGGCCGAAACCGTCCCAGTCATCGATGATCCTCACCCGCGCATCATCGGCACGCACGATCGCGTACTGGCGCCCCTCGAGACCCTCGGTGCTTGCCATGACGATGACCCAGTCCGCAAAGATCGAACCCGTCGTGTAGTACTTCTCGCCCCGAAGCAGCCATTGGCCGGACTCCCGGCGCAACTTGGTGTTGGTGGTCCCCAAGGCGTTTCCGCCCTTTTCCGTGGCCGCGTTGCCAAAGATCTCACCGGCAATCACCCGCGGGAACCAGCGGGCCTGGAAGTCCTCGGGCTGCAGCGCAATGGTTTCCACGAAAGAGAAATGTGAGCGCAACAGATGCCCGACGTTGGAATCCGCCGCGGAGAGCTCCACCACCAGACGGAAAAGATGTTCATGGCTGATCGCCTCTCCCCCGTGCGCGGCCGGCACCCGCAAGGTGGTGAAGCCGGATTCCTTGAGCCAGCGCACTGGCTCGAAGGGCAGCACGTGGTTGTTTTCCCGCTCCACCGCCCCTTCGGCGATCCGCGCGAAGACCGGGGCAAAGCGTGCGCCCAACTCCGCATAGCGCGATTCGGCTGTTCGTTCCTGCACGTGCGTGGTGCTCATTGTTCTTCCTTTACATCCATGGGGGTTCGGGGCCGTGTTGGCCGAAGTCAGTTGGTTGCCAGCTCGCGCAAGAGCTGGCCTGGGTTCGAATCCAGCAGCAGCCTGGTGTATTCGCTGGCCGGGTTTCCAAAGACCCGTGCCGCCGGGCCTACCTCGACAAGCCGGCCCCTGCGCATGACCCCCACATCATGGGAGATCCGTTCCACGACGTGCAGGTCGTGGGAAATGAACAGGTATGACAGGCCCTGGGTGAGCTGAAGGTCTTCAAGCAGGGACAGGACCTGGGCCTGGGTGAGGACGTCGAGGGCCGAAAGGGCCTCGTCCAGCACCAGCGTCTTGGCGCCAAGTGCCAGCGCCCGGGCGATGGCCACGCGTTGGCGCTGGCCTCCGGAGAGTTCCTTGGCGCCAAGTGTTGCCATGCGGGCGGGCAGGTTGACCGCGTCCAGCAGCTCGGCCACGCGGATCCTTCGTTCTGCCTTGCTCCCGACCTTGTAGTTCTCCAGGGGTTCAGTGATGATCCGGGACACCGTGTGGCGCGGGTCCAAGGCGGAATCCGGGTTTTGGTAGACAAGTTGCAGGCTGCGCCAAAGTTCCCGTTTTCCGGCCCCGCGAAGCTTCGTCACATCC
>JAUNVO010000270.1 GCA_030540695.1 Micrococcaceae bacterium | reverse complement strand
CCTTCCCTTTGGTTCCTATGAGGTGTCTCCCGAACAGGCCGTGGCCTCAGCGGTGAAACTCATGAAGGAAGGCGGGGTACATGCCGTGAAGCTCGAAGGCGGGCAATACTTTGTGCCGCATGTTCGCGCCTTGGTCGCTGCCGGGGTCCCGGTCATGGCCCACATCGGATTCACCCCGCAATCCGAACACGCACTGGGCGGTTACCGGGTCCAGGGCCGTGGCGATGCCGGGCAGGGACTCGTCGCCGATGCACGGGCGTTGGAGGCCGCAGGAGCCTTTGCCGTGCTGATGGAAATGGTTCCCACGGAGACCGCGCGCCTTGTCGACGAGTCGCTGAGAGTTCCCACCGTGGGGATCGGGGCCGGCGGCGCCACCACCGGACAGGTCCTGGTATGGCAGGACATGCTTGGGTTGGGAAGCGGAAAAAGCGCCCGTTTCGTGAAGAAGTATGCCGACCTGCGCTCGGTGGTGGCCGGTGCCGTCTCTGCGTACCACTCAGAGGTCCTTGACGGATCCTTCCCGGCCACCGAGCACGAATTCGGGCAGTAACGGGCCTACTTCCACGAACCGCCCCGTTCGGCTTCTTCCTCGTCCTCCTTGTCCCACTGCTCGTTGCGTTCACGCACCTTGGCCATCGCCAGTTCCGCTTCGGCCCGCGAACCATAGGGTCCCAACAGCTTCGACCAGTCGGCCTGCGGTCCGGACTCGACTTGGCCTGTGGCGGTGTTGAACCAGAATTCTCCCTCACCGGGCAATGCTCCACTCATCGGGACCGACCCACCTTTCCTTGATACACGTTGACTCGTTGTGAACCCCACCCTACAACCCGACGTCGGCGCCGAGCCCCCAAGTGGTGACTGACCACGTGGCCCGCATACCCGGACACCGCTAGAATGGACATCATGCCTTTAGCTTCAACTGCACCCATTGGCTCCCTGGCACCGGGGACCCCTACGCCGCAACGAACCGTTCCAGCTTCGATCCCCCGTCCCGAGTATGTCGGGCGCCCCGGACCACGCAAGTCCGATGCCCCAGAGGTCCGCTCGGCGGAGATCGTCGAAAAAATGCGTGTGGCCTCCAAAATTGCGGCCCAGGCACTTGCCGAGGTGGGCAAGGCCGTCGTACCCGGAGTGACAACCGATGAACTGGACCGCGTAGGTCACGAGTTCCTGCTCGATCACAAGGCCTACCCGTCGACCCTTGGGTACCGCGGCTTCACCAAGTCCTTGTGCGCCTCGATCAACGAAGTCATCTGCCACGGCATCCCGGACACCACGGTGGTCCGGGATGGGGACATCGTGAACATCGATATCACCGCGTTCATCGGCGGGGTCCACGGCGACACCAATGCCACGTTCCTGGCAGGGGATGTCGACGAAGAGTCCCGCCTGCTCGTTGAACGCACCGAGGAATCGCTGCGCCGAGCCATCCGCTCGGTCATGCCCGGCCGCCAAATCAACGTGATCGGCCGCACCATCGCCTCCTACGCCAAACGATTCGGCTATGGCGTGGTGCGGGACTTCACCGGTCACGGCGTGGCAGAGTCTTTCCATACCGGCCTGATCATCCCGCACTACGATGCAGCGCCGGCCTACAGCCAACTCATCGAGGAAGGCATGACCTTCACGATTGAACCGATGCTCACCCTGGGCACCATCGAGTGGGACATGTGGGAGGACGGCTGGACTGCCACCACCAAGGACCGCAAACGAACAGCACAATTTGAACACACCTTGCTCGTCAACGAGGACGGCGCAGAAATCCTCACCCTGCCCTAGCGCAAATCGCCCCGTGGCCTAGCAGCCGTTCGAGAAGGAAACCACACGCATGTCATCGAGCCCACACATCCCAGCCCGCGGCGCCATCGGCGTTGACATCGGAGGCACCGGCATCAAGGGCGGCATCGTCGACCTCACCACCGGAAAGCTGGTGGGCGATCGCTTCCGTATCGACACCCCGAAGCCTGCGACTCCCGAGGCGGTGTCCAAGGTCGTCGCCGAGATCGTCGCCGAGCTCAACGAACGCGAAGACGCCCCCGAGTCCGATACCCCGGTGGGGGTCACCTTCCCGGCGATCATCCACCGCGGTGTGGCCCGCTCGGCCTCGAACGTCGACAAGTCCTGGATCGGCACGGACGTGGATGCGTTGTTCACCAAGCAGCTCGGGCGTCCCGTGCTGGTGATGAACGATGCCGACGCCGCTGGCCTGGCCGAGGTGCACTTCGGCGCAGGAAAGGATGTCGACGGTACAGTGCTGGTCATTACCTTGGGCACCGGCATCGGTTCGGCGTTGATCCACGACGGCGTGCTGGTCCCGAACCTTGAACTCGGCCATCTGGAGATTGATTCGGCTGTCGCCGAATCCCGCGCCTCGGCCTCGGCCCGGCAGCGGGAGGAACTTAGCTGGGATGAATACGCGACGCGCTTGCAGCGATTCTTCTCCCATGTGGAGTTCCTCTTCTCCCCCTCCCTGTTCATCATCGGCGGGGGCATTTCCAAGCGCGCCGGCGATTACCTGCCCAAGCTGTCGATCGAGACCCCGATCACCGTGGCGAAGTCAAAGAACAACGCCGGGATCGTGGGGGCTGCCCTGCAATCTGCAGTGTCCTGACCGCGGGGAATAAACGCTGGCGGGCTTCCCTGCGTGCTTCCTCACCTTCGATGAAGACTGCTGCCCGGAGGCCCGCCATGTGCGGTTCTTGGCGAAATCGGTTGCTGGTCCGAACCCCTAGCGTGCGCCCAGCGGTCGCTGGTTGCCCACCGGCCTGGTCTCACGCTCTGCACGCAGCTTTGCGATGGCCTGCTCGAAATCCTCCAGGGACGTGAAGTCCTGGTAGACGCTGGCAAATCGCAGGTAGGCGACCTCATCCAGTCGTTGCAAGGGAGCCAGGATCGATAAGCCGACTTCACGGGCGTTGATCTCCGCGGCGCCGGTTGATCGAACGGCTTCCTCGACCTCCTGTGCCAACAACGCCAAGTCGTCGTCGGTGACCGGCCTGCCCTGGCAGGCCTTGCGCACCCCGTTGATGACCTTGGCACGGCTGAACGGTTCGGCCACTCCGGAACGTTTGAGCACGTTCAGGCTGGTGGTCTCCGCGGTGCTGAAGCGGCGCCCGCACTCGGCACATTGGCGACGACGGCGAATCGCCGTGCCGTCGTCGGTGAGCCTGCTGTCCACGACACGCGAATCGTTGTGCCGGCAGTAGGGACAATGCATGGCTCCCCTTCCTCGGGTCGGTTCTCAAGGCACATGGGTGCCCGGGATCAGTTTAGGGCCCCGCAGCTCCTAATCACAACATTGCAACTACCACATGTTGTGGTCAGGTCCGTAATTTGGTAACAGAGGGCGGCGCGTCGGCACCCGCTAGGGGAAACGCACGGCCACCGCGTCTCCGTGCGCCGGCAGATCCTCGGCGTTGGCCAGCGCAATCACGTGCGCTGCCACTGCGGACAGGGCCTCGCGGTCGTAGTCGATGACCTGTATGGCCTTGAGAAAGGTGTTGACGTTCAGGCCCGAGGCGAAGGCTGCGGTGCCGCTGGTCGGCAGGACGTGGTTGGAACCTGCGCAGTAGTCACCCAGGCTCACCGGGGAGTTCGGCCCCACGAACACTGCACCCGCAGCAGTGATCGCCGCGGCATCGGCGCCGGCATTGGCCGTGTGGATTTCCAGGTGCTCCGCGGCGTACACGTTGCACACGGCGATTCCCGCGGTCATGTCCTCCACCAGGATGATGGCGGATTGGTTGCCCCCCAATGCGGTACGAACCCGCTCGGTGTGCTTGGTGGACGTACATTGTTCCTCGAGCGCCGCGCGGACGGCTTCGGCGAGCTC
>JAUNVO010000269.1 GCA_030540695.1 Micrococcaceae bacterium | reverse complement strand
CATGCTCACGCAGCGCCCGCATGATGCGCTCTTCGTGTGAGCGCCTCACCAATGAATGCGCCCCAAGTTTTTGGGTCATAGTCGTCAACTTTAGGGAGCCGTATTTTTTCCGTCAACTCTCCGGCATAATTCAATTGCCGTTCTGTCGATCCATGGCAAATCGACGTATTCGTGCGGCCCGGGCCACGGGTTCAGTGGAGTTGGGGGCCGATGCGCGGTCAGATACGCCCGGCGTCCCGCACCCGCTCGCCACCCACCCGGCAGCGGATTGCCGTTTTCCTGCCTAGTGCGTGGCAAGTCGACCAGCATCAGGGAAAGGGCCCCGGATAGCATCGAATCCACTCATGTCAATGTCGAAATCGTGATGTTGCTTGATTTGAGCCGGACATGTGCTGAGCCTTCCCTGGCACGGAGTACGGGTCCCGCTGCGGTATGCCAAAAATAACGATTCGGAACCATGATTCCGGGGTTGTTCCAACGGCAGGAGATTTGACTGTTGGCTCCGGCCCTGCTGTTATGGAACAAGAGCCAGTCCACCCCCCGAGGGGCCGAGCACTGGTTCGTTCGGAACCGCAATGACCGCTATCTGCCGGTCTTTTTCTGTTATTGCGATGACTCTCCCTGATAGGGATCGAGGCCCGGGAGCAGGTGAACTTGCGGTGTTTGGAGAATCTGGCCCTGGTAGTCCACAGAGCATCATGATCCCCACCTGGAACTGCACCTCCCGTCGTCGCCGCTTGTTGGCGCGGTCCCGAACTACCCTTGCCACGGGTATGTGAATCGGCCCTGGAGATGAGGAGAAGAGCATGAGTTTGCGAGTCGGAATCATTGGAGCCGGACCCAGCGGAATGGCACAGTTGCGGGCGTTTGAAGCCGCACGCGCCAAGGGCGCCGAGATGCCCGAAATCACCTGCTTTGAGAAGCAGTCAGATTGGGGTGGACAGTGGAACTACACCTGGCACACCGGAATGGACGGTTCAGGGGAGTCCGCGCACTCCTCGATGTACCGCCACCTGTGGTCCAACGGGCCCAAGGAATGCCTCGAGTTCTCCGATTACACCTTCGATGAGCACTTCGGCCGGCCGATTTCTTCGTTCCCGCCACGTGCCGTTCTCTTCGACTACATTTCCGGACGTGTCGAAAAGTCCGATGTACGCAAGTACATCCAGTTCAACACCGCTGTGCGCTGGGTCAACTACGACGAGGCAACAGAGGAGTTCACGCTCTTTAGCCAGGATGTAAAGACCGGCGAGTCCAAGTCCCACGTCTTTGACAAGCTGGTGGTCTCCACAGGTCACTTCTCGACCCCGAACATCCCTGAGTTCGAGGGGATCAACACGTTCCCCGGCGAAGTCCTCCACGCCCACGATTTCCGCGGCGCCGAGCGCTTTGCCGGCAAGCACCTGCTGATGATTGGATCCTCGTACTCCGCCGAAGACATCGGTATGCAGGCCCACAAGATGGGTGCCGCTTCCATCACGCTGAGCTACCGCAGCGCTCCCATGGGCTTCGACTGGCCCTCAACCACCGTTGAGCGCCCGTTGGTTACCAGCTTCGAGGGATCAACCGCACACTTCGCAGACGGCACCAGCAGTGAGTTTGATGCCGTCATCATGTGCACCGGCTACCTGCATAAATACCCGTTCCTGTCCTCCGAGCTGGCGGTGAATTCCCCCAACGTGCTCTACCCGGGCAACCTCTACAAGGGTGTCGTGTGGCAGCAGAACACCAATTTGTTCTATCTCGGCGCACAGGACCAGTACTACACCTTCAACATGTTCGATGCGCAGGCCTGGTTTGCGCGCGACGTGATGACGGGCAAGATCCCCCTTCCCGCGGAAGTCGAGCGCGCCAAGGACATCCAAAGCTGGCTCGATGCCCAGGCCGCAATTCCGGACCACGACGGGGAAGCCGATTTCCAGACCGACTACGTCCGTGAACTGATCCAGGCGACCGACTACCCGGAATTCGACCTGGACGCCGTCGGCACGCTCTTCAAGGACTGGATGCGCCACAAGTCCGAAGACATTCTGGGTTACCGCGACAAGGCCCACCGCTCGGTGATCACCGGCACCATGGCCGAGACGCACCACACCCGCTGGATCAATGCCATGGATGATTCCCTCGAGCGTTTCCTTAACGGCCCGTCGCAAAACATGAACACCCATGCGATGGCTACTCTTGATGCAGATGAAATCCTGAGCAAGGGCAAATAGGCTCCCGGGAAGAGTCCCGGACAGCAGAAAGCGCGGGCCCCGTTCCATCTCCCTTCCAGGAGGGTGGAACGGGGCTCGCGCCGCTTAAGTTGCCCCCCGCCACTGCAGGACCCGAATGCTCCCGTTCATTGAGCTCCGGTAATGGCGCTGGTGCGGGGGGAGCCTACGGGGGAAGCCGGATAAAGACCGGGAGGCCGACGGAATCCACAGCCCTGCCGCACCGTGCGTTCAGCACACTGCCTGGCAGAGCTGGACCAGCGCTCGGCTGTGGCGGCTACTGCCTCTGGAGTCAGTTGGGCGGGAGCAGGTCCTTGAATGAAAATTCAAGAGGGCTGTTCCATGGCCAACTTGGGGGTTTTGACCATGGAACAGCCCTCTTGGCCGTTCGTCCGCTCTTGGGAGGGACCGGATTACTTGGTTGGCAGGCTCAGGGTCTGTCCAACGAAGATGACGTTGGCGTTCGGAACGACGCTCTGGTTCAGGGAGTACAGGTTCTGCCAGCTGCTCAGGCCTTGGGCCTGGGCAATCTTGAACAGGGTGTCCCCCGCCTTGACGGTGTAGTTCTTGCCCGAATCCTTGACGTTCACGTTGATGCTCGGAGCCTTGGTCACCGGGGCCGCTGCGCGCTTGCCGCTGGATACATAGCTCTTGGCCGGAACAGACTTGGTCTTGTAGGTCTTGGCCGGGTTCGACTTGTAGGTCTTGGCCGGGCTCGACTTGTAGCTCGAGGACTTCGCCTTCTGTGGCGTGGCAGTCTTCGTCGACTTCGGAGCGGGCTTGTAGCTCTTGGCCACCGAGCCCTTGCCGCCGGACAGCCCCAGCTTGGAGGAGCATGCGGGCCATGCGCCCCAGCCCTGGCCGGCCTTGACGCGCTCGGCGACACGGATCTGCTCCGACTTGGAGGCATTGGCGGCGCTTCCGCTACCGCCGAAGGCCTTCCAGGTCGAGTTGGTGAACTGCAGTCCACCCTTGAATCCGTTGCCGGTATTGATGCCCCAGTTGCCGCCCGACTCGCACTGGGCCAAAGCGTCCCAGGTGCTCGTGTTTGCTGCCGATGCCGGAGCTACCGACATGGCCATGGCTCCCCCAGCCAAGGCGATGGCTGCAACGGTTGCCGCACCGCGGCGAATGCTTTTGTTCTTGGTGTTCTGCTGGATCATGTTTCTCCAGTGCCATCCTCCGCATAAGTCGTCCAGGACCATCGTAGCGGCGTCGTCCGGCGTCGCAATCGACGTTCGAGTGGCTACCGCCGCAATGGACAACGCTGGATCTTCGGCGGTAGTTGTGACGTGTTCCGTAACCTGCTGTTATAGAAACGTTACTTAATGACGGTACGACACCACCCCGGGTCCACGTCAAGTCGTATGGTCTATGAATCTGCATCATCCCAAGTCAACAAATAAAAATTAATTAATCACACGTCGCGAGTGCATCATTTTGCTGACGACGAGCAGTAGCGGCTGTTACCAAAAAGATACTTTTACTGCCTGACTAGTGCCGTCCCGGGCCCACAGGGAAGGCCCATGGGGGACTTCGAGCACCCAGATGAGCCAACACCTTAGGGACTCTCCGACCCAAGAGCTTCGGCGAAGGTCCCTGGACCTCAGGCACCGGCCTAGCGGTCGG
>JAUNVO010000268.1 GCA_030540695.1 Micrococcaceae bacterium | reverse complement strand
GGTGCTGGACCGCTGTTCAAGCTTAAGGATGACCCACGAATCACCCGAGTGGGCAGTTGGCTTCGGCGGCATTCCGTTGATGAACTGCCTCAGTTTTTCAATGTCTTGATAGGGGACATGTCGGTGGTCGGCCCACGACCGCCGCTCCAGAAAGAAGTTGAAGACTACGAGGGCCACACCTACCGCAGGCTTTATATCAAGCCCGGGGTCACCGGACTTTGGCAGGTCAGTGGACGTTCGAACCTTGATTGGGAAGAGAGCGTTCGGTTGGATCTTTACTACGTAGAGAACTGGACGGTCCTTAGCGACCTGCGCATTGTATGGCGCACGTTCAAAGTGATGATCAAACCCGAAGGAGCCTACTGATGAGCATTTCAGCTGATACGTCCGTCTATCCCGCCTTGCGGGTCGCCGTCATTGGTGCCGGATATTGGGGCCCGAACCTGGCACGGAATTTTTCGATGAGTCCCGATTGGGATTTGGTGGCCATCTGCGACATGGACGGCGATCGGGCCAGTGCCTTGGCACGCAAAACCGGACAGCCGGCGGTCGTGACTTCGATGGACGCGTTGCTGCGTGAGCACGACATCGATGCGGTTGCCATTGCCACGCCGGCACGCACCCACCACTCGATCGCAATGCAGGCAATTGCTGCCGGGAAACACGTGGTCGTTGAGAAGCCGTTAGCAGACAACAGCACACACGGGAGGGAAATGGTTGAGGCAGCCCGCGCTGCAGGGACCATTTTGATGGCCGATCACACTTATTGCTACACGCCGGCCGTATTGAAGATCCGCGAACTGTTGCAAGCTGGTGAATTGGGCGAGATCCTGTACATCGACTCAACCCGGATCAATCTTGGTCTTGTGCAGCCTGACGTGGATGTTTTTTGGGATCTGGCGCCGCACGATTTGTCCATTCTGGATTTTGTCCTTCCCGGAGGGCTAACCCCCGTGTCTGTGACAGCACAAGGCGCTGATCCGCTCGGATCAGGCAAGGCTTGTGTCGGATACCTGAGCATGCCACTGGAAAATGGCGCGTTGGCCCACATTAGCGTCAATTGGCTTTCACCGACCAAGATCCGTCAAATGGTGATTGGCGGTAGTCGCAAGACGCTGGTTTGGGACGATTTGAATCCCCAGCAACGATTGACCATCTTCGATCGCGGGGTGGACCTGGACCGCCAGGAAATGATCCGAGCTGATGCCGAGGATCGCAAGGGCGCAACCATTTCCTATCGGCTCGGGGATACCTGGTCACCGGCACTGTCCGAATTCGAACCGCTCGGACTAATGGTGGGCGAATTTGCCTCCAGCATTCGATCCGGCGACCCGGCACCGACCGATGGCCTCTCGGCACTCCGAGTCCTGAAAGTTCTGGAAGAGGCCAGTGCCAGTCTGGCGGCCGGATCCCGACCACTATCCCATGTATCTACGACCTTTTTGGAGACTGCATCGTGACCGACAACCTGAAGAAACTGGCCGGTGGACGCTATCTGGTCACCGGCGGGGCCGGGACCATTGGTTCGGAAATTGTCGATCAATTGCTCGCTGCGGGCGCAGCACACGTTGATGTGCTCGACAACTTGGTGCGTGGACGGCGCAGCAACATCGCAAACGCACTGGCCACCGGTAAAGTTTCGCTTATTGAGGGAGACATCACGGACAAAGCCTTGGTGCGGGAAGTCGTGCAGGGGCAGGACGTGGTCTTCCACCAGGCGGCCATCCGCATCACCCAATGCGCCGAGGAACCTCGATTGGCCGTTGATGTGATGGTCAACGGCACGTTCAATGTCCTTGAAGCGGTCAATGCGGCGAGGGTGCCGAAGATCGTCGCCGCTTCGAGCGCTTCCGTGTACGGCATGGCAGAGGAATTCCCAACCACCGAACGTCATCACCCATATAACAACGACACCATCTACGGTGCGGCCAAGACGTTCAATGAAGGAATGTTTAAGAGCTTTCGCTCGATGTATGGGCTGAATTACGTAATGCTTCGGTACTTCAACGTCTACGGGCCCCGCATGGATGTGCACGGCGCGTATACCGAGGTGCTTGTTCGATGGATGGAACGCATCGAAGACGGCTTGCCGCCACTCATTTTCGGCGACGGAAGTCAGACGATGGACTTTGTTTTCTCCGAGGATATCGCGCGAGCCAACCTTCTCGCCGCAGTCGGTGGGGTCGACGAAGGCGTATACAACGTGGCTAGTGGCACGGAGACGAGTTTGAGGCAGTTGGCGGAGACTCTCTTGCGCGTGATGGGGTCCGGACTATCGATCGATTATGGTCCTGAACGATCCGTCAACTCCGTGGTGCGTCGTTTGGCTGATACCACGGCCGCCCAGAGGGACCTTGGCTTCGAATCTTCCGTGGGGTTGGAAGAAGGATTGCGGAAACTAGTTGATTGGTGGGGACCTCTGCGCGAGGAGGTCGCTGCAGGGCGGATCCTCGGCAACAAGATCAGTGCAGCAAAGTAAACCTACAACAACTTCCGGGGGGAAGAATAATGAATCGTATTAGTGTCATGAAACCATGGCTAGGTACGGCCGAATCAGACGCGGTCGCTGAAGTCATAGCGTCAGGATGGGTTGCGCAGGGACCGAAGACATCGGAATTCGAGAAGGCGTTTGCCGAGCATCAGAACGTCGACCATGCTGTGGCTGTTTCAAGTTGCACCACGGCGTTGCAGCTGGCGTTGATCGTGGCCGGTGTGAGGGCAGGAGACGACGTGGTCGTGCCCTCGTTTTCCTTCATCGCCACGGCCAACGCGCCGACATATCTGGGGGCACGACCCGTGTTTGCTGACGTGGAGGAACTGACGGGCAACGTCACGGCGCAAACCGTCGCAGCGGTCCTGAGCGAGAAGACAACCGCGATCATCGCCGTTGACCAAGGAGGCATGCCCCTTGACCTCGGGCCGCTGCGGACCCTTTGCGATGAGCGGGGAATCGCGTTGGTCGAGGATGCAGCATGCGCAGCCGGTTCCATGTACCGAGGTGCCCCGGTGGGCGGTACTGCGGATGTGAGCGCCTGGTCGTTCCACCCGCGGAAGTTGCTGACGACCGGTGAAGGCGGGATGCTGACGACCAACAACGAGCAGTGGGCCAATCGTGCCCGCCGCTTGCGAGAACATGCCATGGACGTGTCGGCGGCAGAGCGCCACGGATCGACGCTGGCCCCGCAGGAAAGCTACGGTGAAGTTGGATACAACTTCCGGATGACCGATCTGCAGGCGGCCGTCGGGCTGGTGCAATTGGGCAAGCTTGATGCCATGGTGCAACGCCGTCGCGAACTTGCCGGGCGGTACCGTGAAGCATTCAAAGGGATTGCTGGGCTGCGTTGCGCCCGGGACCCGGAACATGGCACTTCGAACTTCCAGTCCTTCTGGGTTGAGGTGATGCCGGACTTCCCCATGGGTCGCGAACAACTGCTCGAAAAATTGGCCGCTGACGAAATCTCCGCGCGCCGCGGTATCATGGCTGCCCATCAGCAACCGGCCTACGCAGGACATTCGGGCCAAGTCTCGTCATTGCCGGTAACGGAGCGTTTGACGGCCAACACACTGATCTTGCCGCTCTATCATGAGCTTGCCGAGCACGAACTAGACCGCGTGATGGCAAGCGTACGCAACGCCGGTGGTGAATGACGTGGCGAGGGTCTTGTTGCTTGCCGCTAGCGGTTTGGCCAGAGAAGTCATGGCCTCCATCGCGCAGTGCAATGACCACCAGGTCGTTGGCTTGCTTGACGACAACAAAAAACTGCACGGTTCGCGCATCGGCGGTGTTTCGGTTCTTGGGGGACTGGAATTGGCAGTCGACCGCGATGAGCAGCTGCTGATTTGCACCGGCAATGG
>JAUNVO010000267.1:1575-3860 GCA_030540695.1 Micrococcaceae bacterium | reverse complement strand
CCATAGGTCTGCTGCGCCTGGATCCCGAGCCATTGGCCGGAAGGGGCCCGATGCATGTGGATCTGCAGGTCGACATTGGGGAACATCCAGGAATCCGGACCGGGCTCGACACGCGGTGCCACACCGTTGGCGGTGTCGACCATTCCCAGCAGCCTGACCAGGTCCGAGGTCACGGTCCCGTCCACCATTTCAAAGTTGTTGCGCATCCACACGATGCCCTTTCCAGCACGGTGCCCATCGGCTCCACGGAATTCCAGCCCACGGATGTAACCGCCGGGCCACGGGGACATCCCGGTGAAGGTCTCCAGTTCCTCGGGGTGCACCACCGGGGCATCCTCGATGGCCGCCACCGAGGAACTGTCCAGGGTCTTGAGCCTCCACCCACGGGCCACGATGCAGGTACGTCCCTGCGAAACCATCTCGGCCTCAACGAGCTCGATGGTGCGGCCGGGACGGATCATGCGGGTCTTGATCTCGAACTCCCCGCCATGGATGACCCCGTGGATATCAAGGCTAACCCGGGCCATGCGCATGTCACTCCGTGGTTCGAAGAGCTCCATCTCATGCACCAACACCCCGGTGGCCGGGGCCATGTGTTGCTCGTGCGGATTCCACGCGCCTTGGGCGTGCACCGTGGAGCGATATGTGCCCTCGCCGGTGCGCTCGTAGTAGAAATCGCCAACCGCGAGTTCCGGAAGATTCTGTTCGGCAGCCGTTTGCGTCATGGTCCCGCTCCTTGTTCCCGTGGCTGTGCAGCCACCTTGCGTCCATGGTTCAGCTTAACCGCGCCAGCGGCCCGCAGGGCAATCCGGGCCCCTTGGCCGGCAGTCGTCGCAGAAGTAGGGTGATGGGTAATCGGGCCACATCAACGAAGGGATGCCGATGCCAACCGTCGCGGAAACCATGATCTCCACCCTCAAGGCAAACGGGGTACAACGGATCTACGGGGTTGCCGGGGATTCGTTAAACGGAATCACCGATGCCATGCGCAAGGACGGCACCATCGCCTGGATGCCGGTCCGCCACGAGGAAACCGCGGCCTTCGCCGCCGGGGCGGAGGCGGAAATGACAGGGAAGCTGGCGGTCTGCGCCGGTAGCTGCGGGCCGGGGAACCTGCACCTGATCAACGGGCTCTATGACGCCAACCGCAATCGCGTCCCGGTGCTGGCCATCGCCTCGCATATCCCCAGCAGCGAGATCGGCAGCAACTACTTCCAGGAGACGCATCCGGCCGAGCTTTTCCGGGAGTCCTCGGTGTACTGCGAGATGGTCTCCTCCCCCGAGCAAATGCCGCGCCTGCTGGAAATCGCGATGCGCACCGCGATCGAACGACGAGGCGTGGCGGTGCTGGTGCTGCCCGGAGACGTCGCGCTGGCCCAGGCCAAGAGCACCCGGACTCCCGTGATCAAGGCCAGCCGGTCGGCTGTGCTCCCCCACCAGGAGGATATTTCCCAGGCAGCCGGGCTGCTCAACGCCGCCAAACGCGTCACCATCCTGGCCGGTGCGGGTGTTGCCGGGTCCCACTCCCAGGTCATGGAAATCGCCGGAGTGCTCGGCGCTCCGGTCGTGCATGCCCTGCGCGGCAAGGAGCACATCGAATACGAGAATCCCTATGACGTCGGGATGACAGGACTGCTCGGATTCGCCTCTGGATACCGGGCCATGGACGCCGCCGACACCATTTTGCTGCTGGGCACGGATTTTCCCTACCAGCAGTTCTATCCGCAGGACGCAACGATCATCCAGATCGATATGCGCGGTGAACAACTCGGCCGGCGAACCAGGATCGATGTCGGACTGGTAGGCACCGTGGCCCAGACGCTGGAAGCGTTGATCCCGCTACTTGAACCCAAATCGGATAGGCGGCACTTGAAGGATGCACAGAAACACTACCGCAAGACCCGTGAAAAGCTTGATGACCTGGCAACTCCCTCGCGCAAGGGTGCCAAGATCCATCCGCAATACCTGACGCGCACGCTGGACGAGTTGGCCGACGACGACGCGGTGTTCCTGGCCGATGTGGGTTCCCCTGTCATCTGGGCTGCCCGCTACCTCAGCATGAACGGCAAGCGCCGGCTGCTGGGCTCTTTCAGCCACGGGAGTATGGCCAACTCGATCCCGCAGGCCATCGGGATCCAGGCTTCCCATCCGGACCGGCAAGTCATCACGCTCTCCGGTGATGGCGGACTGGCCATGCTCATGGGGGATCTGCTCACGCTCGTGCAGTCCAAGTTGCCGGTCAAGATCGTGGTGTTCAACAATTCCTCGTTGAACTTCGTGGAACT
>JAUNVO010000267.1:0-1475 GCA_030540695.1 Micrococcaceae bacterium | reverse complement strand
TTACTGGATCTCGCGGCCACGAATTGGCGACAGCTTTTCTAGGCACCGGGCTCGAGAAGCAGCACAGCATGGCCTCAATCCAATCTTGGCGCAACGTCGCGTACACCGTCTGCTTCGCAATCTCGACAACGGCTGGAATCCATCAATGTCCAGCCCGCTAGACGGGGAAGAACGCCAAGCTTTCGCGCTATGCTTCACCACGTGCCTGTAAACGGAAACCACCAACATCACGCCCGTTGGTATTCCGCAGGCTTCCCCACGTCGATTGCTTGCGAAAGAACGGATAGCGATGAGTAGCGAAGAACGACGACGGCAGCTGGGGGACAATGACGCCCCGGTCGAAGAAGAAATCGAAGAGAGCTTTGACCGCATCGTCGATGAAGGCGCCCAGCGCCTCGCCCGAACACCGACGAGCATCTTGGTCACGGGGACCTTCGGTGGGCTTGAAGTCGGCATGGGCATCATGGCGTATTTGGCCGTTCTCCACGAGACTCAAAACCATTTGCTGGCCGGCTTGGCTTTTGGCATTGGATTTATCGCGTTGCTTCTGGCCAAGAGCGAGCTATTCACTGAAGGCTTTTTAGTGCCTATCGCGGCTGTGGTTGCCAAGGAGGCCAGTTTCAGCCAGCTCCTGAAGCTGTGGGGCGGTACGCTGCTAATGAACCTCGCCGGAGGGTGGGCCTTCATGTGGATCGTCGTGCAGGCTTTTCCCCAATGGAGACCCGATCTGGAAACCGCCGCACTCCACTTTGTGGAGGCAGGGTTCTCCTGGCAATCGATCGCTTTGGCCGTGCTCGGTGGCAGCACGATCACGTTGATGACGCGGATGCAACACGGCACTGACTCAGAGGTGGCAAGGATCATTGCAGCCGTCGCCGGCGGGTTCCTGCTTGCCGGCCTACAGCTGTTCCATTCGATCCTCGATTCCATACTCATATTCGGTGCCATCCATGCCGGGGCTCCGGTGACATACGCGGATTGGTTCGGCTGGTTTGGCTACACGCTGCTGTTCAACATGCTCGGTGGCCTGCTTCTGGTCACGGCGCTGCGGTTGCTGCGCAACAAGGAATTGATCCAGGAACGACGCCGGCAGGCACCTGCCGATCCTGAGTCAGCCAGGTGAGGTCCGCTTACCCGTTGTTCCCACAAAGAAGCCGGCCTTGAGGGCAACGTAACCATCCCGCCACCGTGACACGTAACCCGGAGAAGCTCTGTCCGGAGCGGGTCCTTGGCCTTGGCGTACAAAGGATCGAGCATTAGGCCACTTGGCGAGCCTCGGGAGTCAGCACTCGTTATCGAGCGCTCAGTTTGGATCACCCCATCCTCCGGCAAGAACCGCCAATTACGCGGATAAAACGGTACTGTGCCCATCGCAAGGACCTTCGGCTCTGGTCCATGCCCGCGCAGTGTTCTCAACTGGTAACGGAGCGGGCACCATTCGGTACCCGATATTCATTGTGTCGGTCGGACGGAGA
>JAUNVO010000266.1 GCA_030540695.1 Micrococcaceae bacterium | reverse complement strand
CTAGCGTCCAGAGACTCCGAGCAATCGGGTGCCTTTGTGATTTTCCTCAACGGTGAGGAAATAGCGGACGATGACGAAGCCACGGCATAGGTGTGGAACCAGGGCAACTTTCATGCGGAACTTGGAAACACCGAGTTCGCATTCGTTTGCGACGGAAACCTCAGGGGCGTAGACGACAGAATATAACGGGTCGTCGTGTTCCTCACCTCGTCTCCCGGAATCGGACCTGGTTGAACGGTGTACGTACATGTGTAAACGGCCATTCCTCCCGGAGCCACACCAAAGCCAGATCCCCGAGTCGAACTGCGAGCCAGGCTGGCGCGCTAGCGGTGACCCACCACGCGACTTCCGCCTCGACGCAGCTGCTGTCACCGGTGTTAACGGGGTCGATGTAGATGCACCCGTATAGTTCAGTTTCATCGGCGGGCAAGATCGCGTAGTTGAAGGACTCGTGGCGCTCCATCTCATCGGCGTGGCGCTGGAGGTCTTCGACGTCTTGCTCGGCGGTCATGGTGGCCGGCGGCCAGCCCCAGGCCTCTCCGAACATTTCCCACAACATCTCTTGGCTGCCCATCACTGCCGGCATGTCGATATCAACGTCCGAAGCGCGAATGGGACGTAGATGCACGCCCTCGCCCCATTCGACATGGACCGGATGGACGAAGCCGAGAGGCAGCCACCTCGTGGCGGCGGACGTGTCAACCGGTGCGATCATCCGATAATTGGTCAGCTTCACAGCGCTGAGTTCAATCTGTTGGGTCGCTTGGACGGTGAAACCGTGGCGCTCGAAGAAGACGCGTGCAGTGATGCTGGCGTTGACGGTGAGCTCGCCAATGCCGCGCTCTGCGGCAAGGTTGCGGATGTGGTCGAGCAGCGCGGAGGCGACTCCGGTGCGGCAGGAGGCCGGGTGGACGAACATCATGTCGATATACCCGGTCCCATCGAGGTCGCTGAAGCCGACGATGACACCGTTTTGTTCGGCGATCCAGGTGTCGGTGGCCTCGCGACGGCTCTCCCATGCTTGAACCCCATCGCCAGCAGTCCACGCCGCGATCTGCTCGGGACTGTAGTCAGCCGCGGCAGTGGTTCTCACCGCGTGCTGGAAGATGCTCAAGGTCGCTTGCGCGTCCTGCGGTTCGTAGGAGCGGATGGTCGTGGCCATGAGCGTTTGTCCTTCCTAATGGATGCCATGATGCTCTCGTGTCCGAACTTGCGGGAGCTGTTGGTCATGATGATGACACCGAAGCTGGGGCTTGGGTAGCTTCGTGCAATGTTCCCAGAACCAGCGCGGGCTCCTAAATGGCTCAGCGGAAACCGTGGGTGCCGCGGTGGGAACAGCATCAGAAACAACCGGTCACGTGGGCGAACGACCCTCATCGCGATACGTGTTTTCCCGTTTTCTCTGAAGTTGGGTATCGATTCGAGGATGTTGTCCAGTTCTTCAGCGTGGAGGTACGGGATCTGCTCACGTCGAATACCGTCTTGCATCCCATAGGATGCGAGAAGGGATCATGGGCATAATTCGTCAATGAAACGGTGGTCAGACCCCATAGTTGCAGATTATTGTGCGATTTAAGTTCACGATCAGCCCGTTGCCAGAGGGCAAAACTGCGAGTGGAGTAGCCTGTCATCCGGCGACTCCAAGGTCGAAGCGATCGCCCTTACGGACACATTCCAGGCCACACTCGTCGGATGACACCACGGGGGTTGTCGCTGGTCCGCGACGACGGCCACTACGTGTTCCTTGGGCTATTCGAGGACGTCGGCGGCGGCGTTCCCGGTGCTGTCCTGTCGTCGTCTGGCCCTGTGGGCTGTTGCAGATTAGCCTCACACCCGGCAGGACCCAACCAGGAACACCAGAGCGGGAATGCCCACGTCATCTCGGCCCCTCTGGAATACTGTGACCATGACAGATGCTCGCGTGACCAGCCGCGCCCGCCCTCACCTCGCGTGGATCGTGCCGCTGGCGCTCGTCCCGTTCATTTTTTTTGCTTTCGTTGTGCTTACCGGCCTAGTGTCCAGTAAGGGAGACGCCCTTCCGGAGTGGGTAATTCCGGTACCCGTTATCGGAGCCGTCGTCGTCCCCGCCATCGCTTTGGTTGTCGCGATTATCAACGCTTTGCGACTGTTCTCGTCAGCACGCCGCCGGAACCGTGCTGATATTCAGGGCGCCGCACCATCGGCCGGGCCACGGGAAAGCGTTCCGGGCATGTACGAGGAGCTGGTGCTCAATGACGCCTCGCGGCGGGGGCTCAGCCCGGAGGAATATGGGGTCTATAAGGGCAGTGTTGGCAGCGCCTTCACACCGGTCAACTCGGCCGGCGGGCTGTTATTTATTTCGCTCTTATTGACAGTCATCATGACGTTCGTGTTGGTGCTGATCGGTGTGCTGATCGGTCAGAACGCAGGGCTTATTGACCGCAACCCGGACAGTGGGCCTCTTGGGCCCGTCCAGTGGTTCGTCGTCGCCTGCACGTTCCTCGCGCCCGTCGCGTCGTGGCACTACTACCGCGTCGAGCGCCGGGCGCAGAAGTTGCGTATAAGTCGCGGGCTTCCCAAAACGGTACGTGAGAGTTACATCGGAGAGGTGAACCGAAAAAAACCAGTCGCTGACACCAAGGGGGTCACACCCTCACTCGAACCTGAAACTCAACGCCGTCGACGCAGGGCACGTCAACGCACGTTGACCGTCCTGATGTTTCTTATCGGACCCATGATGATCGGGGTCGGCAGCATCATGATGGTGGCCGAGGACAACCTGCGCGAGACCGGCACCCACAGCATGGGAACGATAGGCGTGGTCAATGACGGGGCTGAGGCCTCGACTCACACGTTCCGGGTAGATTTTGTGGCCGAGGATGAATCCTCTCACACCGCCTGGGGGTCGTGGTCGGTCGACGAGAAACCCTCGGTCGGCGATAGCGTGAGGGTGATCTATCGCAGCGACAATCCTGACTCCGCCGTACTCGAAGGATCCATGAGCGACGGAGCATCACTGGCCGGCTTCGGCGGTATCCTGACCCTGATTTCCGGGGTTGTTGGCCTCATAATCGTCGTCTCCTCCCGCAGGGAGAAAACCCGGCTGAAGAGTGAAAGCCGCCCCGGTTGAATGAACCATTCGACATCCCCAGATAGAGGACAATGCCTCTCCCGAACCGTCTGTGCCCGCTTTGAAAGCTCCGCGACCTCAACCTGATTTCTTTATTGGCTCAAATTCGGAGGCCGACATCTTGTGACCCTCAGCTTCAGTCGTCTTTTCACGTGGACTGTCCCGTAACCTATGCGTCTCGTGTCCCATGGGTTGAAAGACGCCTGACCGGGACACTTTCGAGCTCTTGAAAATCCAATGATCCGATAGTCTTGCTACCATGTCTTGCAAGCGGTCACCGAAATCCGGTACCCAACTACTGTTGCAAGACAGATGGAGCACCCCAGAATGAGCAAACTCATCGGATACGCCCGAGTCTCCACCAAGGCCCAGGCGGCGGACCGGCAGGTCGATGACCTGCTCACCGCAGGTGTACGCAAAGATGACCTCTACATCGACCGGGGAATCAGCGGCGCGCGAGCAAGCCGTCCCGCGTTCGACCGAGCCTTGGATGCCCTCCACGAGGGCGACACCTTGGTCGTAACCACCTTGGACCGGCTCGGACGCTCCACAGCCAACATGCTCGCCCTTGCCGAGCAGCTCAAAGATCGAGGCACGAACCTGCGAGTACTCAACTTGGGCGGGGGAGACGTAGACACCGGAACCCCCATGGGCGGCATGCTCTTCACCATTACCGCGGCCTTGGCGCAGATGGAACTGGAGATCAAACGTGAGCGCATCAACGATTCCGTGGCCAAGCGCCGTGCCGCCGGCCATGACCT
>JAUNVO010000265.1 GCA_030540695.1 Micrococcaceae bacterium | reverse complement strand
TGGACGCCATCCCGCCCTATGAATATTCGCCCTCGTTTCCCAGCGGCCACACACTGAACGCCACCGTGATCGCCGGAGTGGTGGCCTACCTGATCATCCTGCGCTTGGACACGGTCCGGGGCAGGGTCATCACGATCCTGGCTGCCGGTTTCTTTGCGTTCACCGTGGGATTGAGCCGCATTTATCTGGGCCACCACTGGTTCACCGACGTCCTGGCGGCATGGATGCTGGGCGCTGTGTGGCTGATCTTGGTGATCACCGCCCACCGGCTGTGCCTGACAGCAACCCGGCACGACGCCGACGCGAGGCCGGTGTTCCGACGGCCACGGCGTGGGGCGCCTGATTAGTCTTGACGCCACCCTCGAGTCACGGGGCTGACCCAGTCATCGCACCGGATGGATGGCTCGTCTCTGGGCCGGGATGGGCGGGAGGACGGCTTGTCCGCGGGCTGCTCTGAGTCCATTGAGGATGACCACGACTTCGGCCAGTTCATGAACGAGCACGACACCGGCCAACCCCAGCACGCCGAAGAGCGCCAGTGGGAACAGCACGATGATGATGGCCAGGGCGAGGGCGATATTGCCGGCCATGATGCGCCGTCCACGGCGTGCATGGGCCAACGCTTGCGGGATGAGCCGCAGGTCTGTCCCGGTGAAGGCCACATCAGCTGACTCGATGGCTGCCGCGGATCCCGTGGCTCCCATCGCGATTCCGACATCAGCCGCCGCCAAAGCAGGGGCGTCATTGACACCATCACCCACCATGGCAGTGTGCTGGTGCAGTGAACGGGCTTCAATGGCGGCTGCCTTGTCCGCAGGCATTTGCTCTGCGAGGTAGTCGCCAATACCAGCGTCTCGAGCCAGAGCCATGGCGGTGCGGGCGTTATCCCCGGTGAGCATCACCGTCATGGTGCCTTGTGCATGGAGCTCTGCAATGGCTGCGGCCGCTTCGGGTTTGAGCTCATCACGGATCCCGATCAGCCCGGCCGGGATTCCGTTGATGTCCACGACGATCACTGTCATGCCCTCAGATTCCATTCGCTCACAAGCGCTGGCCAATGATCCGGGGGTTACCCAGCGGGGGCTGCCTACCCGCACTGATGCGTCCTCGAGCGTCCCTACAATGCCTTGGCCCGGGAATTCCCGGACGTCGGTGACGGTCAAGGGTGCTGGGTGTTCGGCGAGGATGGCTGCTGCCAGGGGGTGGGTGCTGTGCGCTTCAAGTGCCGCGGCAATGCCAAGGATTTGGGTGTCATCACCACCGGTTACCGTTTCCACAGCTACTACTGCCGGTATGTTGCGTGTGAGGGTCCCGGTCTTGTCGAAGGCCACCAGCTCCACCGCACCGAGTTGTTCAAAGGCTTCACCGGACTTGATAACCACCCCAAAGCGACTGGCCGCGCCGATGGCTGAGATGACCGTCACGGGCACGGCAATGGCCAGTGCACACGGCGATGCAGCCACCAACACCACCAGGGACCGTTCAATCCAAGTACCCGGGTCCCCAACCAGGATGCCAAACAAGGCCACCAGCCCAGCGACGATCAAGACGATGGGAACCAAGGGACGCGCTATCCTGTCGGCCATCCGGGCCCGGGATCCCTTTCGGGCGTGTGCGCTTTCCACGAGCCGGACAATCGTCGTCAATGAGTTATCGTGTCCGTCTGCCGTCGCTTCCAGCTTCAAACTGCCGGTGCCGTTAATGGCTCCGGCCGGCACACCATCACCGGGCCCCACTTCAACGGGGATTGATTCACCGGTGATGGCAGAGGTATCCAGGCTGGACCGTCCGGAAGTAACGACTGCATCTGTTGCGACCCGTTCGCCCGGGCGAACAACCAACACGTCCCGGACACGGATCTCACTGGCAGAAATGACAACCTGTCCAGAGGGCCGAGAAATGGTGGCCCTCTCGGGAATCAGGGAAAGCAAAGAACGCAGCCCGTGCTTTGCCTTGTCCAGTGCGCGGTCCTCCAGCGCCTCAGCGATCGAGAACAAAAACGCCAATGCGGCGGCCTCTCCCACATGCCCCAGCAAGACCGCACCAACGGCAGCGATAGACATCAACAACCCCACGCCCAGACGTCCACGGATCAGCCGACGCACAGCACCCGGAATAAACGTCGATGCACCTGCCACCAAGCTCAAGGCCAAAACAACCGTGTTCGCCGGGGTCCGGGCAGCCCACTCCAACAAATACCCAATTCCAAGCAGCAGGCCGGCGGCGATGGGGACCAACAGATGCCGGTCCTTCCACCACAGCGTGAACTCCTCCGCCTCATCGCCAGTATCGGAACTTTCAGGAGATGAGCGAAGTGTCCCTGTCACGGGCCCTGTTACCGGGGGTTTGGTGGTCGCGGGCAGGCGAGCAAGCCCTGGCCGGGGGCCGACCGAAACAGGGTCATCGGAGCCGCAGCATTCCCGACTCACTCCTCTACTCCGTTCCCGCAGCACAAGGGGACATCACAGTCCACGTCAACACAGTCTTCACCGTCGTCGACGGCCAAGACCACGTCCACCAAGGCCACCAATGCCCGGCTGAGGTGCGGGTCGGCAATCTCGTACCGGGTCTGACGACCCTCGGGCACGGCGGCCACGATGCCACAACCTCGCAGGCAGCTCAAATGATTAGAAACATTCGATCGGGTCAATCCCAACTCGGTGGCGAGTTGCCCGGGATACCCGGGCCGCTCAATCAAACTCGTAAGGATGCGCGAACGGGTCGGATCAGCCATGGCACGGCCAAGACGATTCATGACATCTACACGGGAAGAATAGTCAGCACATGCTGACTATACAGTAAAGACTGACCTGTTCTCCACTGGTGAACAGTGCTGAGGCGTGACCTGGGAACCTGTTTTACACGGATTGCCCCTCACCCCGCACGCGTCCGGTCCGTGAAACAAGTCCTCACCATCGCCGACGACCTCCACACCCAAGGAGTCGGCCTGCACCTCCATCTACCGCCGCCTGCACAGCAGCAACACCTGAACCACCAGGCCACAAGAACAAAACCCTTGGCGCCCATCACAGTCCGCCTGCAGGTCAGACCCTTCTTCTTGCCGGAAGGACCTGGGACCGAAGTGTTGCCAGCATGAGTCCTACCACGCCGCCGGGACGAATGCTGTCTTCATTTGAAGCGGTCAGCGGCAGTGCGCGCCAAGATGGCGGCCGAGCAAGCCCGCGGAAATGGATCATCCTCCCCGACGTTCGCCGCGGTCAATTCGGCGGCGACCTCGGCAGCGACCGCGGCGATCCGGACTGCAGCCGTCGCGTCCCACCGCAGGTTCTGGTTGCCGTCCAGGGCCAAATGCGCTGCGAGCTGCGCGATCTCGGCGGCCGACTCAGCAATAGACGCCGTTCCAGCGGACACGGCCGCCATCGCAGCTGCCCGGCCCTCTGGTGCCGCCATCGCATCCGCGTAGCCTGCGGCATCGGCCGTCACCAGCGGTTCAAGCCCCGCCCTCAGCTCATCGGCGCGTTGGGCGAGCTCAGCAGCATTGGGGAGTCGGGAGCTTGAGCGGCGAGCCACCTTGGCGGTCAGCCCCGCAGCGAGGGCACCCAGCGCAGCCACGGCGGACCCGGCAGCCGGCACGGAATCTCCGCTGGCAACATCGTCAAACAGCTCACGCAACGGGCGGTTGAGGTAGTCACCCAACGCCCAGCCGGGGGCATCCATCAGGAAAGACCGACGATCTCGCCGGCGTCGTCGATATCAATGCGCTCGGCTGCCGGCGCAGACGAAAGCCCCGGCATGGTCCGCATATCCCCGCAGATAGGGTAGATGAATCCTGCACCAAGCGATGCGCGGACCTCGCGAACTGGCAGCCGCCATCCTGTGGGTGCCCCCTTGATACTGGGATCGGCCGACAGAGACAGGTGGGTTTTCGCGATGCACACCG
>JAUNVO010000264.1 GCA_030540695.1 Micrococcaceae bacterium | reverse complement strand
GAATCAGCTGCTGTGTCGGCGGTGACGGATCCACGCCAGCGTCACGATGAGCAAAACCAGTGCGCCGGCAACGATCCACTGCCAGCCCAGGGCAAGCCAGGCATACACCACAGCCATGCCCACGGTGGAATAGATCGTGGCCCAGATCAGGCACCCGACGAATACAGCCGGCAGATAGCGCACCAACGTCATCCGTGCGACCCCTGCACTGGCGTTGACTGCCGTCTGGATTCCCACGGTCATGAAGGAGAACGGGATGGCCAGAATGCCCCAGCGCTGGATGAAGCGCTCGGCCCGCCGGTAGATCGGGCCGGTGAGGACATGTTGGAAACGGGTGTGCTTGACTCCGGCGGCAATGCCGCGGCCAAGCCAGTAGGTGGTGTTGGCCCGTGCCATGGACAGCAAAAAGAGAAACAAAAAGGCCCAGCCGAAAGGGGCGTCCCGTAACCAGTCCATGGGCTTCAGCTTATCGCTGCGGGCCCGGTGTCCCTTGTTTTAGTGAGCCACCAGACACCGCTGGTGCCAATGGCGTTGCGGTATCCGCGGATTCGGAAGCGGCGCCAGCCCTTCCAACTCAGGGAACCGAACGGATGTTTCTCACCAAGAAGGCACCCACCAGGCCGATTGCCGCGGCAACGAGGAACAATGCGGTGTAGCCACCAAGCATGGTCACCGCAAGGAAGGCGAGCATCGGGGCAACGACTTGGGGCAGGGAGTTGGCCACGTTGATGACCCCCATGTCCTTGCCCCTGCTCTTGGCCGAGGGCAGCACCTGGGTCAGCAGCGCGAAGTCCACCGCCAGGTATGCGCCGAACCCCAGGCCCAGCACCGCCGCACCGATAATCGCTCCCGTGAAGTTTTGCGTCAAGGCGATGATCAGGGCGGAGCAGGCCACCACGACCGAGGATCCCGAGACGAAGACCTTGCGCTTTCCGGATTTGTCGCTGATCGGGCCGAGCAGCACGGCACTGATGATGACCATGACCGCATACGTTCCGGTCAGCACCAACACGCCGCCGGCGGGATCCTCAAGGTGGACCACATCGGTGAGGAAGAACAGCAGGTAGACAATCGTCATCTGGTTGCCGGTGTTCATCATGAAGCGGGTCAGCCAGGCCCATCCGAAGTCCGGGTGCCTCAGCGGGTTGATCCAGAACCCCTTGATGAACTCCAGGGGCTTGAACGATGTCCGGAATTCCCGCGGCAGGACCGGGTCGTTGGGCCGCAGGACGTAGGGGATCACGCCGAGGACCAAGGCCGCCGCGCAGATGATGTAACCGACGGTGGTGTTCCCCGAGATCACGAAGCCCACCACGGCCCCCAGCAGGATCCCCACCGTCTGGCCCATGGCAGCCAGCCCGCCGATCGCGCCGCGGCGACGTTCGGGCACACGGTCCGGGATCGCGGCGGTGACCGCGGAGTATGCGGCATTGGCACCTGCCTGCAGCAGGCACCAGCCCACCAGCATCAACCCGACGGTGGTGGCACCGGAAAGCATTAACAGCGCCGCGGCCCCCAAGATGGCACCGGCCAGGATCCAGGGCGAACGACGCCCCATCTTCGAAACCGTGCGGTCCGACAACGCACCGAAAAGCGGGTTTGCCACCAGGGCCACCGATGCCCCGCAGGCGGTGACCAGGGACAGGATCGCTTCCTTGGACCCGGCGTCGATGGCGGTGGCCTGTAATCCGAGCAGCACGTTGATCGGGGCGAAGAAGACGACGTTGATGCCGATATTGATCGCCACCACCGACGCCACCCAGCCACGGGTGACGTTCCTGGTGGGGCTGCGCAGCGCCTCGGGCAGGGCAGCTTCACCGCCGGCGGAGAGCCCCGCTGATTCGCCGGGGAGCCGCGGCAACTAGATCACGCCCGAGAGCACGCCGGCCCCGGTTCCCAGTACCAGGGCACCAACGAGCAGCCAGGTGATCACTTTTACACGCTTGCGAATCGATTCCATAGTGCATTTATCGTAGGCGAGATCGGCCGTTGGCACCCCATTTCCTACGCTCGCGTTCACGGGGCCTTCACCGGGTTTCGACAAGGCGCAGATTAGGCTATTGGCATGAGCAACCATGGATCCGACGCAAGGCTGTGGGCCCCGCGCCACAGTGGCTGGAACCTGGCGCACCACTTGTTGCCGTCCTTTGTGCTGTTCGCCTTCCTCGCAGGCTCCGGGACATATGCGCTGCTCCACACCCGTCCGGTGCTTTCCACCGCGCTGCTGGCCAGCGCCTTGGCCGTGCTGATGGGGGTGGCGGCAGCGTACCGCCGCCCCACCCGCGACCGGGCCGCCGCAACCGCGGCCGTTGCCACCAGCACCGGTCCGCGCGCAGCGACCTGGTTCCCGATGTTCCGCAGCTCTGCCCGGTGGGCCGCCGCCATCATGGGCCTGGCCGTGGTGATCCTGGTGGCCACCGTGGCCCTGAGCGCCCGGCTGCTGCTGGCCTACACCCATGACACATCGATCCTGATCGTCTTGCTGGCCGCGTTTCTGCTGGCCACCGGCGTGTATGTGCTGAACCGCGGACTGCACATGGCACGCATCGGCGCAACGGCACAGGAGCCGGGCGTCTATCTGACCCGGAGCCGCATCGTGCTTTACGATTCCCGCGGCACACGCGAGATCTATTGGAACGACGTGGCATCAATCGAGGCCGCCGATCCGCTCAGGCGCAAGCCGCTGGGCAA
The DNA here is from genome assembly GCA_030540695.1 of Micrococcaceae bacterium. Taxonomy (GTDB): domain Bacteria; phylum Actinomycetota; class Actinomycetes; order Actinomycetales; family Micrococcaceae; genus Paeniglutamicibacter. The sequence continues at coordinate 1,241 of JAUNVO010000264.1, read as the reverse complement.
GCGCGGCCCGGCATGGATCACGGTGGCGCAACAGCCCCGCGCCTCAAAGAACCCCGAGCGGCTTCTCATCCTGATCCACGAGCTCACGGCCAACCCTGACCAGCTGCTGCGCACCCTCGAGCACTATTGGAGATCCACCGCGGACAGGGCGGAGCTGGGAACCCCGGCCGCATTGGAACGCGTCAACGGTTTCAGCGCACTGGACTAGGCTCCGCTGGCCGGTGTCCCCGGGTAGAGCAGCACTCGCCCGTTGGCGATCTCGACCTTGTGGGTGCGTGCATCGCGGACCGCCGGCAGGCAAAGCACCTTGCCGTTCTTCAGGCAGAAGCGCGAGGAATGCAACGGGCACTCGATCTCATTGCCCTCGATCCAGCCCTCGGAGAGTGACGCGACCTCGTGCGGGCACTCATCGTCAAGGGCATAATATGTGCCTTCTTCGGTGCGAAAGAGCCCGATGTCCTCGGTGTACCCGCTGTCCTCGGCCGCTATGAACAGTGTCGATCCGGGTTCCAGCAACTCCGCCTCGCCCACATCAACCGCGCCTGGCTGACCGGAATCGTTGGTGGCTCCGCTTGTCATGGTGTATCCGCCTTTCGCTGGCTCCTCGGCTTGCCGTGTGCTGGACCCAGTCTTCCCCGGCGGCGGGGCTGCGGGCAAGGCCGCTTGGGAATCAGCGTGCCAGTTTGCGCAGCGGCACCGCGGGATCGGCGAGCGCCGCCGGATCCACGATGATGCCCCTGTCGATGATGCGCCGGGCGGCCCTGATGGTCAATCCCCCATCGATGGCCGCCGCCCCGAGCATCCGCCCATCGTCGGAAAGCTTGAATGCCGCGACCGGCTCCCCCTCAAGCAGCCGCAGGATGGTGGGCCCGGGCGCGTTCATGTCGCCGGTGCCCTCGAGGTGGGCCCCGTACCGGTCGGACCAGAACCACGGCGCACCGTGCGCCGGAAGCTCCTGGCCCAGGATCGATGCCGCAGCGGTCGCTCCGGTGTTCAAAGCGTGCTCCCAGTGCTCCCCGCGGCGCAACAGCGCACCGTCCTTCCCCCTGCTCCTGGCCACGTCCCCGACGGCGTAGATGTCGCGGTGGGAGGTGAGCTGGTGGGTATCGACCAACACCCCGTTCTCGGTGGCCAGCCCCGCATCCTGCGCCAGGGCGGTGTTGGGCCTGATCCCGATGCCCACCAGCACCTCGTCGCACTCGATGACCTGCCCGTCGGTGAGCTCCAGCCGGTGGCCGGAC
>JAUNVO010000263.1 GCA_030540695.1 Micrococcaceae bacterium | reverse complement strand
TCAGTCGGCTTCCGGCCCGGTGTTGGCCGGCCGGTGGCGAATCGTCGAGATGGATGTCTGGGACCGCGAAGCCCTCGATCTCGTTGGGCCGGCGTTCATTGAGTTCACCGGTGACGGGGACGGGGAGTTCCTCTTCGTTGCGGTCAGTGGCTGGCTGGACTGTCGCCCGGCCGAACGCGAGGGACGTCCCGGCGTTGAATTCTCTTGGGACGGTGACGATGAAGGCCAGCGGACCAACGGGCGCGGCTGGGCCGCCTGGTCAGAGGACCAAAGCATCCACGGCCACATCTTCATCCACCAAGGCGACGATTCCGCTTTCCTGGCACGGCCCTATGACGTCGAATGCGTGGAAGAAGAACGATAGGCGGCAAACAGCACCGGGAATCAGCGGCGATCGGCCGCCGGTTAACCGGTGTCGATCCGGACCAAGTCAGCCCGCTGAACTCTCGAGCCAGGCTCAAGCTTTTGGCTCGGATCCGACGGGAGGACAACCCTCACTGGAGGGTGAGGGCCTGCTCGCCGCGTAACTGCTTGGACAGTTCATGGGCATGGTGCAGCAACAGCCGTCCCAACTCAGGCCTGCGCTCCGGGGAGAAGCGTGACTCGATGCCTGTCAGGCTCAGCGCCCAGGCGGGTTGGCCGGCGGTGTCGAAGACCGCTGCCCCCATCCCCCAGCTGCCCTCCACGACCAAGCCCGGGTTCACCGCCCAGCCGCGTTCCCGGGTTTCGGCAATGCGTTGGCGCAGCAGGCCCTGTCCGTGCCCGCTCCCGTGCCCCGATGCCAGGTCGTGGCCTGCCACATAGCGTTCCATGGTTTTTTCCGGCAGGAAGGAGAGGATCGCCAGGCCGGCGGAGGCCACCCCGAGGGGGAAGCGCTTGCCCTCGTAGAGCACGAAGGAGCGGATGGGAAAGGCGCCGTCCTGGCGCAGCAGGCACACCGTCTCCTCGCCGCGGCGCACCGAGAGGAACGCGCTTTCACCGGTGGCCTCGGCGAGCGCCGCGACGTGCTCCCGGGCGATCTCGGTGATGTCGTAGCGTTCGGCGGCCACCATGCCCATCAAGTACATCTCCGGGCCCAATAGCCATAACCCGGCCTTGTGGTCGTGGTCGCAAAAGCCCTCGGCCGTCAGCGCCGCCAGCAAGCGGTGCACCGTGGGACGCGCCAGAGAGGTATTGCGGGCGACTTCCGCGGTGGAAACGCCCCTGGGCATCGCGGTGCTCACCGCACGCAGCACCGAAGCCATCCTGCCCACCACTTGGGCGCCGGGATATGAAGTACTCATGTCCATAGTATGGACGATTTTCCGTGCAAGAGTCACCAGCCGAACAATCCGGCGTCATCCAATCCCTTTCATTGACCGTTTACCCGCAACCTAGCTACGGTCAAGGCAGGAAAGAGACGTAATCCACATCATGGACGAGGCGAGGATAAACATGGCAACGAAAGTAGTGGCAGATGCCGCCGAGGCGTTGGCCTCATGCGTGCGCGACGGGATGATCATCGCGGTGGGCGGATTCGGGCTCAGCGGAATCCCCAACCGGCTGATCACGGCATTACGCGACTCCGGCGCGAGAGGGCTGACCATCGTCTCGAACAACATGGGTGTGGACGGCAAGGGACTGGGTGTGCTGCTGGAAAACAAGCAGGTCTCCAAGGTCATGGCCTCCTATGTGGGAGAGAACAAGCTCTTCGCCCAGCAGTTCCTCAACAACGAGCTCGAGGTCGAGTTCGTGCCGCAGGGGACCCTGGCCGAGAGGCTGCGTGCGGGAGGTGCGGGGATACCCGCCTTCTACACCCCCACGGGGTTCGGCACCCCGGTCGCCGAGGGCAAGGAAACCATGGAATTCAACGGACGCACCTCGATCCTGGAACGCGGCATCGTGGCCGATATTTCCCTGGTGCGTGCCCACGAGGCCGATTCCGAAGGCAACCTGCGCTACCGGATGACCTCAAAGAACTTCAACCCGCTGGTGGCCACCGCCGGGCGCATCACCTTCGCCGAGGCGGAGATCATCCGCGAGGACTACCTGGACCCCTCGTTGGTGGAAACCCCGGGGATCTTCGTGCAGCACGTCGTGGAGACCGACGGCATCAAGGACATCGAACAGCGGACCGTGCGCGTCCGCCAGGAGGCATAACAAGCATGTGGACACGCGATGAAATGGCTGCAATTGCCGCCAGCGAACTGACCGACGGCCAATACGTGAACCTGGGCATCGGCATCCCGACCCTGGTCGCCAACAACCTGCCCGAGGGCGTGCGGGTCACCCTGCAAAGCGAAAACGGGCTGCTGGGCATGGGCCCCTTCCCCTACGAGGGGGAAGAGGACGCCGATCTGATCAATGCCGGCAAGCAGACCGTCACGCTGCTGCCCGGGGGAAGCTTCTTCGATTCGGCGACCTCGTTCGGGATGATCCGCGGTGGCCACGTGGCCACCGCGATCCTTGGTGCGCTGCAGGTCGCCGCCAACGGGGACCTGGCCAACTGGACCATCCCGGGCAAGCTCGTCAAGGGCATGGGCGGAGCCATGGACCTGGTCGCCGGCACCCCGCGCGTCATCGTGATCACCGACCACGTCGCCAAGGACGGCACGCCGAAGATCGTCGAAACCTGCAACCTGCCGCTGACCGGGGTGGGTGTGGTCGATAGGATCATTACCGACCGTGCGGTCTTCGACGTGGTTGATTCGGCACTGGTGCTGCGGGCCATGGCCCCGGGCATCACCGCCGAGTCCCTCATCGAGGCCACCGGCGCACCATTCACCACCGACCTGACCGAGCTTGAGGAAGTAAAAACAGCATGAGCGCATTGATTGCCGGGTACGCCCGGACCCCGTTCGCACGCTTCAATGGGGCCCTGTCCACCGTTTCCGCCACGGCACTGGGTGCCCACGCCGCGGCCGCCGCGCTCCAGCGCGCCGGGATCGGGGCCGATACGGTCCAGCGCGTCTTTGCCGGACAGGTGCTCCAGGGCGGTGCCGGACAGAACCCCGCACGCCAGTCCGCGGTCGGCGCCGGCATCGGATTCAATGTCCCGGCCATGACGCTGAACGCCGTCTGCCTCTCGGGCACCGAGGCCGTGGTGGCCGCCGAACGGCTGATCGCCTCCGGCGAGGCCGACGTCGTGGTGGCCATCGGCCAGGAGTCCATGTCGCTGGCACCCCACGTGCAGCGCGCGCGGGCCGGCACCAAGTACGGTGCCATTGAAATGCTCGACACCCTGGAACACGACGGGCTCACCGATGCGTTCGAGGCCCGCTCCATGGGTTCCTCCACGGAAGACGGAAACACGTCCTTTGGCCTCAGTCGCGCCGTGCAGGACGAGTTCTCCGCCCGCTCGCACCAGCTGGCGGCCGCCGCGGCCGACTTCCACGCCGGGGAGATCGCCCCCTACACGATCACCACCCGCAAGGGCGAGACCGTGATCTCCACCGATGACGGCATCCGGGCCGATACCACGGTGGACACCCTGGGCAAGCTGCGCCCGGCCTTCAGCAAGGAAGGCACGATCACCGCGGGGAACTCCTCGCAGATCACCGACGGCGCCGCCGCCCTGGTGCTGGTCAGCCAGGCCGCGGCGGAGCGCCTGGGCATCAAGCCGTTGGCCGAGATCGTTTCCCACGGCTTCGTTGCCGGTCCGGACGTGCTGCTGCACGAGCAGCCGGCCAACGCGATCCTCGCCGCCCTTGAAGGCACCGGCATTGAGCCGAGCGAGTTGAAGGCCGTGGAGATCAACGAGGCATTTGCCGCCGTCGGCGTGCGCTCGGTGGCCAAGCTCGGCATCGACACCGACATCGTGAACACCAAGGGCGGAGCCATCGCCCTGGGTCACCCGATCGGTGCCTCGGGAGCGCGGATCGTCGGCACGCTGGCACGCCAGCTGGCCGAACTCGGCTCCGGCTCACTCGGCGCCGTCGGGATCTGCGGTGGCGGCGGACAGGG
>JAUNVO010000262.1 GCA_030540695.1 Micrococcaceae bacterium | reverse complement strand
GCCGTCGCCTCGCTGGCCCACTATGACAAGGTTGTGGAAAGGGTACAAAGGATCGTCGATGAACGGACCCGCGTGGTGAACGGGCTGAAGGGCCTGGGATGGAACATTCCGGTCTCCGACGGCAACTTCGTCTGGCTTCCCTTGGGGGAAAACACCGCCGAATTCGCCGAGCTGGCCTCGGAACAGGCCTTGGCATTGCGCGCGTTCGGCAATGAAGGAATCCGTGTGACCATTGGCGAGGTGGAAGCCAATACCCGGTTCCTCGAGCTTTGTCGGAACTATCCAAAGGGTTCATTGCTTTCCTAGGGGTGGATGAGTCGCGTTTTGCGACAACCCACCGCTAGGCTTGAACGGACAATCCCGCTATATGCCTTATGGGGAACGCATTCCGCATAAGGCATATTTCATGTATGTAAGGACGCCCCTCGGTATGACCAACACCGTGCACGAGCCCTCGGAGCAAGCGTTGATTCAGCTACTCACCCCCGAAGGGGAGCGTCGCTCGCATGCCGAGTACGACAGCTACGTCCAGGACGTCGACGCGGATATGCTGCGCGGGTTCTTCCACGACATGGCATTGACCCGTCGCTTTGACCAAGAGGCGACCGCGCTTCAACGCCAGGGCCAGTTGGCCCTATGGGTTCCGCTGCGCGGTCAGGAAGCGGCGCAGATCGGTTCGGGTCGGGCCACCCGACCCAATGACTACATCTTCCCCACCTACCGTGAACACGGCGTCGCGTTGACCCGCAACGTGGATTTCCCCCAGATGTTGCGGATCTTCCGAGGTATCTCCAACGGCGGATGGGATCCGCGGGAAAACAACTTCCACATGTACACCATGGTGCTGGCGGCACAGATGCCTCACGCGACTGGGTACGCCATGGCCGTGCAGCGTGACCAGGCCGGCTGGGACGCCGACCGCTTGGACAAGGAAGGTGAAGCCGTTGTCGCATACTTCGGTGACGGCTCCTCCACCGAGGGCGAGGTCCACGAATCAATGGTCTTCGCCGCCAGCTTCAATGCCCCGGTGGTCTTCTTCTGCCAGAACAACCAGTGGGCGATCTCCGTGCCCTTCCACGTGCAATCCAAGGTGCCGCTGGCTGAACGTGCGGCCGGCTACGGTTTCCCCGGGATCCGCGTGGACGGCAACGACGTGATCGCGGTGCTGGCAGTGACCCGTTGGGCGCTTGAGCGTGCCCGGCGCGGAGAGGGCCCGGTGCTCATCGAGGCGGTCACCTACCGGATGAGCGCACACACAACGGCCGATGACCCGACCAAGTACCGTCTGGGTGCCGAAGAGGAGTCATGGGTCGGCAGGGACCCGCTGACCCGGTTGGAAAAGCACCTGCGCGAGAACAACCTCGCCGACGACGCGTTCTTCGAACAGGTCGTCATCGACGGAAACGACATGGCAACCCGGGTGCGCGAGGAAGCCATGGCCTTCCCGGAACCCGAGCTCGCCCAGTCCTTCGCCAACGTCTATGCCGAGGCTCATCCGCTGATCCAGGAAGAGCTCAAGTGGCACCTGGAGTACGAAGCCGGATTCGCCGACGCCACCCAGGAAGAGGCCACCCGATGAGCACCACCACGATGACGCTGGCCAAGGCCATCACCGCCGGACTCGACAAGGTCCTGGCCAACAACCCCAAGTCCCTGCTCATCGGCGAGGACATCGGCCGGCTCGGAGGCGTCTACCGGGTGACCGACGGGCTGATCGACACCTACGGCCCCGATAGGGTCGTTGACTCCCCGCTGGGCGAAGCCGGAATCGTCGGCTCCTGCATCGGGATGGCCATCCGCGGCTACAGCCCGATCGCCGAGATCCAGTTCGACGGCTTCGTCTTCCCTGCCTTCAACCAAATCACCACCCAACTGGCCAAGATGCGCGCCCGCTCCGAGGGACGCTTCGGCGCCCCCGTGGTCATCCGCATCCCTTACGGCGGGGGCATCGGTTCCATCGAGCACCACTCCGAGTCACCCGAGGCATTGTTCGCACACACCGCGGGGTTGCGCATCATGGCCCCGTCCAACGCCCACGATGCCTACTGGATGATCCAGCAGGCGGCGGACTGCCAGGACCCGGTGATCTTCTTCGAGCCCAAGCGCCGATACTGGCTCAAGGGTGAAGTCGACACCGAGAACCCGGCAGCCGACGCCTTCACCGCCCAGGTCATCAGGCCCGGCGAGGACGCCACCATCGTCACCTACGGCCCGCTGGTGCCGGTCGCGCTTGCCGCGGCGGAAGCCGCACGCGAGGACGGGCGCTCGGTGGAGGTCATCGACCTGCGCTCGGTGTCCCCGATTGACTTCGACACCATCACCGAGTCGGTGGAAAAGACCGGACGGTTGATCGTCACCCACGAGGCACCGACCTTCGGCGGCATTGGCGGGGAAATCGCCGCCCGCATTTCCGAGCGGGCCTTCCTGTCCCTGGAGGCCCCGGTCATCCGCGTCGGCGGCTTCCATATGCCGTATCCGGTGGCCAAGGTCGAGGAACAGTATCTGCCGGATATCGACAAGGTCCTCGAAGCACTCGATCGGTCCTTCGCCTACTAACCCGCGGGTGTCCACCAGCGCCACCGCCTACGCAGCAGCATAGTTTCTCACAAGGAGTGAAGACGATGAGCACCTTCAATCTTCCCGATGTCGGCGAAGGCCTCACCGAGGCCGAAATCGTCAGTTGGAAAGTCAAGCCGGGTGACACCGTGAGCGTCAACCAGGTCTTCGTCGAGATCGAGACGGCTAAGTCGCTCGTTGAGCTGCCCAGCCCCTACGCGGGAGTGGTCAAGGAGCTGCACGGTGCGGAGGGCGAGACCCTGGCCGTGGGTGCACCACTGTTCTCCGTGGACGAGGAAGGCTCAGGCCCGGCCCCGATGACCAACGTCCCGGAGATCGCCGAGATCGCGGAAACCGACACCCCGGTGGCCAACGAGCAGCCCGGCCCGCTGGTCGGGTCCGGACCCAAGGCCGACGCGGTGAAGCGCCGCGCCCGCACCAGCCGGCCGGCCCCGGCCAAGTCCGAGCGTTCGGCCGCCGCCCAGCCGGCCCAGGCGGTTCCCGCGGCATTGGCGGACACCATTTCCCGCCGGGCGGCAGGGATCGGCCAGGCTTCCACCAGGTTGACCGCCGCGGCGAAGCCCGCGGTGGCCGCCTTCATGGACCGCGTGTTGGCCAAGCCGCCGGTGCGCAAGGTCGCCAAGGAACTCGGGGTCGACCTCACCGAAGTCACCGGTACCGGCGGCCAGGGCGAAATCACCCGCGACGATGTGCTCTCCTACAACGCCCAGCGCGAGGCCGAACGCGATGCGGCCCCGATGTTCTGGTCGTCCAAGGGCATGGAGAAAGACGATCGGATCGTGCGCACCCCGGTGCGCGGGATCCGCAAGGCCACGGCAAAGGCCATGGTCGATTCGGCCTTCAGCGCCCCCCACGTATCGATCTTCGTCGACGTCGATGCCTCCCGGACCATGGAATACGTCGCCCGGCTCAAGAAGAGCCGGGATTTCGAGGGCATCCGCGTTTCGCCGCTGCTGGTGCTGGCAAAGGCCGTCATCTGGGCCGCGGCACGAAACCCTTCGGTGAACGCCTCCTGGGTGGAAACCGAAAATGGCGCAGAGATCCAGGTCAAGCACTTCATGAACCTGGGCATTGCCGCTGCGACCCCGCGCGGACTGATCGTCCCGAACCTGAAGAACGCCCAGGACCTCTCGATGCGCGAACTGGCCATCGAACTCAACGAGCTCGCAGCCACCGCGCGTGCGGGAAAGACCGCCCCGGCGGACATGAATGGCGGCACCCTGACGATCACCAATATCGGCGTACTGGGGATCGACACAGGTACCCCGATCATCAATCCCGGCGAAGTGGCGATCGTGGCCTTCGGCACGATCCGCCAGAAGCCATGGGTTGTCGATGGGCAGGTCGTTCCCCGCTGGATCACCACGCTGGGCGG
>JAUNVO010000261.1:2649-3994 GCA_030540695.1 Micrococcaceae bacterium | reverse complement strand
TTGCTCTGCTGGGGCATTGGTTCTTGTTTCGATGGCTGTTTCTGCTCCGGGGCCATATCCTGCTTCGGATCATCCTGCTTCGGGTCGATGGTATCGGAATCGTCGATGACGGAGTCTTCCGTGTCACTGGGGGAAAGGCTGACGCCCGGGATCGATGTCCCGCCCGTTCCGCTGGTGCCTCCGGTAAAGGAGGATACTGCCCGCCCGGTCGTCAACTCGAACATCAGGATCAGGGCCATCACCACGGCGAACAATGCCGCGGTGACACCGATGATCCGTTTCCACGGAAGTCCGCGCAAAATCGGGCGTTGATCCGTTTTCGGTGGTTCTACCGGATCGACCAGAAGCGTGCCGACGCGCGATGCATTGACCCTGCCGACAGGGTTTGCCTCGCTGGGCACGGGTTCCTTGGGCGTCTGGTTGGGTGCTCCGGCCTTGCGTGCCGTGCCAAACCGTTCACCGACATGTGTCTTGGTGCGTTGCATTGATTGGGCGTAGATCGAACCACCAACGGTGATCGTCAAACTACCCAGTGCGGCACCGATCAGCGTGCCGCCGACACCCAGCGTGGACAGCACGACCGCGGAGGTCACCGCCCCCAATGCAGACCCGGCCGCAGGGATCCAATTGATCTCAAGTTTTTGTTTGCTCATTAGGGCCATTCTCCCCCGTCCTGCTGCCAGCCTCAAATCACCGCAGCGTTCATCCTTGACCCGCCACCACCGCGCCCTGGCGGGGATCCATGCCATGCTCCGCAATGTCGGATCCGGGCCGGTTTCCTGGGTTCACCGAACCTGCACGAGAACCGTGTCGCCGACCGGAGGCAACTGCGCGGCCAAACCGGATCGGCAAGCCAAAGACCCTCGATACACGACGACATTCCGCACCCCTCGCTGGATCGCAACGGATGCCGTCCGGGACGGAAAACAGTAGGTGGGAGGGATCCGCCCACATCCCCTGTTTCCTGTCGGATGTGCTTGTAACCTTTGGAGTGAATTTCTCCGTGACCTGATAACTTGATGACATCTATGACCGAGATCACTCTGGTCACCATCGCAAACCTGTGTCGCTTCACTCGCACCAGCGGACACAGCCGGGCTGCTTTCAGAGACAGCCGTCCGCGGCGACCCAACAAGGAGGGGGAGAGCCTCATGGGTTCCCTGATTCTCATGATCATCGGCTTGGCCGTCATGGCGGCCGGCTATCTGTTTTATTCGAAGTACCTCGCGCGCAGGGTCTATAAACTTAACGAAAATTTCGTGACTCCCGCGCACGAGCTCAAGGACGGCGTGGACTTCGTGCCCACGAACAAGTTCATCCTGTGGGGCCACCACTTCACCTCGGT
>JAUNVO010000261.1:0-2549 GCA_030540695.1 Micrococcaceae bacterium | reverse complement strand
CTGCTCATGGTCATCGCGGCCTTCGCCGTGGTCATCAAGAACCTGCTCATCAGCACCCCGGGTGCCGTCATCCCGGTGTGGGGCGCGATCGTCGTGGCCCTGCTGGTGGGGGTTGCCGTCTACCGCCTGCGCTGGAACTTGCTGCCGGTCACCATCGTCGGCGTCATCGTGCTCTATGCACTCATCGTGGTTGGCGACAAGATCCCGGTGGTCCTGCCCGAATCGACACTCGGAATGACACCGGCCACCTTCTGGATCGTCGCGCTATTCGTCTACGGGGCGATTGCCTCGCTTCTTCCGGTCTGGGTCCTGCTGCAGCCGCGTGACTACATCAATGGCGTCCAGCTGTTTGTCGGCCTGATCCTGCTCTTCGGGTCCGTCTTGCTTGCAACGCTCTTCTCCGCGACACCACCGAACATCGTCGCACCGGCCATCAACATGAACGTGCCCGACGGCACGCCGAGCATGATCCCGCTGCTGTTCGTGACCATTGCCTGCGGCGCCATCTCCGGTTTCCACGGCATGGTTGCCTCGGGCACCACCTCGAAGCAGCTCGACAAGGAAACGGATGCCCGCTTCGTGGGCTACTTCGGTGCCGTAGGGGAAGGGTTGCTCTCGTTGGGCACCATTCTCGCGGTTATCGGCGGATTCAAGTCGGTTGCCGAATGGAACGAGATCTACAGCTCCTTCGGCGCAGCCGGGGTCAACGCCTTTGTCGAAGGCGGCGCGAACCTGATGCAAAACGGTATCGGCCTGCCGGCCTCGCTCAGCGCCACGGTGCTGGCAACCATGGCCGTGCTCTTTGCGGCCACCACCATGGACACCGGAATGCGTCTGCTGCGCTTTGTCGTCCAGGAAGCCGGCGAGGCATTCAAGGTCAAGATCGGCAAGTACACCGCAACGATCATTGTCGTGATCCTTGGCCTGGGCCTGACCTTCTCGCAGGGGCTGGGTGGCGAGGGCGGCCTGCGCATCTGGCCGCTGTTCGGAACCACCAACCAGCTGATGGCATCGTTGAGCCTGTCGATCATCGCGGTCATCTTGATCCGCAAGGGACGCAACCCCATCGCTGCCATGGTTCCGCTGGTGATCATCTTCGTGATGGCGTTCTGGGCGGCCATCGCGCAGCTTGGCAGCTTCATGAACCCGAGCGATCCGGACTGGATGCTCTTCGCACTCGATGCCATCATCATCGTGGCCAGCGTGTGGGTCGCGATCGAAGCGGTCACGGCCATGCGCAAGGCCAGGACCATGGAACCCGAGGCCGAGGACGCCGACAACGAACTATCCAGTGCCAGGGAAGACGCGTAACTGGATGGAACCATCACTGCCTGAGCGGCGCCGGGAGGCAATCTCCCGGCGCTGGTCGGCTTTCACCCGGGGCCTGCACGAGTTCTATGTGGGACCGTACCGCCAGATGTTCAAGCGCGAGCAGCAGGACGAGGATGACTTGTTCATGATTGCGGTGCTGGGCGAGGCGCTCGGGGTGCCGGACCCGGCCGCTTACTATACCGCCGAACTCATGCCCGCCCTCTGGGAGGACTTCCATGCCTGGCATCGCCGCATCGGGATCCCCCGCTCACCATTGGACCATATCGGATGCTGCTAACACTCGCCGGGGAACGGAAAGTGCTCTTCGTCGGAGGCAAGGGCGGAGTGGGCAAGACCTCCGTGGCCTCGGCCCTGTCCCTGGCCCGCGCCCGAAACGGCGGACGGGTCCTGCTCGTCTCAACGGATCCGGCGCACAACCTGGGGCACATCTGGGACACCGGACTGTCGGATGCAGCCACTCGCGTTTTCACGGCGGCCACCGGTTACGTTGATGCCGTGGAAATAGACCCGCAGGCCACGATTGATCGTCATTTCACCGCCGTCGCCGCCACGATGATGAAGCTTCTTCCGGAGCGGCTGCACCGCTCGGCAAACCAGCATCTCGAACTCGCCAAGACGGCACCGGGCAGCCACGAGTCTGCCGTCCTGGAACGGATCGCCGAGCTCATCGACCACAGCCTCGACGCCTACGACCTGGTGCTATTCGACACCGCACCGTCCGGGCACACCCTGCACTTGCTCGCCCTGCCGGAGAAACTGTCCGGGTGGACCGAATCGCTGCTCGCCAGCCGCTCGAGGTCGGAGCGGTTCGCTGCTGCAGCACGCGGGCTGGTCGGCGGCAATGACCCGGAGGCCGAGGCGGACTCGGAGCTCAGGCGCACGTTGATCGCCCGCCGCGACCGTTTCGCGCGCATGCGCGAGACCATCACCGATGGAATGATGACCGGCTTCGTGGTCGTGACCATCGCTGAAAAAATGCCGGTGGCCGAATCCTTGGACATCCTCGAGGCGTTGCATAGTTTGGGAATCGATGTCGCGGCCCTTGTCGTCAATCGCCGATCCCCCGCGGATGCCGGCGCATTCCTCGCCGAACGCCGGGATCGCGAAGACGACTGTCTGCAAGAACTCCACCAGCACCTGGGACCGATTCCCCTGACCGAACTGCCGTTGCTCGTGCGGGATCTGACGGGCGAGGCCGCCTTGGAGGAACTCGCCGG
>JAUNVO010000260.1 GCA_030540695.1 Micrococcaceae bacterium | reverse complement strand
CTCCCGCCTTGTTCCAGGGCGGCATCCACCGGGGCCATCGGTTCGCGCAAGCGGATTCCCTCGGCCAGCGTGAGTTCCTTTGGGTTACCCAGCCAGCGGCCAATGTCTTGCACGTCCCCGGACTCACCGGGCAGCACCCCCGTTTGCGTGGGCTTGTAAACGGCCACGCGATCACCGCGCTCCAGGGCTTGTGCGGTCAACGCTGCGGTGACCACGGTCTTGCCCACATCGGTGTCTGTCCCGGTGACAACGTAGATCACGATGCATTCCTTTTCTTGGTGCTTGCTGCATCTGCCGTTTGGGCCCCCGCGCGGACATGCGTCGGAACCGTGGTGGGTGCTTGGAAGGACAGCAGGTGTATCCAGTCGCGTTGCCCCGGCTGCAATTCAATCTCGGGCAAGGCGCGGGCAGCCTCGAAGAGCACCAGTTCCGTTTCCAGTCTTGCCAACCCCGCTCCCAGGCAACGGTGAATCCCGAAGCCGAAGGCCAACGAGTCATCACCCGCTTCTCCCAGTGCGCCACCGGAGAGGCGCAGCACCAGCTGCTCACCTTTCATGAAGCTCTCACCGCCAACGTCCATATCGGCCGTGGCGATGCGCCGCCAGGTGGGAACCGAAGAGGCACCCGCCAAAACCTCGCTGACGATTTCCTTTGCCCTTTCCTGGCCGGTCTCGGGATCGGCACAAGCGGGCCACAAGCCTTGGTCCAAAGCGTGGAAGAGTGTCGTCTGGATCAGCATGGAGGTTGTTTCCTGCCCGGCAATGGCCAGGAAGTATCCCAGGGAGCGGATCCGGCCCGACTCCACCCCGGCGTTGTGCAGCGCCGCGTAGAGGTTCCCGTCATCACGTCCGATCCCCTGCTCGACGCTGTCCCGGAGCCATGCATAGAATTCCGCGGCGCTTGTTGCCAGTTCGAGTTGGCGCTCCTCGGTGGGCCATCCCCAAAAGAGCTCCAGCGAGTCTTGGCTCCAGCGTTTGAGCAAGGAAGGTTCCGGTACCGGAATTCCGGTGAGTCGGTGCATGATTTCCGGGGGAAGCACCGCCGCCAGTCCGGCAGCCAGATCCACTCCCGCACCCCGGCGGTACTCATGCTGCAATGTCCCACATATCTCCTTGACCCGCGCCCTGATGAATCCGTCTTGGGCAGCAACTTTCGCCGGGGTGAAGAACCCGGTGACGATCCGGCGCACCGTGCGGTGTGCCGGGCCCGAAGCGCTGGCCAGGACCGGCGGCAAGGCAAACTTCACGGAGGCCAGGATGCGCAGCGCGGCCGGCGTCAGGTCGATCGCGGTGCTCAGTGCGTTGGCCGGGCTGAAGTCCTCGGCCCTGCGCAGGATTTCCCGCACCACCTTGGGGTCTTCGATGCTGCGGTAACGCTGGTTGATGACTGCCGGGTAGGCCTTTTCCAAGGGGATCGCCAGGGGCGCCTCCAGTCGATCCAGAGTGGGGGCGGTACTGAAGGGGCAGCTCATACTGGTTCCTCGGTGATGGTCCTGGCTACGGTCTGCAAGGCTGTGACCAGCTCTTCTGGTTGGTGGTGTGCGTGGGCGGTGATCCTGATGCGGGAGATTCCATCGGGGACGCTGGGCGGTCGGAAGCAGGCGACGGCAATCCCCTTTTCCCGCAGTGCGGCGGTGACCCGCATGGCGGCATCGGCACTGGGCATTCTCACCGAGTGCACCGCCCCGGCGCCACGTTCGATGAGACCGCGGAGGGCGGAATTTCGGGCTAGCGTCTCGGAAACAAGGTCCGTGTTCCGGGCCAGGTTGTCCAACCGGTCCGGTGTCGCCAGTTCCAGCGCCTTCAACGCAGCCCCTGCCGATGCCGGCGCCAGCGCGGTGTCAAAGAGGAAAGTGCGTGAGGTGTTGACCAGATGCTCACGCAATGCGCCGGCGTTCGGGCCGCCGAAAAGCACGGCCCCGCCCTGGGCGCCCAAGGCCTTGGACAGCGTTGCCGTGACCAGCACGTGGGCGGCGCTGGACAACCCGGCGGCGCACACGGCGGAGCCGTGTTCGGTGGCGGCCAGCGAATGGGCCTCGTCAATCACCAGCAGGGCGTTGTACTCGGCGCAGAGTTCCGCGATCCGGGCCAGCGGGGCAGCATCGCCGAGCAACGAGTAGATGGACTCAACCACCACCGCGACCCGTGGCCGGGGTGTCTGCGCTTGGGAGTTGGTGCGCAGCAGCCGTTGGATATCTGCGAGGTCATTGTGTGCGGCCGTTTGGACCTGCGCTCCGGAGAGCCTGGCACCGTCAATCAGGCTGGCGTGGGCGTGGGCGTCGAGGATGAACAGGCTTCCGGGACCTCCGAGCGCCTGGAGCACGCCGAGGTTCGCCGTGTATCCGCTGGAAAACACCAGGGCCTTCTCGCGACCGGTGTAGGTGCTCAGCGCCTGTTCCAGTTCTTGATGGATTCCAAGGGTCCCGGTGGCCACGCGGCTGGCTGTCGCTCCGGCACCGTAGGTGCTTACCGCCTCGGTTGCCGCTTGTTGGACCTCGGGGTGCCGACTCAACCCCAAGTAGTCATTGGAGGCAAGGTCCAGCAGCAACCCTCGGGAGGTATCGGTGCGCTGGAACCCTCGGACCTGGCGCACCCGGGCCCGGGATTCCAGCCAAGAGGTCCAGGCATCAGGCACCGTGGATCTCCGCGATGGCTCCGGTGAGCGCGGATCCCAGGGTGCGCAGCTCCTCTTGAGTGCAGATATAGGGCGGCATGACGTAGACCAGGTTGCGGAAGGGGCGGACCCACACCCCGCGGGCCACGGCCGCATGGGTCAGTTCCTGAACTTTCACGGGCTCATGCAGTTCGATCACGCCTACCCCGCCGAGCACCCGGACGTCTTTCACCGTCGTGAGATCCGCAGCAGGCATGAGCGAATCGCGCAGGCCCTTCTCCAGTTTTGCGACCTGTTCACGCCAGGGCGCCTGGGGGGATCGTGGGTCGCCGGGACCGGTGAGCAGGTCAAGGGAAGCGCAGGCCACGGCACAGGCCAACGGGTTTCCCATGAATGTGGGCCCGTGCAGCAGTGCGTTGCCGATTCCGGAGGAACCGGTGCGCAGCGTCTGGGCCACCGCCGGGGTGCACAGCATGGCCGCCAGCGAGAGATAGCCACCGGTCAAGGCCTTGCCCACGCACATGATGTCGGGGACAACGTTCGCCCATTCGCCGGCAAAGAGTTCACCGGTGCGGCCGAACCCAGTGGCAATTTCATCGAAGATCAGCAGCAGGGAATGCTCGTCCGCGATCTCGCGCAGGATCTGCAGGGCCCGGGGCGGGTAGATGAACATCCCACCGGCTCCCTGCAGGACCGGTTCACAGATGATGCCGGCCAGTTCAGTTGCGTGCTCCGCCGCGAGGCCCCGGGATTCGGTTTCCCAGTCGGCCAGCAGCGCTTCGTCGTATTCCCAGGTTCCGTCCTCGGTGCGTCGGGCGCTTGGCGGACGGGGCAAAAATACCTGTTCACGTCCCAGCGGCGCGAAGGCCGCGTGAATCCCATCCACGGGATCACACACGCTCATCGTGGCAAAGGTGTCCCCGTGGTAGCCGCCTCGCAGCGCCAGGAATCGCTGCCCGGTGCTTTTGCCGCGGGCATCCTGGTACTGCAGGGCAAGTTTGAGCGCCACTTCAACGCTGATGGATCCCGAATCTGCCAAAAATACGTGCACCAGTTCCCCAGGGGCCATGGCCACCAAGCGCTCGGCCAGCTCAATGGCCGGTGCGTGGGTGAGGCCGCCGAACATGACGTGGCTAAAGGTGTCGATTTGTGCGTGGGCGGCAGCATCGAGGGCCGGGTGGCGATAGCCATGGACCATTGACCACCAGGATCCCATTCCGTCGATGACCTCGTGGCTGCCGTGGGCGTCAACTAGTGTCAGCGTGGTGCCCTTCGCGGCCGTCACCGCATAGTGCGCCCCGGCGTCCAGCGACGCGTAGGGGTGCCAGAGCAGGCCTTCGTCGCGGGCCAGCAGGTCCGTGTTCAGGTCACTCATGCGTTGGGGCTTTGACCGGTTCCGGC
>JAUNVO010000259.1 GCA_030540695.1 Micrococcaceae bacterium | reverse complement strand
AAGCTGGTGCGTTCCCTCCGAAAGCGTCGAGAGGCCGCCGGAAAGCTCCTTGGCACCGTCCGCCACCTGGGCTGATCCGTCGGCGAGCGCGGAAATCTGTGACTGCGCGGTGGCCAGCTGTGCCTTGGTCTCCTTGACCTGTGAAGCCACGCCGGAGGAAGCGGCCGCGTCCTTGACGTCCTTGCGGATGGCGTCCGCTTCGGAGGGGGTGAGGATCTCGGCCTTGACCAGGGCATCGAGCCGGGAGTCCAGGGCTTCCGCGGCGGAATCGATGCGCTTTTCGGCATCCTTTTCCAATGCGCTGAGGGTGTCGGCAGCCTGGCTGACCTTGTCGTCCAGCGCCTTGTTGCCCGCGGCGACCTTGGCGGCGCCCGCGGAGAGCTTCGTGGAGGCGTCGGCGGCCTTTTGTGCACCGCTGTCCAGGGCCTTGGTCTTCGCCGGTAGGGTGGAAGTCTTGGATTTGAGCTGATCCAGTCCCGAGCTGAGGTCCTTGGTGCCCCCTGCCAGCGTGCCCGCACCGCCGGCGAGCCGGTCGGCGCCGGCGGCCAGCTTCTTCTGGCCATCCACCAGGGTGCCGGTTCCCTGGTGCAGGTCCCCGGCGCCGGCGCTCAGGTCCCCGGCGCCGGTGTTGAGCTTGGTGCTGCCGTCCTTGAGCGTGTTCACTCCGTCGCCCAGGGTGGTGACGCCGTCGGAGAGCTTTACGGTTCCGGTATGCAATTCACCGGCGCCGTCGGCCGCCTTGGCCATGTTGGTGTGGATCTCCGAGAACCCGCTCAGCAGCGCGTCGGCGGTCTGTGTGCCGACTTCCTTGGCCACCGTGTTGTGCACCTGGCCAGCGAGTTTGTCGGCGAAGGTGCCGACCATGTAGTTGTTGGCGTCGTTGGTGGTGATCTCCAGGATTGCCTGTTTGGCCTTTTCGAAGTCGCCCGGGGAGGCGAGGTTCTTGGAGAAGTCCTTGGGGATGGTCATGGAGAAGGCGTAGTCGCCGCTGGCCACTCCGGCGTCGGCTTCGGCATCCGAGGTGAGAACCGTCCAGCCGAACGTGCCGTCTTCGAGCAGCTCCTGGGTCACGTCGTTGCCGACCTGCAGTTCCTTGCCGTCCTTGGACGAGCCTTCGTCGAGGTTGACGATGGCCGCCTTGACGTTGTTCAGATGGGCGTAGGGATCCCAATTGGCATAGAGGTACAGGGAGCCGTAGAGCAGTGGGACCATGCATAAAGCGATGATGGCCAGCCGTGGCAGGCGCCCGGAGGTCATGCGCTTGAGTTCGGATAGTGCGAGTCGCAACGTGGTCATGAAAGTTCCTTCGGTGCGTTCGGGGCCGTGCTGGATTCCTCGGGCCCGGTGGCGGGAGCCGGTTCCTCGGCTTCAACGGGCTGCGCGGTGTGCGGGGTCTCGTTCTGCTCGTTGCCGGGCTTCTGGGGGGCCGGTTCGCCTGTGGGCCCCACCGCCGTTTCCAGGGGCCCCACAGGCGTCTCCGCGGCCGCCTGGAGACCTGCCGCGAGGTCGCCCAGCGGTGGAAGGGCAGTGGCTGCGGCAAGCTTCTGTTGCACCTGGCCCGCGTATGCGGTGGAACCATTCCAGTCCTCCGGGATGCGTTGGACCACGGCAACCACGGCGGGGGCGCGGCGTCCGGTGGCCACTGATTCGAGGTACTGGAACCATTGGTCCTCGGCGATGCCGTGGCGATCGGGGGAGTCGAAGACCAGTAGTTCGATGTCACGGTCCTCAAGGGCAAGGTGCGTGAGCAGCGTGAGGCGTTGGATCGGTTCGATGGCGTCGAGCCATTCGTTGGCCAGGTCCTCCATGCGGTGCTTCTTCATCCAGGAGTTGATCCCGCTGCGGCGCCAGATCGGTCCCGGCTGCAGCGCCAGGTCCTCTGCCACCAGGTCGCGGACCTTCAGATGTGCCTCGGGTTCGTTGATTTCCGGGGAATCGACCAGTGCGCTGATCAGTCGCACCGAACGGGTCGCGGGGTTTCCCGACCAGCTCACCGTTCCCTGGGTCGGAAGCATGCGCGCGCTGAGCCCCAGCGACAGCGCCGTGCGGGTTGGCTGGGGTTCGGCCTGGACCAGCAGAAGCTCGCCGCGCGCGACGGCGAGGCTTGTTGGTTCCAGCAGGGGCAGGTGGCGTCCGGCAATGGCCAGGTTATCGGCGATAAGCACCATCCCATTGTAAATAGAACTGACTGGTCAGTGCAAATAGTGTGGATGTCGGATCGGACACGTGGAGGTGTTTCCGGCCAGGATCCGTAACGACACGATCGGGCAACATTTCGGCACCGACCGCCATGGGTGCCGGGTGTCGAGGCAGGATTGGATGCATGGACAAGAAGTTTTGGGTCGGCGGATATTCGCCGGACGGTGGCGGTGCCAGCCAAGGCATCCGGGCAGTGGAAATCAGCAACGGCGTACTGCGGGACCTCGGGCTTGCCCACCATGCGGATTCGCCATCGTGGATCGCCACCCACCCGAAGCTCCCGGTGCTGTACGCGGCACTTGAACCTAGGGGTGAGGTGGCAGCCTATGCGGTCATCGACCACGACCGCCTCGAGCCGCTGGGCAAGCCGGTTCCCGCCGGAGACCTCGTGTGCCACCTCACCGTTGCCGGAACCGCGGGGCCGCTCATTGCCAGCTGCTACGGCGACGGACAAGTGCTGGCCTTTCCCGTGAATCCGGATGGTTCACTGGCCAAACCGGCGGTGGCCCCGGCCTCGACGGACCCCTTCGCCGTTCCGGGGCATGAGGTGCGCGCCTCGCACTCACACCAAAGCACCGTGTTGCGCTCGGGCCGGATCATCACCACGGACCTGGGCCACGATTCACTGCGTGTCTGGGATCTGGACGCAGGGACATTGCGGCTCCGACAACACATCGCCTTGCGCAAGGGGGATGGCCCGCGCCATCTGGTGGAACACCCCTCGGGGCTGATCTATGTGGTCACGGAGCACAGCGCCGAAGTTGTAGCGCTCCGTGTCGATCCGACGGGTGCGTACCGGGAAGCCTCACGCACGGGACTCGGCGAGGCGATCCTTGCCGGCGAGCATTTCCCCGCGGAGATCTCCTTGGACCCGAACACCAACAGGCTCTACGTCGGGGTACGTGGTGCCCGGGTGATGGTGGTGCTTGGGCTGAACGCAGGAAGGCCGGTGGTGTTGGGCAGCGCCCCTTGCCTGGGGGAGTGGCCGCGGCACCACCTCCAGGTCGGGAACTCCCTTTTGGTGGCCAACCAGCTTTCCAACACCATCGAGGTCCTGGGGATGGACCGCCAGGACGGGTTGCCCAGCAAGTTCCTTGGTTCCCTGGCCATTGACAGCCCAACCTGCATCGCAGCCCAGGTGGCCGGTCGGTAAATGGGCGTCGAGGACCCTGCCGGCCCCGGGCAACGGATGGAGCAACTTGCGCGGCCCTGGTGGTGGGCGCTCGATTATCTGTATGCCGGATGGCGACAAGTGGTCTCATTGTTCCGTCGTCGTCCGCCACGGGGCTATGAGGCGGGGGAGCCGACACGTCCGGCCATCGTCTTGCTGCCAGGTGTCTATGAAACCTGGCTGTTTTTGGAACCCGCGGCCCAACGCCTTGCCGACGGCGGATACCGCGTGTATACGGTTCCCGCGCTGGGCCTGAACAAACGTCCCGTCCCCCAGTCGGCACGGCTTGTGCGGACCCGTTTGGAGGAACTGCGCCGGGAGCACGGGATCGGGGAATGCGTGCTTGTCGCACACAGCAAGGGCGGACTGATTGGAAAGCATGCCATGCTCGACGCTTTGCTGCCCGAGACTGGCGGCGCCACTGAGCCTCTGGCTCCCCGGGTGCTGGGGATGGTGGCCGTGGGGACGCCATTTGCGGGATCCGCGTATGCCAGGTTTCTCCTTCCGCGCACGTTACGCCAGTTTTCGCCCAGGGATGCGGTGCTTTTGTCTCTCCAAGCGCAGCGGGTAGCGAACGACCGCATAGTTTCCATCTTTGCGCGGTTTGACCCGCACATACCCGGTGGCAGCGCGCTCGCCGGAGCCAGGAACCTCCGGCTCCC
>JAUNVO010000258.1 GCA_030540695.1 Micrococcaceae bacterium | reverse complement strand
AGCGCGCCGCCCTGTCACGGCGGAGGTCGCGGGTTCAAGTCCCGTCAGGGTCGCTTTGGTTTTCCGGTTCGCCGGGAGATCGGGTGATCATCTAGCCTGATGATGCCAGGCTCTGTAGCTCAGTTGGTAGAGCGTTCGACTGAAAATCGAAAGGTCACCGGATCGACGCCGGTCGGAGCCACCATCCAAAACCCCCTTGTTACCAAGGGGGTTTTTGCTTTAACAAATAAGACTCCCGCAAAGCTGGGCTTATAGGACAAAAAGTGTGTCTGGTTCCGGTGTCTCATTCCTTAGATGTTTTTGGAAGACGCCTCGACCCCTGAACCTGCTCCGTCATCGTGGCCGCGTCGTCATGGCGGGGTGGGCAGGGGAGTCGCTGACCCCCTGCCCACCTGCCGGTTCTTGCGGCATCCATCGGAATCGGTTGTAGGCTGGGGGCGTGCGCCGAGTTACACGTGGCGTGTGCGGAAAGGACCGGGTCAATGGATCATGAACTATCGGTGCACAAAGTGGCCGAAGCGGAAGCTGGCGGGACCACACGGATCACGGACCTTGCCGTGGCCAAGGTCGCAGCGGCCGCGGCCCGCGCAATTCCAGGGGTTCATTCCCTGGGGCTCGGAACATCCCGCGCACTCGGGGCCCTGCGCGGTGCGGTGGGATCATCCCCGGACCCGGCGCACGGGGTCAGTGTCCAGGTGGGGACCCGGCAGGTCGCAATCAACTTGGTGCTCACCGCGACCTACGGAGTTCGTCTCCACGACTTGGCCGCTTCGGTGCGGGAAGCCGTTTTCACTGCAGTGCAAGATCTTACAGAATTCGAAGTCATTGAAGTCAATATAGAAATAGGGGATGTGTTCATTCCTGTTTCCGCTACCGGATCCGGGAAATCACGCGATGCAGCGGCGGAAGGGTCAGCATGAAGCCCACATTCATTGGTGCGCTCCTGGGCGCCATCTTGGCGTGGGCAGCCCTGTCCCACGGAATCGGCGGCTTCCTGCTGATGGCCCTCTTCATGGCAATCGGTGCACTGATCGCCCGGGTCGCTGGCGGACGCATCGACATGCGTGCCGTCCTTGATGCCTTGACCGGACGACGATCCTCCTCATGAGCCAGACGCTTGCTTCCACGGTGCGGGAACCCGGGGAGCCCGCGCGCGCCGGTTATACCCGGGTCAATGCCCAGGCCTTGGCCAACACCGCACGTGCCGTCGCGGCGGAGGCTTTTGGTGTGGCGCCGGGCCTGGTGCGCGCGTTTTTGCGCGATGACTCCGGGTATCTTGCCTTGAGCATCCAGGTGCCATTGCCGTTGCCGCTGGAGGATTCCCTCAGCGCCTCCCGGCAAACCGTCCTGGAGCTGGTGGGTGTCCGACGAGCATGGATCGGAGCCCGCTTTTCCGCGCTTACCGGTTCCTTGGTGAGCCGGGTGGACGTGCGGATCACCGGGGTCGTGGACCCCGCCGTGGGAAGGAAACGCTGATGCGGGGGCAGGACTCGCGGATCCGGGAGCGCGAGTTGACCAGCGGCCGTTCCCCTGCTGCCATCACGGCGGCCATGCTTGTCATCCTGGTCTGTGTATACGCGCTCTTCGAGGCTGCGCTCAAGGCTCTGGGACAAGAAGCCCTGGTGGCGGCCCCGGGCACCTGGTGGCAGTGGATCTCCACCCTGCCCGGCAATCTCGAGCCCGCCGCGGTGGGCTCGATCGGACTGGGTGCGTGCGTCTTGGGCCTGGTGTTGTTGATTCACGGATTGCGCCGCGGAAGACGCGCACGGCACGGGCTGGGATGCGAAGACGCGATCCTCATCGTTGACGACCAGGTGTTGGCCGCCGTCTTGGCCCGCCGTGCACGCTCCGAAGCGGGAGTCGGGCCGGGACAAGCGCTGGTCACCGTGAACCGTGAGCGGGTCGAGGTGCAATTGAGTCCAACCTCGGGAACGCCGGTGGACCCGGCAACCATCGCCGCCGGCTTGGAGGAGGAATTGCGCGTGAACCTGGTGGAACCGCCACCCCGGATACGCGTCAGGGTTGCTGAACGAGGGGTGGTCGGCCAATGAACCAGACCCCGAGGCTCCTGAATCGCATCATCCTGTCCGTGCTCGGCTTCGTGCTGCTTGCGGGTGGGGTTAACATGCTGTTGGTTTCCGGTGTGCCGGGATATGCTGCGGTCTGGCGCCGTGGCGCGACCGACGTGGGTGCCTGGTTCGATCGCTTGCTCGTCGACACCACCTTGCCGGGGCAAAAGGACTCCTGGCTCTGGATCGTCGTGACCGCCCTGCTGATTTGCGCCGTCCTCTTGATGCTGTGGTGGATCGCCGTCCAGGGGAGGGGCCGGGGCGGGGACTACGTTTCCATCTTTGTTGCCGAGGGGCCGATGCCGGGGAGGACCGAGATTTCCCAAAGCGCAGTGGAACAGGCGCTTCGGCACTTTCTGGGCAGGCGCAGCGATGTGGTGTCAATCAATGTCAGCGTGTGGAACCTCGAGCCCGAAGCCGGGCTGCGCATCAAGGTCCAACCACGCAAGGGAACCGCTCCCGGCGCGTTGGGCAGGGACGTCGCCCGAGCCGCACGGCTGGTCCAAGGCGCATTGGGCGTCAGCGGCCCGGTGGTCATTTACGTTGCGGTAGGCACACGCTCACGCTTCGCCAGGATTGAACGCGTGCTCTAGCCGATGGGCAGCTGCTCGATGTTCGCTATGACTGCCAGAACCAGTACGGTGGTGAACCCGAGGAAGGGTAGGCACAGCAGCACGTGGAGCCACTTGTGTTCCACCAGGACCGCGACGTACTCGCGCAGGAATGCACTGGGCAGGTAGTACCTGGCGGTGGGGGCGCCAACGACCTCGGCATCGATGTGCAGCTGACGGGCCAAAAGCGCGGCGCGCAGCACGTGATAGTTGTTGGTCACCGCAAGCAACGGACCGCTGCGGCCGGATGAGGCAAAGAGCTCGGCCGAGAGCAGCAGGTTCTCC
This sequence comes from Micrococcaceae bacterium, assembly GCA_030540695.1. Lineage (GTDB taxonomy): Bacteria > Actinomycetota > Actinomycetes > Actinomycetales > Micrococcaceae > Paeniglutamicibacter. The sequence goes on along the minus strand of JAUNVO010000258.1, from coordinate 1,073 downwards.
TCGGTGTTCACTGCCTTGTCCTCGACAACGACGTCGCTTGGCGATGCCCCCGCAGTCACCAGGTAGTCGCCCATCGCGACGCCCTCGGGGACCGACTCGTCATGTCCCTGGCCACCGGAAGGGATTAGCAGCGGTCGGGGCTCGGTGTTGTTGTAGATTTTCAGAGCCTTGTCTAGGCGGCTGGCAAGCAACGGCGGAACCTTGCCGTCGATCAGGCGGGAACCCAATACCACGATTCCCCTCGGGGTGTCCCTGAACGGCATGCGTCCGTAGGCAACCGCGTAGGCAAGGAACACCACGAACACGACCCCGAAGTAGCTGCACAGGAAGAAGAGCAGTGCGGCCAGGCCGATGGCGACGAAGTTCAGGGTGAACACCAGCGCCAGGGCGATAACAGGCAACGCAATGAGCAACAGTCCCAGCAGCAGCGAGACCATGTTGCCCAGGCGCCTGCCCTCGGAGGTGAACATCACCACGCCGTTGTGGATCAGCGCGGCCGCCAGCACCAGGACCGCAAGGGGTGCCAGCGCCAGTGCTGCCAAAAAGACATAGGAAGTCCCAGGAACCCAGCGTGTGAGCAGGTTGCTGATCCCGATCAGCAATAAATAGCAGGCGGCCACCAGGACCACGCCGTTGCGCAACATGCGACGGTCCCTGTGGCGCAGGTAGAAGTACAGGGCGAAGAGCAGCAGGGACGGGATGAATGTCACCACCCTAGACTACCAAAATGGCTTCGTGCCACCGGTAGGCATCTTCGGCTAGTTGGCCCGTGCCAGCTGGCGGACGGCCAGCCACCGGTTCGAGAGCCGGCGGTAGGAAGCGGCTGCCCCGGTCATGTCGGATTCCGCCAGCGACTCGATACCCAGGCGCAGGTCGTGCGGGGATTCATCGGGCCACACCAGTGAGGCAATAAGTCCGTAGTCGAGCTCAATGACGGACTCACTGTCAAAGAGCTGCAGCCATTCGCTCAAGGTGGCCAGCTCATCGAGCAGGTCCATCTCCGGCGCATGTATTGCCAGGGTTGCCGCCGCGTATCGGACACGGTCCAGGGCTTGATGCAGCGGTGCGTAGAT
>JAUNVO010000257.1 GCA_030540695.1 Micrococcaceae bacterium | reverse complement strand
CGGCTGGTCAGCGCCTCTTCGAGGTTGAGCCCACCAACCACGTTGCGCAACGTGGTCGTGGTCAATTGCTCCACGGCCATGATGTAGTTCGCGATCTCGTAGGTGGCGGCTTTTGGCTCGGTGATCTGGAAATAAACCACGGTGTCGATGGAAACCACCAGGTTGTCCTCCGTAATCACCGGCTGCGGCGGGAAACTGACAACCTGTTCACGAAGATCCAGTATCGGCAGCAAACGATCAACAAACGGAATCAAGATCGTTAGTCCGGGGAGCAACGTGCGGTGGTACTTGCCCAACCGCTCCACGATGCCTGCTCTGGCTTGGGGAATAATACGCACTGCGCGCAGCAGCACGAGGATCACGAAGATTGCCAGTACGACCAGCACGATTGTTAGGCCTAGACCCGACGTATTCATCTCTTCTCTCTTTCGTTGGGGCGCCATGTTCCAGGTGCCAAATCCTGTGTTGAAGGTTTTAGTCGAGACCCGGCATTTCGTTCCGCAGGGTGATGTAAGCCGTTGCCCCGTCAATGCGGACCACGGAGCCGTAGGTCCCGGGTTGAAGCGGTGCGTCGTCGTCTGAGCGTGCGGACCATGTTTCCCCGCCGATCTTCGCCCGCCCGTTCATCCTCGAGGTGGGTTCAAGGACCAAGGCATCTTCCCCGATTAACCGATCGACGTTGGTACGCAACGCCTCTGGATCTTTGCGCAGATGCCGCAGGGCGATTGGTCTGACCAGCATGATCATGAGCAGGGACACAATGGAGAAGGCGATTATCTGCAACCAGAATTCTCCGCCGAGCAGGGCAACGGCCACGCCACCCAGAGCCCCGATGCCAAGCATGATGAAGTACAGGTCAAGGGAGATCATCTCGATGATGGCCAGCAAAAGGAAAACCGCCAGCCAAACCACCCACGCATTGGCTACAAGCCATTCAGTCATGATTCCCCCTCAAATCCTTAGGTGCTGGATAAACTCCAACCTGACACCACCCATTTTGCCCGATGTGTCGGTTGATTAGAGTCAGCACAAGGGAGGATGTTCGTGCTTCGCCGCGTCATCCGGACGATGACAGGCCATCCGTGAACGCTTGGGCCTGGCTTTCATCGGCTTTCCGGAATTCCTGAATCCGGAAGGCCGCGGTGACCAAAATGGGACTAGGCACACCCGCGAGTCGGTTGCGCAGGGCCTCCGGATCCAAATGATGTCCGGCCGGTCCCATCATGGCCAGCTCGAAAGCCGCCGGGGGATCGAGCACCAATGGGATCCTTACCTCTTCGGTGGCAACGAGCGTAAAGCTTTTCCCCATCGCAGCGACAACCCCTGCCGCCTTGTCGGCTGCTATTGCCAACAAGCCAAGGACGTTTGCCCCTTCCGCAAGGTGCTCGGGTAGCGGAGTCACGACCAAAGCCGTTCCTCCCGGGCGAAGCACCCGCGCAAACTCGGTTCCGTTGTGCGGGGAGAAGATATTGAGCACTACATCGAAGGCGCCGTCTTGAAGCGGCAAATCACGCCAGAGGTCCCAGACCAGCGCCAAGGTGTCCGGAACCTTCGCCGCTTTGCGCATGGCGTACCTCGATATATCCAGGGCGACTGCGCTGGGTCTCGTGGTGCCAGGCAGAGCCTGAAGCGCCTGGCTGAGGTAGTACCCGGTTCCGGCTCCTGCATCGAGGATCCTGGGCTGTGCGCATCCACGAAGGACCGTGCGCACGCGGTGCCCCAGGGCCTCGGCCAAGGACTCGTAATGCCCGGCGTCGAGGAAGGAAGCGCGTGCCGCGACCATCTGGGCCCGGTCTTCTGTGAAGTTGGTCCCCTTGCCGGTGAGAAGGTTGAAATAGCCTTGTTTGGCTGCGTCAAAGCGATGTCCCGCAAGGCAGCCCAGATTCGCAGGTCTACCCTGGTTCTGCTGCAGCGAAAGCTCCAGTTGGCAGACAGGGCAGCGCAGCGTGTGGTCGAGAGTGGATTGAAGCTGCACATGAGTCCTTTGTCTGGGATGCGTTCGACAGGTCACCTCGCATGAACATGGTGGCGGGACCTTCCAACCACTGTATCGGCGCTCAACATGAAAGCTCGTGGGCACCATGCCAATATTCCCGGGCGGAACCCGCTCCCGTCTTTAAGAAGCCGCTCGAATGGTGGTTGCCTTTCGCGGAAGCACCTCCATGGGGCCGTGCTTGTGCGCCCCGCATGGGCGCCACGGCGGAAACCTAGAAGTCGAGTCCTCGTCGGGCCAGATCGACGTCGGGATTGGCCCATCGGGGATACTCGTGGTTTGCGCACAACGAGCGGCTCAGTGCCTTATCGATGTATACGGTCCCATTCAAGTGGTCAGTTTCATGTTGAAAGATTCGGGCCTGCCACCCCGAGAATGCCTGTTCGCGGGGGAGGCCGTCGGCGTCGGTAAAACTTGTGGTGATATCCGCCGGGCGAACCACCACTCCTTGGTAGCCGTTGAACGAGAGGCAGCCCTCATAGAATTCCGCGGAGCGTTCCCCGACGCGCTCGTAGCGTGGATTGAGAATCTCAAGATATTCCAGCGGTTCCCTTTCCCTTGCAGCGGCAATTTCCGGGCTGGTTTCGTAAAGGTCTTCGAGCACTGCGATCCTCAACGGAATACCCAGCTGGGGTGCGGCCAGCCCCACCCCAGGCGCGTCGAGCATCACGGCTTTCATGGCGTCTAGAAAGCGGCGAAGAAGTTCCTGACCCAACTGCGCACCGTGTTGCTGGGCTTGCATCCTGAGTACCGGGTGTCCCAGCTGGACAATCGATGGCATCGTTCCTGATTCATGGAGCTCGACAATCCTGGTGACTTCCTCGCGGATCCAGGCGGGGGAGTAGAGAGTGGATTCGTTCGGAGCCGGGTGCGGTTCTGCTTGGGGGCTCATGGTGTGTCACTTTCGGTATCGGTGTCGGGGGATTGCATCGCGTTCAGTCGACTGGCAGATCGTGCGGCATCCAGTGGGGCAAGTCGTGAAGTGCGGCACTGATATCCACCACATTGAACAGGTCCAACCTGCTCCCTCTGTCATGGAGCACGCCGATGGCGTTTGCCAGACGGCGCAACCCAAACGGGGTCATCGACTTCGCGTCCGGAACTCAGGAGATGACCCAATGATCCTAGCTGCTGGATATCTGTAGGTAGTCGATCGGTGAAACCAACAATTCGAATAGGACGAAGAATTTTAACCAAAGGTAACCATGCATGGCCTTGCCCCGCACATGGACGGCGTCCAGGAACAGAAGCCCTATGGCTTGGCTCTGCTGGAGACCAAACATCATTGCCCCCACCGGACATCCTTCATTCGGCAGTGAGATTATGTCTCGGCACAAGGTGACCTGTTGCCCCGGGGCTTCGGCCGGTAGGAGCGCCGGCATTGCCATGGGCCATCCGCCCGAGGTCCGCTGAATAGCTATGCAACGCCCAAAATGACGCGATGCCTAGTTATGTCAAGCAATAATTATCTGGTGAGAGATCACATGGGTGGGAGCAGCGATTCAAAAGCGTAGGTTGCCACTGGTGCTGACACAGAGGCGTTCGAGGTGCGTACCCCGCAACATTTGAAGACCAACGGGGAGACTATGCGCGCGGATCCTCGGGGCGCCATTTCGGGAATGAGTACGACAGGACCGGCGTCGAGTTGATGCGACCAAGCAAAATTACCCACCGACCGATTCAGTCCCTTTGACCGGATATCCAGTTCGCCGATAATCTACATTATGTCAAGTTAAGCTTTGGGTGCCCCTCCGGCCGCTACACAGCTCCTTAGCCGTATCCCACCCCACGTTGGGTCGTTCCGTAGCGAACACTCCTGACCGGTGCACTCGACGGTACGTGGCGAACTGGCTTGATGCGCCCAGGGCGCTTCGAAGCACATTGCGATACCGGAGATCGCTGTATCACCGGGAATCTCGGTGCCAGTGGCGCTTTGCCACGACCACACGGATTCTTGGGAAGGTGCCGGCGCCAGGCTGATGACGGAAGCTGCGCGAAAGCGAGCGATCCGTGGCGTAGCTAGCCTACGTCGTTGGCCGAGGTGTGGGCGGATTGGCAACGCCATTCGATGTGTCA
>JAUNVO010000256.1 GCA_030540695.1 Micrococcaceae bacterium | reverse complement strand
TCCCAGACCCCGCACCGGGTCATCCACCGGCTCCCGCACACGGTCCCGTCGTGCTTTCGCACGGTTCCCGACGTTGTCTTCGTCCGGGCATTTGTCACGAACGCCGCCCTGGACACTTCGTCGGGCTGCTCGCGTTGGTTTGCCATGACACCGGGGCCAGGGCAAAGCTCTTGGCCGAGTCGATGGAAGAAACCGTTCCGTGTCCACGCCGGGCGTTGGGCGTTGCCGGGGCATCTGGCCTGCAGCGGATGATCCACGAGGCATGACCGATGGTGTTGCTGGCCAGCCTCTCGGCTTGCTGCGTTAGCACTTCGACGTGAACGTCCGGTCCTCCCCGGGGCTGGGCTGGTCGGCACAGGCGGCATCGGGTAGATGTTCAACCAGTCCGTCAAAATCATTCTCGTTTGATGCTTTGCTGACCCGGATCGTATGGGTCTGGATACCGATCATTCTTCTCGACCGGATTTCCCCTTGGTCCGCCGCAGGCTCGAGATCTGATATGGACCTGTTCACGGCTCGACTAGACTGGAACTCCCAGCCAGTCGAGAAGAACCGGAGCGTCATCGATGAATCGCGGCGTTCTTGCCTCGCTTATTGCCTCAGCGTTGTTCGCCACCATTTTCCTTGTCTCCGGCTCGCTGAGCGAAGTCGGTCACCCGGAGGTCTTCGGGTGGCGGGTGCTGCTGACGCTATTGATCGTCGCCCCGGTCTACGCCGTCGTTCCGGCCCGCCGAGCACAGATGATTTCGCTGCTTGGTCGCATCAAGGCAAGGCCAGGCCTGCTCTTTTACGGCGCCATCGCCAGTGTGCTGGTTGGCGTCCAGCTTTGGCTCTTTATGTATGCACCGATGAACGGTTACGCCTTGGCGACCTCACTTGGCTATTTCCTGCTCCCGCTGTTCATGGTGGCGGTGGGACGTGTGGCGTTTTCCGAGCGGCTTTCCCAAGGGCAGAAGATCGCCGTGGGGCTGGCAGCCATCGGCGTCGGACACCAACTGATCTTCGCCGGCGGCCTGGCGTGGCCCACATTGGTGATCTGCCTCGGCTATCCGCTCTACTTCGTTGCGAGGCGTCGGGCACGTTTTGAATCCAACGCCGCTTTCACCTTGGAAATCCTGTTCCTGACCCCCCTGGCCGTGTATTTCATACTCACCGGAGTGCAACTACCTGGCAGCGGAATCCCGGGAGGACAAGTACTTTCGGTGCTCGCCATCGGGGTATTGGGTGCGTTGGCCATGTTCCTCTATCTGGGGGCCGCATCGGTGCTGTCCCTCTCGGTTTTCGGGTTGCTCAGCTACGTCGAACCAATACTGTTGCTTGTTGCCGCGGTGATGATGGGGGAACACCTTTTCGCCAGGGACGCATTCACCTACGTACCTATCATCCTGGCCCTTCTCCTGCTGGCCGCCGACGCGTTCCGGGCCTCGCGTTCCTTGCGCTGAGTGCCGGGAGCCGTAAGGTAGGAAAGAACCTAGCCCCACTTGCAGAAAGAAGGTGACTTCCCTCGTGGAGAAGGCACAACACAGCGACTCAAAGCTACGCAGGGATTCACATCTTTATGCCCTGAAAAGAACGATCCGTGAGTTTTTGCGCGACAAGGTCACCGACCTTGCTGCCACTTTGACCTACTACGCCGTACTTTCGTTGGTCCCCGGATTGCTGGCGATACTCTCGATCCTCTCGCTGATCAGTGCGGGGCCCGAGGCCAGAGATCTGATGGTGGACACCATCCGCCAGGTCGGCACCAAGGAACTCGCTGACACGGCCGAAGGCCTGTTGAAGCAGCTCGGCGAGAGAACCGGCGCAGGATGGACCTTGGTGCTTGGCTTGCTCGGTGCCTTGTGGTCGGCATCCGCCTACGTGGGAGCCTTCGGCAGGGCGCAGAACCGTACCTACGCCATCGACGAAGGCCGCCCGATATGGAAGCTGCGGCCGCAGATGTACCTGCTGACGCTGGTCATCGTGTGCCTGTTGGTGCTGGCCATTGCGATCCTCGTGCTTTCCGGACCCATCGCCAAGGGAATCGGGGACATCCTGGGGCTCGGCGAGGCAACGCTGCAGTTGTGGAACATTGCCAAGTGGCCCGTCCTGGTGCTGATCGCCGTGTTGGCCATCGCGTTGCTTTACCACTTCACCCCTAACATCCGTAAGCCGAAGTTCCGCTGGATCTCGGCCGGATCCCTGGGTGCCTTGGTGATCCTTGGCTTGAGTACGGCAGGCTTCTTCTTCTACGTCTCGAATTTCGGAAAATACCAAAGCGCCTACGGTGCCCTGGCCGGCGTCATCATCCTGCTGCTGTGGATCTGGCTGGCCAATATCTCCTTGTTGTTGGGAGCCGAACTCGATGCTGAGCTTGAACGCGCCAGGGAACTTCGCCAGGGATTGGCCGTGGAGGAAACCTTGGCCCTGCCGGCACGGGACGACAGCGGAATCGTCAAGGCCAAGCTCTCACTGCTCGATGACCATGATGACGCACGTGCCTTGCGGGTCCGTGCCGGCGGGGACGCACATCCGGAGGTGGATCATCCGGGTCCCGGCATTCCCTGGGGTCTTCTGGCCGGGGCCCTGGGCGCCGTCGGAGCCTACGTGGCCGGCAGGCGGCACGGCTCCGACGGCTAGGTCCGGACGGGCCTTAGCAGTGGCCGAGCACGTGGCGAAGCGCTGACTCCAGGTCCGTCTGCCTGAACCGGTATCCGCTGTCCTCGATCTTCCTGCTGGAGACCCGCTGATCGGCAAAAGCCAGTTCCTCTGCTCCCTGTTTGCCCAAAAGAAGTTTGGGGCCAAAGGCCGGGACCGGAACCAGTGCGGGGCGGCGCACCACCTTGCCCAGCGTCTTGGCATATTCCTTGGCTTGCACCGGGGTTGGAGCCACGGCATTCACCGGCCCGGACAGCGTGTCGGTGAACAATGCGTGCCCGTAGATCCCCACGACGTCGTCGATGCCGATCCAGGACTGCCAGGCGTCCGAACCGAGCGGACCACCCAATCCAAGGGAGTAGAGCGGCAACATCTGCTGCAGGATGCCTCCGGCCGGGGACTGGACCAGTCCGGTACGCACATTCACCACGCGCACACCGGCCTCGGCCGCCGGCGCGCAGGCTTCCTCCCAGGCCTGGCAGACCCCGGCCAGGAAGTCGGTTCCGGGCGCAGAATCCTCCGCCAAGGGCGTTCCGGTACCCGATCCGGACGCATCCGCCCCGTAGATCCCGATGGCAGAGGCCACGATGTAGCTGCGCTTTTTCCCGTCCTCGGCGAGGGCTGCCAGCGTCCGGGCCAGCAGCCCGGTGCCCAACACCCGGGAGGACAGGATTTTCTCCTTCGTGGCTTCGGTGAACCGTCCACCGATGGTGTGTCCGGCAAGATTCACCACCGCGTCCACCCCACGCAGCTGCTCGGCATCGAGGATCCCGCGTTCGGGGTCCCAGAAAACCATATCGTGGCCGTTGGCCTGCTCGCGGTTGCGGACCAGCCTCTTGATCTGGTGGCCTCCACCTCCGAGCAAGGCGCAGAGCTGTGTTCCGATCATTCCCGAGGCCCCGGCCACGGCAATCGTCAGTGGCTCATCCGGATACCCGGCATGGAAGGCCAGGTCCGCGCGGATCATCCGCTCCCGATAGCGGAACACCTGGAGAAGCTCCTGTTTCAGCGCACGCTCCATGGCATCGCGCGGCTGGTTCCACGGCAGTCGATTGAGCACCGGCAACTCGAATTCCACCACGTCGCGCATGGTGGTGCCCGGAAGATCGGTATTCGAAGAATCAGCAAAGAAGTGCTGGTGCTCCCACCGTGCCAAGGGGCCCGATTCCATGATGTCGGTGAAATCGTGACCCGGGTTCAAAGAAATGTGTTTGGCACGCCAAGGGACTTCGGCCCGAACCCAGCTAGGCAGTCCCAGCGCGGCGGAGGCCGTGCCGACCGCCGCGGCCATCCCGGTGCCCAGGGTCCCAGGTGCGGTGATGGACAAGACGGCGCGCGAGCCAACGGCCAGTCCGTCATCCGGCTCCTGGGTGATGCTGCCGATGAAGGGAGCCGTGAGCCGGGGCAACGCACCGGGCCGGGCGAACCAGCGAAAAACGGTTTCACGTGGATGGGGCAGCTGCGTCG
>JAUNVO010000255.1 GCA_030540695.1 Micrococcaceae bacterium | reverse complement strand
AGGCGCGGGCGCGCCCGGCCTCCCCCATGCGTTGGCGTTCCTGGTTGTCCTTCAGCAGTTTCACCATGGCTGCAGCCAGCGCCCCTGGATCCCGTGGGGGAACCACCAATCCTGCGACCGCGTCGGTCCCGGTGATTTCCACCACGCCGCCGACGTCGGTGGAGATGGTGGGACGGGAACACATCATGGCCTCGATGACGGTGAAGGGCAGGCCCTCGGAAATCGAGGACAGAGCCACGACGTGCCCGGCCTCGGCGGCAATGCGCGCGTTGGGGACCCGTCCTTCAAAAGTGACGGCGTCTTCGAGCCCCAGCTGATGCACGACGGAGAGCAAAAGCTCATGATAGAAGATGTTCTGCTCCGGGATCGGCCCGAACAGGCGCAGCTTGGCCTCCGGAATGGACTGGACCACCAGGGCAAAGGCCTGGATCATGGTGTCCAGGTCCTTGAGCGGGTCGATACGTCCCACAAAGGACACGGTCGGCTCCGACGGCTCCCCGTCAATCGGGACGTAGGTCGCCACGTCGACACCGTTGTGGACGACGCGGACGCGCCGCGGATCTGCGCCCAGTTTAATGGACCAGCGGGCGTTGAACTCGCTCACCGGCGCCAGAACGGTCGACTCGGCGTAGGTGACCTGACAGATCAGCTTGGTCAGGCCCATGAGCGCTGCACGCACCGGCCAGTCAAGATGAGACAGGGCGAGGTAGCGTTCGCGCAGGTACACGCCGTGCTCCGTGAGCAGCAACGGGGTGCCGTCGGCCCAGTGCTTGGCCAGCGCCAGCAGCGCCGAGGGGCCGTTGGAGGTGGCATGGATGATATCCACATCCGGCCACGGGGTATCGATCACCGCTATCATCCTGTCCGCATGGTGGGCGACCTCGGCCGCCTGGGCCAGCGTCAAGACGGGAGTCACGTCCGAGGATTTCTTGAACTCGGACCACGCGGACATGATGGCCTCCACCGAGCTGACCCGCGCCAGGGTGGCGGAAAGCCTGTGCTTGCCCGCGCCCAAAGCCAGTCCGCGAAGCGCCTGGCTGCCGTTGCGAACATCGGTTTCGGTTCCATTGCCGGCCGGCAATGCGGCCCGCCAGAGTTCCGCAAGCAGTGTCCGGACCCGTCGGTCCTCGGCCCGTCGGCCGGCCAGCGGGACCCGCGGGGGCGGATCCCACATGGGAACGGAGGTCAGGGAGGTCACGTTCGCCGGCATCTCCCAACACGGAGTCCTGGCTTCTCCCACCAGCGTGACGATCGCGAACTCGTGATCGGCAAGACCCGTGAGCAGCTGGTCGTACCAGGTGCTCACCCCACCCATGACCATCGGATAGGTTCCCTCACCGGTCAACCCGACGCGCACCGGTGGCGGCAGTCCGTGATCCAACGATTTACCCTGTGTGTCTGTCATGATCTTCCCCAAGTCACTCAACTGATTCCAACGCTTCTTCAACAATGTCGCTGTGCACTTCCGGTGCCTCGATCACGGTGGTGTCCGGGGCGTCCTTGGGCATCGGGGCGACCATGGCGGGGGCCGGGGCCGCCGGCCACGAGCCGGGCGACTTGAAACCCGTGTCGGCGGGCAGCACCAGCACCATCGACGCGCCTGCCGGCAAGTCCACCCAGGCCGAACGTTCCCCGGCATAAGCCTGGCCAAAGGCCGTACCGTTGGAGGTGGTTCCCTCGGGCACTGTCACCGGGATCTTCACCGATGCACTTGCAGTGTTTTTCACCGTGAGCCGGTTGCCCTGCAGCACGGAAGCGACCGAAGAGGCCTTGGACTTCCAGATGTGCTGGTCAACGAGGACCTGTCCGGCCTCGGACATGGACGGGTTCACCAGTTCGGTTTGTGCCGTGTAGGTTTCGTTGTATCGCTCGATGGCATCGCCAAGCACCGGGTAGAGCAGTCCGTCATCGGCGAGGTTGCTCTGGTGCGCAAAGTGCGGGCGGGCGTCGTTATCGGAGATATGCCCGAAGGTGACACGGGATTCCAGCGGCTTGATGTAGTCCTCAAAACCGCTGGTCAAGGCCAGCGGGGTGATGCAGCTGGAGGTCTCCGGGTAGTCCTCGCACAACCCCGAGCCACCGTCGGCCCGGGTGGTATAGATCCAATTGAACTCCGAGGCAAGCTCTTCCTTCGTGGAAACGTTGTAATAGAGGTTCATCGGGTAGCGCGGCACCGTCATGGTGCTGCCCGCGGGACGCGGATCAAATTCCCGCGAGGCATCGGAGGCCACCCAGTTGATCCCCTGGTCGGTCAGCGAGGACAGGAAATTGGGGTTGTCCACCGGTTGCTGCGGAAGGGTCTTGAGCCCGGAATGTTCCCCGCTGACCAATTCGGCGCCATCCAAGGGCAGCCCCTGTTTGGCGGCGAAGTCGAGGTTGTCGGCGATCTCCGCATCGACCCGGGATTTCGCATACCACTGGGTTGTCCCTGCGGCATCGGTGAGGCAGCTCCACGGTGGCGTGTTCGAGGTCTGCGTGCACCCCATGAATTCATGCTTGAGCGTGTGGCTGATCCAGCGGATGCCTGTGGCGTTGGCCTTTGCCGCATCCAGTAGCGGATCGCTGCCGGCGTGTTCCTGCGCGTAGTCCTGCGAGCCGAAGCCGTTGAACGCCTGGTCGATCTTCAACCCGTGGGCGTCCTGCCAGGTGACCTGACGGGTGATGTCGGTATCATCCATGCGTACCGTGGCACCGGGTGCCCCTTGCGGGTATTCCTGTGGGTCGCAGCCATCACCAATGGTGCAGTTCCCCGGAATCGACCACTTGGCGTCGGACATGAACAGGTCATCGGAGTGCACGGACAGGTAATTGCGGTTCAGTGAGGTGGAGATCCCGCGGGTCAGCCATGTCACGATTCCATGGCTGAGAACCTTGAAATGCTGCTGGTGCCGGTTGGAGGCGAAGGTGATGACCAAGCGTTCACGGCCACCTTGGTCATATTGGCCGATCAAGCTGCCCTGCGTTCCGGTTCCCGGAATGGTGGCAGTGAGCAGGGGCGTGAAGGTCCCACCTTGGGGGTCCTCGACCAACGGCGTGGCAAGGTACCCGTAGGACTCATCAATGCCCGGATCGATGTCGTCCAGGGCAACGGTACCGCGCAGGTAGCCGAACGGGCCCTGCAGACCCGCTTCGCTCACCGTGGCGTCCAGTCCATCAACCGCCCCCACGTATCCGGGGCTTGCCGCGTAGTTCAATCCCAGGGTGGGATTCGCCCAGTCATACATGGAAACCTGGCGAACCCCGAAGGCCGCCTCGTAGGCGTTGAGCGTGCTTTTTTCGGTGGCCGAGAGTTCCTGCGGCGCATCGCTGGGCAAGACGACGCCGGAGAATCTTCCCCTGGCGCCCGAAGCATTTCCGCCAGCCAGGAATTGGTCGTCAATCGTGTGCCGGCCCGGGTCGCCGAGCTCCACGACCTCGGTGGGCACGCCTTCCTTGGAGAGCCGGTCGGCGATGGCACCAACCATCGGGCTTCCATCGTCCAAGACCAGTACCGTGGCTTCAAGTGCTGGCACGGTCGGTGCGGTGAATCCGGTACCCATCGAAACCGCAAGCAACCCCGCACACAAAGCAAGAATTCCGGTATTTGAGCGTCGTTTTCGGGCGCACAAAATTTGTTCTTCCACTGTCAATTAAATTCCCCCAAGAAATGTAATAACCGGGAAGATGCCCCACCCAGCCGTGACCCCAGCCCAAAACACCACCAGCACCGGCCCCAGCCGACGAACCTGCGATGAAATCAACCCCAAGTCGATCACACGTAAAGTTGTACAGATTGCACATTTTCGCGAAACTCAACTATATAAAAACCATCCAAGTTTCGCAATATGGATTACTAAATCTGCGTTTTTTTGTAGAAAAAAAGAAAATTCCGGGCGGCCCGCAGTAGCGGAAACGTGCTGACCACCAGCTATCTGAGCCCCCCACGCGGGTGTGAAAACCGTAATATTCCCTCGAAATCCCGTCACATGCGGCATTGCGTGGAATCTAGGCCGAGATTTTGGCGTCCTCCAGCGCATCGCGGGGCACGGCAAAGAGGATCAGCGCACACACAATGGCCGTGCCCCCGCAGATCGCCCAGACCACCATGTAGCCAGCCAAGGGAGCCG
>JAUNVO010000254.1 GCA_030540695.1 Micrococcaceae bacterium | reverse complement strand
GGCCGGGGACCCGGGCGGGATCTACCCGGTAGCTACCCGTGTTGGCTCCCGGTCCCGCGGTTACGGTCATACGGTCCCTGATCGAAAGAGCCTCAAGACGGATCTTCGAAGGGATCTGGCTTCAGGTCGCTGAATCCAACTCGGTGGCCCGCGCACCCTATGGGTCCCTGGGATGTGAAACCGTCTCCGGATACCACTACCGGCAAGCACCCGGCGCGGAGCTGACAGGCGATCCTTCACCACTGCTGCGCTTGGGTTCATGGGCCGCAGCCGAAAAACAACTTTCCGTTTGACGAGACGTATCGGCCATGCGGCGATTAACGCGGCTCGACGCCGCGCTGGTGTCCGGTGTCATCGACGCTGTAGGATGGATGGTGGCGATGGATCCCGCCGGAACTGCCTTGCAGTTCGAACCGCCGTCCGGCTGATGGTTCCTGCCTTTGCTGCTCAGAGGTAGGTGCACCATGTTCGATCCCGGAACCCTTGTTCTTTTGCGCCACGGCGAAAGCACGCTGAACGCGCAGGGCCGGTTCACCGGTCTGCTCAACCCGCCCCTGACCGCCCGCGGCCGAGCACAATCGCTCAAGGCCGCCGTGGTCCTCGCATCCGCTGGCTTCCTCCCGGAGCTTATTTATTCCTCGACGATGGTCCGCGCGACAGAAACCGGTGAGTTGCTCTCCGCGGCGTTGACCCGCGAAAAGGTTCCGGTGAGCAAAGCCTGGGAACTCAATGAACGCAGCTACGGTTCCCTTACCGGGCGGCGCCGAACCGAACTCCTGGAAGAGTTCGGGCTCCAGATTCTCCATCGTTGGAGCCGGTCCCTTGATGAAGCCCCGCCGCCCATGACCGAACGGCTGTTGACCACCATCGGCCGAAACAGCGCGGCGGCGGCGATGCCCCAGGGCGCCGCCCAAGCAACCGAGCCGCTGAACGCCGTTGCCACCAGGATCCGGGGATTCTGGCAGGGAACCCTGAGACCCGCGCTGGAGGCCGGTTCCGATGTCTTGGTTGTTGGCCATGGCAATTCCCTGCGTGCCCTGTGCCTGGTGATCGATTCCCTGGGTGAGGACGAGGTGGAATCGCTGAACCTACCTACCGGTCATCCACTGGAATACGGCTTTGATCCCGGATTCCTTCCCTCCCCGAGAGGCGGAACCTACCTGGATCCCTCCGCTGCGGCCGTAGCCGTTGACCTTCTCGCTGCCGGCGGCGGTACGTGAGCGTAGCGTTCTTTACGGCCTTGACCACTAGCATTGTTCCCTGACAGGAGTATCCACCATGAATGACGTGACCTTCACCGCGGTCCGTGCAGTGCAGATCCTTGATTCGCGCGGCCATCCCACCCTCCAGGTGGCACTGACGTGCCAGGGAGGTTCCATCCTGACGGCCTCGGCGCCTTCGGGAGCATCCACGGGAACACACGAAGCCGTTGAACTGCGCGACGGCGGAAGAAACTATTCGGGGCGCGGAGTGGAGTCCGCGGTTGCCGGCATCAACACGGCCATCGCTGGGCTGTTGCTCTCCAGACCCTGGCCGAGCCAACGATCCCTTGATGGCGCCTTGTGCGAGCTGGACGGCACGGCGGATAAATCGCGGCTGGGGGCAAACGCCATCGTAGCGGTGTCGATGGCAGCGGCACGTGCCTTTGCCTCGGCCGAGAAACAGCCGTTGCACGCTTGGATCGGGGAAGCCGTTGGACGCGCAGGGCGGTTGCCCGTCCCGCACTTCAACGTCCTCAACGGCGGTGCCCACGCAGCGAACCCGCTGGCATTCCAGGAGTTCATGATCGCGCCCACCGGGGCGCCGAACCTGCCCGAGGCCATCCGGTGGGGCTCGGAGATCTACCATGCGCTGGGTTCGGTGCTGCGAGGCAAGGGCATGTCCACGGGACTTGGGGACGAGGGCGGATTCGCGCCGGAGATCTCCTCGGCCCAGGAGGCGCTGGAGCTGATCACGAAGGCCATCGAGGAGGCGGGCTACAGCCCCGGGACGGACGGGGTATCCATCGCCCTGGACCCGGCAGCAAACTATTTTTATCACGACGGATTTTATGAGCTGAACGGGAGCTCATACTCCTCCGACGAATTGATCGACTATTACGAGAAGCTGGTCGCCAACCACCCGATCCGCAGTTTGGAGGACCCCTTGGCCGAGGGGGACCCCGACGGATGGCCGGAACTGACGGCGCGCTTGGGCCACTTGGTGCAGGTGGTGGGAGATGACATATTCGTTACCAACCCCTCGCTGCTGCGCACCGGAATCCAGAACGCGTCAGCCAATGCCATCTTGCTTAAACCCAACCAAATCGGCACCGTGAGCGAAACACTGGACACCTTCGCCATCGGCGAGCGCGGAGGCTTCACCTCCATGGTTTCCCACCGGTCCGGGGAAACCATGGACAGCTTTGTGGCAGACCTGGCCGTTGGCCTGGGCTGCGGCCAGCTCAAGTCCGGTGCCCCGGCCCGTGGAGAACGGGTGGCCAAGTACAACCGGCTCCTCGAAATCTCCGATGCCCATCCGCTGCTGCCCTATGGGCTCGGCACCCCTCATCGTGAAACGGAGACCAGCCATGACTAAGCCGCAGCCAGCACCCGAAAACCCGCACCGCATCCGCGGCCCCGTCGTCATGGGCGTGGTCCCGGGCCAACCACTGGCCGTCACCCACCGTGCAGCCGAGCTTGCCTACAGCCTGGGCGTCGAGCTCTTCTGCGCCTACGTCGATGCTTCCAGCTATCCGACGGGAAATGGCCCGGACGGTTCGGTCGGTTCGAGGCCCATCGACCCGGACGGGGTTGACGACGAGGCCGATTCCGCCTCGTTGGCCATCGAGAACCGGCTCTCCGCGGTCCTGTCTGTGTACGGGATCAGCTGGAGCTATCGAAGAATGGCCGGGGATCCCGCCCGGGCACTGGGGCGCCTGGCGCAAAAAGTGGACGCATCGGTGATCGTCGTCGGGACCCGGGAACGCGGAATGGGCCACAAGCTTGAGGAAATGTTGACCGGTTCCGTCGCTGTCCACCTGGCGCACCGCCAGTGCACCCCTGTGCTTGTGGTGCCATTGGATCCCCACCCCTCGGGGGCCGGGGAATGAAGGAATCCAAGGTGAACGCAACACCCAAGGCGGAACCGCTGCCGGTGGACAGCGATGTCGATGTTGTCTTGCCCAAGAGCCGGCGCCGCGCGATACACCTGCACCCCGGCTACATCGGTCTGGTCGTCGTTGGCGGAATGCTGGGAACCCTGGCACGGTACGGTCTCGAAGACGCGATCCCCGCCCCCGGCGGCTGGCCGCTACCGACCTTGCTCATCAACCTCGCCGGAGCCCTTGCCCTGGGCGCACTGCTTGAGGGCCTGTCCCGGCGTGGACGCGAAACCGGGCGGCTGCGGATGATCCGGTTGCTGGCCGGAACCGGCTTCCTCGGCGCCTTCACCACCTACAGCACCCTGGCGCTGGAAGCCACCATGCTCATGGACGCAGACCGGGCCGCTGCTTCGGCGCTGTACGTGGCAGCCAGCCTGCTTGGCGGTCTGTGTGCCAGCACGGCCGGAATCTGGATCGCCGCCCGACACCACCACGGGCTTGTTGCACGGCAGCGCCGGGCGCCCCAAAACCCCTCAACGCAAGGAGAACGGTCATGATCGTCGCATTGCTGGCGCTGGCCGGCGGACTGGGCGCCGGAACCCGCTTCACGATGGACGGATTGCTCCGCTCCTGGTTCCGGACGGCCTTGCCCGTCGGGACCATGATCATCAATACCACCGGTTCGCTCCTGATTGGATTGCTGGCGGGGTTGGTTCTGGCCCACCAAGTCGATCCCGGACTGGAAATCGTGCTGGGGACGGGATTCATGGGTGGCTACACCACCTTCAGCACCGCCAGTTTCGAGACGGTGAGACTGATCCAGACCGGCAGGACCGGCTTCGCACTGATCAACGGTATCGGCACCTTGGTCTTGACGGTTGCCGCCGCAGTTCTTGGGCTTGGAATCGGACGTGCCTTCTGAGCCGGCATCGAGGCGGTTGGGTGCTCTGCCCGGTGTTCCCATCGCGACGAAATCGGAATATCCTGAAACCAGAGGCGATGGAACCCGCCCGAATCAGCTAAA
>JAUNVO010000012.1:16584-30808 GCA_030540695.1 Micrococcaceae bacterium | reverse complement strand
AGTCCAAACAACCACTACCCCCTCACCAGACCCGCAAAAACCCCGGAAACCCGGCCAAGTTGAGGCTTCCAGGGTCCCAAAGCAGACAAAAACAGCCGAATCCTTAGCCTGTGAAGTGGCGCACAACGAAATATCCTCTTTTGTGGGTCATCGACGGTCAGTGTGGGCGATATTTCCTAGGCTTCGAAGCCGTCCGGCTGAACGACACAGACAGTGTCCGGATCTTCGGTCGAAAAGTGTCCAACGGGATCGGCGTACTCGACCCACGTCCCCGTGTGTTCAAGGTACTCGAAGCGGTATAGCGTTCCGATGGCAACGCCGGGGATGAAAATCTCCCAGATCCCGCTGTTTCCGAGCTCGCGCATCGCATGTGCCGAACCGTTCCAGATATTGAAGTCGCCGCATACCCGAACAGCTGTCGCTTCCTCCTGCTTGACGACGAACCCCGTGCCTTCCACTTCGCCCATGGGCGAGGAATAGTGCTGGGGATGCGCACCGAGCAGGGTTTCCTGAGCTTCCGTTCCCCCGGTCCTGATGCGGTGAAGCTCCATTTCGCCCAGTCGCGGGGTGTGTCTGTAAGGATCGTCGATGATTTGCGTGCCATCGGCCCCGATGCGCTGGATCCGGTAATCGGGAACTCGTCCAACGTCCTTGGCTTCAAGCAATCCGACCCAGAGGTCACCGTGTTCGCGGGTCATCACGGTGGTGTCGGTGGCGGTCAAGATATTGACCTCGGATACGTCGCGCTGCAGTGTCCTGACACTCACATGTCCCGAGAGGTTCAAATGCGGACCAAGAACGGCATGCGGGGATTTATGCTCTCCTCGTTCAACGGCTTCCAAGACTTCGGGCCTGACATGCAATGGTGCACCCAGGGACTCCTCAAGCCGTTGCGGTGCAAAGTCTTCTGCATCGAGTTGCGTTGACCCCATGGTGTTTCTCCGTTCCGTCGCTGCAGCCATGGATTCTCGCGCCCATGCCACCCTCGGACAACTGGGTTGCCCTGGCTGCTCACGCTATCGAGAATCAACGTGCTTGGGAATACAGGTTTCCCGCCGCCACGGCCAGGCGTCGGGTGTTAACGAAGAAGGCGGTCCGACGAATCCTTGCCAGAAACGTCGAACCGCTTTCATGAAATCCTAATGCCTTGCGGCCAATGCCCGGTCCACGGGCCGTGCTACACGCTGCGCTTGCGCGAAATCTCGTAAAGAGTGATACCCACTGCCATCGAAGCATTCAAGGATTCCATTGCCGAATCGATCGGGATCGACAGGATCGAATCACAGTTCTCCCGTACCAAGCGGGAGAGGCCCTTGCCCTCGGAACCCACCACGATGCACAGCGGTTCCTTTGCCAAGGCAAGATCCGGGAGGGAGATATCTCCGTCGCCGTCAAGGCCAAGGACGAATACGCCGGCTTCCTTCATTCCCTTGAGCGTGGAGTTCAGGTTGGGGGCGCGGGTAACGGGCACGCGCACCGCGGCACCGGCACTGGTCTTCCATGCCGAGGCGGTCATTCCCACGGAGCGTCGCTCCGGAACGATGACGGTGTGGGCGCTGAAGGCAGAGGCTGAACGGATGATGGCACCGAGGTTGCGTGGGTCGGTGATCCCGTCCAGTGCAATGAACAGCGGTGCGTTCTTGATGTGGCCCTTTTTGAACTTGGAGATGGTGGCCTTGACGGTTTCCAGGGCATCTGCGTAGTCATATGGCGGGACCTGCAGGACCAGGCCCTGGTGGATCGCATCGTCGGTCATCCGGTCCAGTTCCGGCTTTCCCGTTTCCATCACGGGGATGCCGCGTTCGGCGGCGATCTTCAGTGATTCGCGCACGCGCTCGTCCATCTCGATCCGGATGGCCAAGTGAAGCGCCTTCGCCGGGATGTCGGCGCGAAGCGCTTCGACTACCGAGTTGCGTCCCGTGACCAGCTCTTCGCTGTTCTTCGAGCGACCGCCGGTGCTGCGGCCACGTGGTGCGTTTCCGCCCTTGGCCTGGCCGCGCTTGGCGGCGGAACGCTCGGCGAGCTCTTTGTTCTTGAAAGCCTTGTGGTACGGGCGGTCCTCGGCCTTGGGCGTGGGGCCCTTGCCTTCGAGTGCCTTGCGGCCATATCCGCCGGTTCCGACGGAGGGGCCCTTCTTGCTCTTGCTTTTAGCGCCGGAACGCTTCGGTGCAGCAGACATGATGGTGTATTCCTAGAATCGGGGCGGACGGCACGGCGATTTCACTCACCGCCCCGCCCATTTTAGCGGCAAGGAAAGCAGATTCCTTGCCCTTTGTGGGCGAACTTACGCTTTCAGGCTCCAGCGGGCGCCCTCAGCGGAATCCTCGACAACGATTCCCGCAGCCGCGAGGGTGTCGCGGATGGCATCCGATCGGGCCCAGTCCTTGGCTGCCCGTGCAGCTGCCCGGTCGGCCAGTTGCGCGGCAACCAGCACGTCCAAGGCCGCTGCGTGTGCCGAGTTTGCGGCATCCGCCGCCTCGATGGTGTCATCCAAGCCCAACGCGTACGTCATCGCCATGACCTGCTGCATCGCTGCATCGGCCGTTTCCAGCTCTCCGGCAGCCAAAGCGGTGTTGCCTTGGCGCACCGCGTCGTGCAGCGCGGCCAGGGCCTGGGGCACGTTCAGGTCGTCGTTCATTGCCGCGGCGAACGCGTCGGTGACCTCGAAGTGGTGCATGTCGATGGAGAAGTCCTCGTTGGCCGCGACGCCGTGGATGCGGTCCAGCGCATTGGCAACGAAGGTGTCGATCCGGTCGACCGCGGCCGTGGCCTCGGCGAGTGAATCGGGGCGGTAGTCCAGCTGTGACCGGTAATGGGCCTGCCCCAGGAAGTAACGGACCACCCGGGGGGAAGCGAGCTCAAGCATTTCTGAGGGAGAAATGGTGTTGCCGATGGATTTTGACATTTTTTCACCCTGGTAGGTGACCATGCCGTTGTGCATCCAGAAGTTCGCGAAGTCGTGCCCGGCGGCCATCGACTGGGCCATCTCGTTCTCATGGTGCGGGAAGCGCAGGTCCAATCCGCCGCCGTGGATGTCAAACGCGGTGCCCAGGTATTTGGTGACCATCGCGGAGCATTCAAGGTGCCACCCCGGACGCCCCGCACCCCACGGGCTTGGCCACGAAGCGGTTGCGGGATCGCTGGGTTTGTTGCCCTTCCACAGGGCGAAGTCGCGAGGATCTCGCTTGCCGCGCGGATCGGCATCCGGGGCACCCTGCATGTCTTCGACCTTCTGGTGCGTCAAGGAACCGTAGGCCGGGAAGGAACGCACATCGAAGTAGACATCGTGCGAATCGTCCAACGCCGGGTATGCGTGGCCGCGCTCGATGAGCGTGGCGATGAGCTGGTGCATCTCGGTGATGTGCCCGGTGGCACGCGGCTCGTAGGTCGGCCGGCGAACCCCGAGTGTGTCGTACGCGTTGGCGAACTCCTGCTCGAACCGGTACGCCAGGGCAAACCATTGTTCGCGGGCAAAGTAGTCCTCGTCCCCTTCAAAGCCCTCGCCGAAGGAGGCCGCGGACTTCTCCAGGATCTTGTCGTCGATATCGGTGACGTTGCGAACCACGGTGACCTCGTACCCACGGTTTTCCAACCAGCGGGTGAGGATGTCAAACGCGATGGCGCTGCGCACATGGCCGACGTGGGGCATGCCTTGGACGGTGGCGCCGCAGTAGTACAGCCCGACCTTGCCCTCGTTCAGGGGAACGAAGTCCCGGGTGGTTGCCTGTTTGGTGTCGTAAAAACGGATGCTCACCCCTAAAGGTTATCCGAGCCGGTCAACCGTCAGGCACCCGGCACTGCGGGATGACCTACCCGTGCACCGCATAGACCAGCGCAGTGGCGTAGGCCGTCACGCCTTCCCCTGTGCCTTCGTAGCCCAGGCCGTCTGAGGTGGTGGCGGTGACGGTTACCGGGGCGCCGGCAGCGTGGCTCAGCACCGCGTCGGCTTCTTCTCGCCGGGCAGCGAACTTCGGCCTGCGGCCCACGAACTGGACGGCAACGTTACCGATCTCGAATCCCGCCTCCCGCACGAGCCGGGCTGCTTCGGTGAGAAGCGTGGTGCCCGAAGCACCTGCGTACTCGGCTCTGTCGGTGCCAAAATGCGTACCCAGGTCCCCGATACCGGCGGCTGAGAAAAGCGCGTCGCAGGCGGCGTGGGCCACCGCGTCACCGTCGGAATGCCCGGAGAGGCCTTGGTCTTGCGGGAAATGAAGCCCGGCGAGCCACATGGGACGGGCTTCGGCGGCGTCGGCTACCGCGTGGACGTCGATGCCGATCCCGGTGCGCGGAACCACGATGGGTGGGGGGCTGCTTGCCTGCTCGGTCATGGGGGTTTCCTTCCCGGGGTGCGGCGTCAGCATGGACTCCGCCAGAACAAGGTCGAGTCGGGTGGTGATCTTCAGGCCGGCGGCTGCCCCCGGGACGGTGTCCACCCGCTCCCCCAGCATTTCCATGAGCATGGCGTCGTCAGTGACGGCTTCGGCGGCCGCGGTTTCCCATCCCGCTGCTTGCCGGTGTGCGGCAAGCAACGTCGGCGCGTGAAACCCTTGCGGGGTTTGCACGGCGCGCAGCATGTCACGGGCAGGGGTGCCGGTGATGTGCGCGTTCTCCTGCCCCGGATCCGTGGCTACCTGTTTGATGGTGTCGATGACCGGCAGCACGGGGATCACGGCACGGGCTCCCGCCAGCAGCGCGAGCACCACCTTCCCGAAGACTTCCGGTGGCGTCAGGGCACGGGCTGCGTCATGGATCAGGACGCGTTCGGTTCCCGGTCTCAGTGCTTCCAGTCCCGCCCGGACCGAGTCGTTGCGAGTCGCCCCACCGGTGCACAACAGCGGCTTCACCGGATGCCGCTCGGCACGATCCGCTAGTTCATGGGCGTCGGCGGGAAGAACGACGATCACCTGGGAGGCGCACCGGGCCAGCTTAATGCCGTCCAATGCATGCTCGAGCAAGGAGCGTCCGGCCAAGGGGACCAAGGCCTTGGGCATTCCGTATCCCAGCCGGGTCCCGGATCCGGCGGCGACCACAATGATCGCCGTGTCCTGAAGTTCTTTGTCGCTAAGCGCAATCGGGTCACTCACATAGGCCAGCCTAGCGGTGATCACTCGCAGTCCCGTGACGGTCTGGTTCCCCCCGGGGTATTTTTAACTGGGGGTGGGGCCAAAGAAACATTTGGTTTTTTTGGGCCCCACCAGGGATTCGAATTAATGAGTGCTTGCGGCTATTACGAAGCCAGAACCTCGTCCAGGACGGTTTCCGCCTTTTCTTCGTCCAGCTTCTTGGCCAAAGCAAGTTCGCTGATCAGGATCTGACGCGCCTTTGCCAGCATGCGCTTTTCACCTGCGGATAGACCCCGGTCGTTATCCCGGCGCCACAGGTCGCGAACGACCTCTGCCACCTTGATCACGTCGCCGGAAGCAAGCTTTTCCAGGTTTGCCTTGTAACGGCGCGACCAGTTGGTAGGCTCTTCAGTAAACTCGGCCCGCAATACATCGAAGACCTCGTCCAGACCCTCCTGACCAACAACATCGCGCACACCAACGAGATCGACATTTTCTGCCGGTACCTCGATGGTCAAATCACCCTGGGCAACCTTAAGCTTGAGATACATCTTCTCTTCGCCCTTGATGGTGCGCATCTTGATCTCTTCGATCATTGCTGCACCGTGGTGCGGGTAGACAACTGTCTCGCCAACCTCAAAAACCATGTGGATAAACCCCTTTCCCAATACCCAGTTTACCATGGTAATTGGGCAAAACGATTCGGCGGGATCCCCTACTCCCTAGTATTGGCGCGGATCTGGCTCTTCCCAAGCGACAGAACTAGTGCTATGTAAAGCGCCTGTTTCGGGCCGTTTCGGTGCCGTGATCAGCACATTGATGACACTTACGCCGGGGGCCGAATCATACATTCGGGGCAAAACCCACTAGGCTAGGTCTCGAGAGTGGCTCCCTCGGGTGCGTCCCGTGTGCCCACGAGCTCACCCGAACTCGAACCTGATTGAGGAGTTTGTGCCGTGATGACCGCACAGAAGAACCGTGGACGCCGCGCCGTTGCGGTAGCCGCACTGGCCATGTTGACCTTTGGTGTTACCAGCTGCAGTGCCATCAACCAGCAGGCGACGACCATGCACTACGCCGCTTCCGATGGAATCGTCGTCAACGTCGGCGAGCTGGATGTCCGCAACCTGATGTTTATCACCAAGAGCGCCACCGACGAGGCCCGCGTGCTGGGTTCGCTCGTCAATGACACCGACCGCGAGATGACCCTCAAAATGAAGCTCTCAACCGGCACGGCCACCGTCAAGGTCCCGGCCCAGAGTGTCGTGGATTTTGAGAAGGACAAGAACAAGACCTTGTTGCCCTCCACCGGCGTTGCACCTGGCGCCCAGGCAGTGACCACCTTGAGCGTCGGACCGAACTCCGATGAGGTCAAGGTCCCGGTCATCGACGGAACCCTCGAGGAATATCGCGACTTCGTCCCGGGCGGCTTTGACCCAAGCGAACTCTCGCACCTGACCCCGTCACCCAAGCCGGCCGGACACTAAGGTTACTTCGGCGCCACGGCGCCGCTGCAGGAAATCAATAAACGATGGGCCCGAAGGAAATGATTCGGGCCCATCGTTTTGCCCCGGGGAAGTCCCGGGGCCGCAACAGCCTGCTATGCCTCGAACTTGTATCCGAGCCCGCGCACCGTAACCAGGTGCACCGGCGTGGCCGGTTCCGGCTCGATCTTCGAGCGCAGCCGCTTCACGTGCACATCCAGGGTCTTGGTGTCCCCGACATAGTCCGACCCCCAGACCCTGTCGATCAGCTGCCCGCGGGTCAGCACGCGGCCGGCGTTGCGCAACAGCATCTCGAGCAGCTCGAATTCCTTCAACGGCATCGAGACCTCCGTGCCGCGCACCGAGACCACATGGCGTTCCACGTCCATGCGCGCCGGACCTGCGGCCACAATGTTGCTCATGAGTTCGTCCCGCTCGCCCTGCCGGCGCAGCACGGCGCGGATGCGGGCCACCAGCTCACGCGATGAGTAGGGCTTGGTGACATAGTCATCGGCTCCCAGCTCGAGGCCTATCACCTTGTCGATCTCCGAATCCTTGGCTGTCAGCATGATCACCGGCACCTGCGACGTCGTGCGGATCTGCCGGAACACCTCTGTCCCCGGCTGCCCCGGAAGCATCAGGTCCAGCAGCACCAGGTCCGCACCGTGGCGCTCGAACTCCTTCACGGCGTCCAACCCGTTCTCTGCCACGCGAACCTCGAAGCCCTCTTTCTCCAAGAGGTACGTCAATGGATCTGAGAGCGATTCCTCGTCCTCAACCAGCAAAATGTGGGTCACCCGTTTTCTCCTTCCGGTAGTGCGCAGGCGCACGGACCGTGTTGTGTTTGTCTATGGCTGGGAAATCGTTGGATCGTTCTCGACCGCGTCCTCGAGCACCGGAAGTCGCACCGTGAAGGTCGAGCCCTGTCCGGGCCGGGACCACAGAGAGATTTCGCCGCCATGGTTGGCCACCACGTGCTTGACGATGCTCAGGCCCAAACCGGTGCCCCCGGTGTGGCGGGAGCGTGCCGCATCGATACGGTAGAAACGTTCAAAGACCCGCTCCTGTTCCTCGGGGGCGATTCCGGGCCCCTGGTCGGTGACCGAAACCTGGATCAAGCCGTCGCGCTGACGCAATCCCACGCCCACCGTCGTGTCCTCCGGGGAGTACCTGATCGCGTTGTCGATGAGGTTGCGCAGCGCGGTCATCAGCAGGTCACGGTCCCCGAAGACCTGTTGCTCAACCGTTCCCCCGACCGAGATCGTGATCCGTTTTTCCTCGGCCGGGAGCTTGTTGCGGTCAACGGCTTCGGCCAGCACCTCGTTGAGGTCTATGCCCGAACCGGCCAAGACCACGTCCGCTCCCTGCAGCCGGGACAGCTCGATGATGTCCTGGACCAACGCGGCCAGCCGGGCAGACTCCTTGTGCAGCCGTGCGGTGAAGCGGCGCACCGCAACCTCGTCGCCGGCGGCCCCCTCGATGGCCTCGGCGAGCAACGAAATCGCCCCAACCGGCGTCTTGAGCTCGTGGGATACGTTGGCGACAAAGTCGTTGCGCACAGCGGCCGTGCGGGTGATTTCGGTGCGGTCATCGGCCAACAGCAGGATGTATTCCTCACCCAACGGGGCCACCCGCACGTGCACGAACATGTTGGTGGCCCCCAGGGTCCCGCGCTGGAGCTCAAACTGGCGTTCGGCAATGACCCCGTCGGCGCGGACCTGGCGCGCCATCCCCCGCAGCTCCTCATGGATCAGCGTGTGTCCGCGCACCAGTCCGTATGCGTACGAGGCCGGGTTGGCACGCACCACCCCGTCGACCTCGTCGAGGATGACGAAGGCACGCCCAATGACCGAGAGCACTTCCGCTGCACCCTCGGGCAGGGTCGGCTCACCGACAACGGGCAACCCGCCGCGGGAGAGCACCGAGCCGCGGTACGCCATGATGCCCACAAGGCCCAGGGCCAATCCGACGAGGCCCGCAACCACCGATAGCAAGACATCATTCACGTATCCCAGCCTAGCGGTGGTTGCCGTTGGCCTCGGGCGAAAACGGTGTGCAGAGGACTCATTCACCAAACGTTCACCTTGGACACGTTCGGGGTTCACCCGGTGCTGTAACAATGGATGAAGAACAGTTCCGCCGTCCGTGCCGGACGCGGTGCCCCACCGTAGTGAAAGGACGCCCGCGTGCGTAAGGTTTTCCACGCCGATCTGCAACAAATCGGAGAAGAGCTCATCCAGATGTCGCGTTTGGTGGCCACGGCCATGGAACGCGCCTATGAGTCGTTTGCGGGTGCGGATATCGAATTGGCCGAGGAAGTCATCGCCGAGGACGCCAAGATCGATTTCCTGCAGAACCAGTTGGACGAGCGCGCCATCGATGTCCTGGCACTTCAGGGCCCCGTGGCCTCGGACCTGCGCATGATCGTTGGATCGTTGCGCATGAGCGCGTCCCTGGAACGAATGGGTGACTTGGCCCGCCACGT
The DNA here is from genome assembly GCA_030540695.1 of Micrococcaceae bacterium. Taxonomy (GTDB): domain Bacteria; phylum Actinomycetota; class Actinomycetes; order Actinomycetales; family Micrococcaceae; genus Paeniglutamicibacter. Next base: position 21,776 of record JAUNVO010000012.1, on the reverse strand, counting down.
CGCACAGCTCGCACGCCTGCGTTTCCCCCAGCAGGTGGTTCCCGAGGCGCTCGCCCCGACCTTCAAGACCATGGCGGAACTGGATATCGCGATTGCCGGGAAGGTCGGCGAATTGCTCGAAAGCCGGGACCTGGCCATTGCCCGCGAAATCATCGACCTCAACGCAAGGATCGACGAATTGCACGTGTCCATTTTCAAGGCCGTTGCTGCGCCGGAGTGGAACCTCTCCGGTCCCACCACCGCCGATATCACCCTGACCAGCCGTTACATGGAACGATTCGGTGACCACGGGGTATCGGTGGCCCGCAAGGTTTCCTACCTGGTCACCGGTGAGTGGGAACCGGACATCACCGGCTTCTAACGGCAACCGGGCTGCGCGGCCACGGTTCGGTCCAAACACAAAAAACCCGACGGGACGGCCGGAACACGGCGGTCTCTTCGGGCTTTTCATCGACAAGGCGCTCCTGAACGCCAAACCGCCGCATTGTTGCCTCCCTGCCGATACCGGCGGGGCATGGCGCAACGGCAGTGTTTCGTGGGGCGGAGGGATTTAGCCTTCGCAGTCGCGGCAGTAGGACACGCCCTTGGCCTCGCGCGCCAGCAACGTGCGATGGCGAATCAGGAAGCACGATCCGCACAGGAACTCGTCGTCCTTCTGGGGGATGACGGTAACCGTCAGTTCTTCATTGGAGAGGTCCGCACCCGCCAACTCAACGCCGTCGGAGGTGTCTTCCTCGTCCAGGTCCCGGGACACACTGCGTGCATCGGGGGCGTTTGCGGTCTTGACCGCTTCCAGGGAGGCCTTGCGGGCCTCGGCTACGTCGGGCCGGACCTCATCATAATCAGTTGCCACGAAATGCAGTCCTTACGGGATTCAGGGGTACGTCGAGACAGCACAGTACAGCATGAACCCGTGAGCGCAAGGGGTAAATCCGTTTTTCGCATCCCCGGTGCAGCTTTTGTGACCAGGGGCACGTATTTCACGTCCCGTCCGCGGTCACGACACGGCACCAAGGACCGAAACCACCGTCCATGATCCCGGAAAGCGGGACCTTGGTTAAGCAGGACCGGGCCCCAACCCGTCGTCCGCGCGATGCGGCACATGGGGTTGGGCCCCGGCCTTTCCCCGTGGATGGGGACCGGGAATGCTTTTGGGCCTAGCGGCCCTGGTTGGCCACTGCCTTGATGGCATCGGCCGCCGCATCGGCATCCAGGTACTGTCCACCGCGGGTGACCGGGGTGAAGTCCTCGTTCAGTTCGTAGACCAGCGGAATGCCGGTGGGGATGTTCAGCCCCACGATGTCCTCGTCACTGATTCCGTCCAGGTGCTTGACCAGGGCGCGCAACGAGTTGCCGTGAGCCGTGACCAATACCGTCTTGCCAGCGGCCAGGTCCGGCTTGATCTCTTCTTCCCAGTAGGGCAGCATGCGGTCTAACACGTCCTTGAGGCATTCGGAACGTGGCGCATCGTCACCCAGTGCCGCGTAGCGCGGATCGTTGATCTGGCTGAACTCCGAATCATCGGAGAGCTTTGGCGGCGCGGTGTCATAGGACCGGCGCCATTCCATGAACTGCTTCTCGCCATACTCGGCCAAGGTCGCCGCCTTATCCAGGCCCTGCAGCGCACCATAGTGGCGTTCGTTCAGGCGCCAGCTGCGCTTGACCGGGATCCAGTTCAGGTCCGCGGACTCAAGAGCCAGGTTGGCGGTGATGATCGCCCGCTTGAGCAGCGAGGTGTACAGCACCGCCGGGGCCAGCTTGGCCTCCGTGAGCAGGTGACCGCTGCGCGCTGCCTCGGCACGGCCCTTCTCGGTGAGCTCGACATCGTACCAACCGGTGAACAGGTTCTTTTCGTTCCACTCGCTTTGCCCGTGGCGCAGCAGGATCAGGGTGTAAGTCATGCATTCATTCTAGTCCGCGTGAAGTGCCTTACTTTATTCCGTGACCTGTCTTCAGCGCGGCGTGCGGCGCTTTATCCTTAAACCAATGGTTCAGAAAGCGACTCGGCTCGGCGGACGGTCGCGTACCGGTCGCCCCTTGGGCCATACCACCCGTGGAACGACGAATCCCAACCGCATGCGCCGCGTGAACCGCTGGATGACGGGGCCGCAGGCTTGGCGACTGCGTCCCGGTGTCACCGGCGCCCCTCCCATCGCCGTGGACCTGGGCTATGGCGCGTCACCGGGAACCGCCGTCGAGTTCTTCGACAGCGTGCGCTCCGTGGCCCCCCTTGCACAGGTTTTCGGCATCGAGATTGAACCCGAACGCGTTGCCCGCGGCATGGCCTTGCATCTGCAGGGCCTCGACTTCCGTCTCGGCGGTTTTGAGATCCCCATCGAACCACGCGCATCGGTGATCCGGGCGTTCAACGTGCTGCGGCAATATGACGAAGCCGACGTGCCCGGCATCTGGAAAACCATGGCTGCGCGACTGGCCGACGACGGGGTGCTGATCGAGGGCACCTGCGATGAGATCGGCCGGCGCAGCTCCTGGGTGGCCATCACCGGCGACGGCCCGCAATCACTGAGCATCTCCCTGCGCTTCGGCGCCTTCGACCGGCCCTCCGACGTTGCCGAGCGACTGCCCAAGGCACTGATCCACCGTAACGTCGCCGGTGAGCGCATACACGGGTTCCTTGCCGCGGCCGATGCCGCCTGGCTGCTCACCGCACCGTTGGCCTCCTTCGGAAACAAGCAACGCTTCGTGGCCATGTGCCTTGCCCTGCGAGCATCCGGCTGGCCGATCTGCGACACGGCCTCGCGCTGGCGGCTCGGTGAAATGACGGTGAAGTGGCACGCCGTTGCCCCGCGTACCGGCGCACTCGCCCTGGCCGAGATGAACTAAGGCTCGGCAACACCCCGCGTTTCCGCACACACCCCCCCGCGCAGGCACCAAAAATACCGTTCTGACCACGTTGTTGTGCCATGGCATCGCAAAGGGCGAGGCATGGCCCATACTGGAGTCCATGACCACGAAAACGGCAAGTCCCCACCGCTTGACAGCCATCTTGCTGGGGGTAGTCGGCGTGCTGGTTCTTGCATCCCTGGTGCTGGTGTTTTCCCGCGGCACACCACCGCCGATCGATCAGGCAACCCCGGCCGGCGTCGTGCAGCGCTATGTCACCGCTGCCCTGGACGGGCAGCGTGATGCAGCGGCGAAGTACCTGACGCCGAAGGCCCAAGGCGAATGCGACCAATACGCCGGCCCCATAGCCACGGGGACCCGGGTGGCACTGCTTTCCACGATCGAGCACACGGACACGGCAACGGTCAGGGTCTCCGTTTCCGTCACCGATGCCCGGGATCCCTTCGGCGGCCCGAACGGGTACCCGGGCGACGAGGCCTTTGAGCTCTCCCGGGTCGACGATGCCTGGCTGATATCCTTCGTGCCCTGGCAATTGCACGCCTGCACCCTCGAGGAGTACACACCATGAGCACAGGCGTTGAAACGACCAGCGGGCCCCGCCCGGCAGGCTCGGCCACAACCACCCTGCGTCGGGTGATCGTCTACCTGCTGCTGTTCATCGTGATGGCCGTCGCCGCCACGGGCGTCGGCGGTCTGCTGGACCGGCTCTTCACCGAAGCCGATCTCCTGGGTGAAACAGGTTCCTCCTCCTTGGCGCTGCCACTGGCCTTGACACTGGTCGGCGGGCCGCTTGCCGTGCTGCTGTTCCGCGCCCTGTGGGCCAGGCTGAACGAACCCGCCGAACACCGCTCGGCGGCCTGGGGACTTTACGTCTCGGGGATGTATCTGCTCTCGTTGCTGGTCTCCACCAGCTATGTCTTTGGTTCGCTGGCGGCCCTGGCCGCCGGGGAGCAAGGAAGCTGGAAAAACGGGCTGGGCTACGGGCTCGCCTGGGCCTCGATCTGGGTGTGGCACCGCTGGATGTGGGCGCACCCCTCCCGGGGCCCGCTCTCCTTGTCCAGCATCCCCCCGGTTCTGGGTTCCGTGCTGGGGTTGGTGCTCGTCGTTGGCGCCTCGGTGGGGTTGTTGGGCTCCATCTTCGAACGCGTGCTGGAAATCTCGATGTCCGGGACAAGCCTCGGCACGCCGTGGTGGCTGGGCGCCCTGGGGCTACTGGTCTGGGTCGCGGGCGGGATGCTGGTGTGGTGGTGGCATTGGTTCCACGTGGCGGCGGCGAAGTACACCTCGGCGCTGGCCAACGTTGCCCTGGTGGGAATCGGCATCGGGGCAACGGCCGTGGTGTGCCTCTGGGGCGCCGGCTACGTGCTTTACGCGCTGCTCCGCTTTCTCCTTGAGCGCGATGGGGTTTTCAGTCAGGTGCTTGGCACCGCGCCGTTGGCCTTGGCCGCCCTGCTCATCGGGGCGTTGGCGTGGAATCACCACGGTTCGGTCCTGGCGCAGCGACCCGGAACCGTGGCCCTTGCCGCACGCCTTGTCATTTCCGCCGTGGCCCTGGCCGCCGCCGCCTCCGGACTCGGGGTCATCATCAACGCGGCCTTGGCCGTGGGAACCACCAATCTCGGCGGGACCTCGGCAACGACGCTGCTGCTGGCGGGAATCAGTTCGCTGGCCATCGGCGGGCCGCTGTGGTGGCTTGCGTGGCGCCCGATGCACCCCGCGGACCCCGACGGGCGCCGTGTCTACCTGGTGGCGGTCTTCGGCGTCAGCGCGCTGGTCGCCCTGATCACGTTGCTGGTGCTTGGCTACCGACTCCTGGAAAGGCTGCTCGGTGACGCCCCGGGCGGATTGCTGGAACACACGCGTGCACCGCTGGGACTGCTGGTCGCCACGGTACTGGTCGCCGCCTACCACTTCGGGCTCTGGCGGCACGACCGCACCCTGGCCCCTGCCCCACCGTCACCGACCCGCCTGCGCCTGGTCACGCTCGTCGCCGGCGGCGGCGATGGGCGGGAACTTGCCGCAGAAATCACCGCACGCACCGGGGCGAGGGTCACCGTGCTGTCCCGGCAGGATGGACACCCCGGATCCGTCGCACCGGCACGGGTGCTCCAGGCCCTGGACGGGCTCACCGCCGGGCATGTCCTTTTGCTTGCCGGGCCCGGCGATCGCCTCGAGGCCATCGAGCTCTCGACCCATCCCGGCTAGGTGCCTGGCTCACGCGATGCACGCAATCCGGCCCCGCTTCCATCCCCCCGTCCGGGGGATGGAAGCGGGGGCAGGCTTGTTTCCGGCGCGTGGGTCGCGCGCGGATTTGCGAGTACGGGTAG
>JAUNVO010000012.1:0-16574 GCA_030540695.1 Micrococcaceae bacterium | reverse complement strand
CGGCCATCGAGCTGTCGCCCCATCCCGGCGAGGTGCCGGGGTCACGCGATGCACGATGCACGCAAGCCGGCCCCGCTTCCGGCCCCTGGTGCGGGGCGCCGAAGCGGGGCCGGGCTTGTTTCCGGCGCGTGGGTCGCGCGTGGATTTCCTAGTACGGGTAGTAGCCGCCCTTGCCCGAAACCGCCGGTTTGACGTCCGCCAGATAGACGCAGGCGATGCAGGCGCCAATAAGCTGGAAGATCCCGCCGCCACCGCCGGAAAGCACGGACAACCCGCAGACCAGGGTCGCGGCAGCGGTCAGGCCCATCCAGAACGGCTTGCTGCGCTTGTTCTCGCGCTGGAAGTTGGCTGCCGGGTGCCGCAACGCGTCAACAAACGCGAACAGGGCCAGCAGCGCAGCGAGAACACTCAGGACAAGCAACAGGTAAGACTCAAAGAGGTGGGCATAAACCATGGATTCAGCTTAGCCGCGATCGTCCAACGCAGCAGCCAGGTCCGTGTGCAAGTCGTCGACGTTCTCGATACCCACGCTCAGGCGCACCAGGTTCTCCGGGACGGTGTGTGGCTCCCCTGCATGGCGGCGACGCCGCTCCGCCAGCGACTCGACCCCGCCCAGGCTGGTCGCCGGGGTCCACAACCGCAGCCGTCCCAGCATGGCGTCGGCCGCCGCCGCGCCTCCTGCGACCTCTATGCAGAGGATCGCGCCGAAGCCCTCCAGCTGCGCGGCGGCCCGTGCGTGCCCGGGGTCCGAGGGCAGCCCGGGATAACGAACCTTGGTGAGCGCCGGATGGGCGGACAGGCGGGTGGCCAACTCCATCGCGTTGGCCTCGGCCCGGTCCAGGCGCAACGCCATGGTGCGGATCCCGCGAAGCGTCAGCCAGGCTTCGAAGGGCCCGGGGATGGCCCCGTGCAACGTCCTTCGGGCCTGCAGCCTGTCGCGCAGCACGGGATTTGAGGTGAGCACGGCGCCCAGGACGACGTCCGAGTGCCCGCCCATGTACTTGGTGGCCGAGTGCACCACCACGTCGGCTCCCTGTGGCAGCGGGCGCTGGCGCAAGGGTGTGGAGAAAGTGTTGTCCACCACCGTAAGCAGCCCGGCACCCCGGGCCGCCGCCAGCAGCACCGGCAGGTCCGCGACCTCAAGCATCGGGTTGGTTGGTGATTCCAGCCAGGCCATGTCGGCCCCGTCGAAGGCCGCCAGCGTCGCCTCGGTGTCGGAAAGGTCCACGTGGCGCACGCTCAGCCCCATGGTGGTTTCCAGTTCGGCGACCAGGGAAAGCGATCCGTTGTAGGCGTGCGAGGGAATCATGATGGTGCCGCCGGCCGGCACCAGGGACAGCGCCGCCGCCACGGCCGCCATGCCGGAGGCATAGGCCAGCGCCGGGAGCTCACAGCCCTCGAGGGCGGCAATGGTTTCCTCCAACGGGTCCCACGTCGGGTTGGTGAAGCGTCCATAAACCTTTTCCCCTCCGCCGGGATCGCCCATCGAGTGGAAGGTCGAGGACAGCACGATGGGTGGGTTCACGGGCTGGTCTGCGGTGTGCGGCGGGCGTCCAGCGGCCACCACGACGGTGTCCGGGGCCCAGTGCGGGGATTCTGCATGGTTCATGTTTTTCAGGTTACCCCCGTGTTCCGGCCCGGGCGCGGCCATATGACATCGGTTGCGCCCGGGGCGGATAGGCTAGTGGCCGTGAGTGACGCGCAGCCAGAGACCCAGAACGCCGGCCGTTTCATCGTCTTCGAGGGCGGTGACGGTGCCGGGAAATCAACGCAGGCAGCCCTGCTCGCCGAGGCCCTGCGCGGTAACGGACATGCGGTGCTGCTCACCCGTGAGCCCGGCGGCACGCAGATCGGTGAGAAGCTACGGGCCTTGGTCCTTGACCACGGGCAAGGCACCGTCGATGCCCGCACCGAGGCCCTGATGTATGCCGCGGCCCGAGCCGCCCACGTCGAACAGGTCATCCGTCCCGCACTTGCGGCCGGAACCATGGTCATCTGCGACCGCTTCGTCGATTCCTCCCTCGCCTACCAGGGTGTTGGCCGGGCGCTGGGCGTGGACGCCGTGCGTTCCATCAACGATTTCGCCACCGGCGGGCTGTCCCCGGACCTGACCGTGTTGTTGGATGTCAGCCCCGCCGACGGCCGCTCCCGTCGCACCGTCGGTGCCGACGGTGCGACGCTGGCCGAGGACCGGCTGGAGTCCGAGCCCGACGAGTTCCACTTGCGCATACGTGATGCCTTCCTCCTGCTGGCGTCGAGGAACCCGCAGCGCTACCTGGTGCTGGATGCTTCCACCGGGGTCTCCGCGCTGGCCGCCGCCATCGATGCCGCCCTTGAAGGATTTCTCGACGGGCCGGAGGCCTGAGCATGGGCGTCTGGGACGACCTGCCGGGACAGGATAAGACCATCACTGCGCTGCGTCGCGCCGTCGCGGAGGGCAACCCTGCCCATGCATGGCTGTTCACCGGTCCCCCGGGATCGGGACGATCCAACGCCGCCCGCGCGTTCGCCGCGGCACTCCAATGCCAGCTTCCCGATCCGTCGATGCGCGGCTGCGGTGAATGCAAGGCATGCGTGACGGTGCTGGCAGGCACCCACCCCGATGTTGCGCTGGTCGCCACCGAGAAGGTCAACTACCAGATCGAAGACGTCCGCGAGTTGATCACCAAGGCCCAGGACCGGCCTTCCACCGCACCTTGGCGGGTGATCATCGTGGAGGACGCCGACCGGATGACCGAGCGCACCACCAACGTGTTGCTCAAATCCATCGAGGAGCCGCCCCCGCACACCGTGTGGATCCTGTGCGCCCCTTCCCCGGCGGACGTGCTGGTGACCATCCGATCACGCTGCCGCTCGGTGTCCCTGGCGGTTCCCGACCGAGCCGCCGTCGCCGAGTTGCTGGTGCGCCGTGACGGGCTCACCGGCGAACAGGCCGAGTTTGCCGCGCGCGTCTCCCAGTCGCATATCGGCATTGCGCGCCGGCTGGCCCGCGACGGGGAAGCCCGACGCCGCCGCGACCTAACCGTGCGACTGCCGCTGCGCATCCGCTCGGTCTCCGACGCAGTGATGGCCGCCGCAGAGCTTGTGGAGCTCTCCACCGCAGAGGCCACCGCGTCCTCCTCCGAACGTTCGGAGGCCGAGGCCACCGCACTGCGCACCGCACTTGGCCTCGCCGCCGATTCCCCGGTCCCGCCCCAGCAGCGCAGCCAGTTCAAGGCACTTGAAGAAAACGCCAAGCGCCGCGCTCGGCGTTCGACCCATGACGCACTGGACCGCTCCCTGATCGACATGACGACGTTCTTCCGAGATGTGTTGGTGTTGCAGCTGCGCAGCGGCACCGATCTGGTCAATGACTATCTCAGCGACAACCTCCATGCCTACGCCAACGCTTCACGCCCCGAGGCCACCGTGGCAAAGATCGACGCCATTGCCGAGGCACGGGCACGCATCGGGGCCAATGTGGCTCCGTTGCTGGCCATCGAGGCCATGATGCTCGCCCTGCGTCCAACCAAGTAATCCCCCCAGACCTACCTCCCAAGGAGCCAGAAACACGCATGAGAGCACCCCGCCGCCCCCTGTCCGCGATCGCCATGTTAGGCTCGCTGGCCCTGCTGCTGGGAGCATGCTCCACCGCCACCGCTCCGGCGCCGATCTCCGAACCGGCGGCGCAGGCGCCGCCCAGCGGGCCGGCGGCGGCGGTCCCGCAGGGCCTGGAGAAGTTCTATCAGCAGGAGCTGAAGTGGAAGCCATGCGGCGGCGTGCTGCAATGCACCGAGCTGGAAGTCCCGATGGACTATGCCGACCCGGACGGCGAGAAGATGACCCTGGCGCTCAACAAGCGCCCCGGCGGGAAGTCCACCATTGGTTCATTGCTCGTGAACCCCGGAGGGCCCGGTGCATCGGGCCTCGAAATCGTGCGCGACGCGGTGCCCTCGATGTTCGGGCTGAAACTGCAACGCGACTTTGACGTCATTGGCTTCGATCCGCGCGGGGTCGGTTCTTCCACACCCGTGACATGCCAGACCCCCGAGGAACAGGACGCCAGCCGGCAAGAGCAATTCGACCCCGGCACCGATGAGGGCCTTGCAACCATGCGCATCGAAGCCGCCAAGGATGCCGGACTCTGTGCCAAGCGCACCGGCCCGGCATTGGGCTTTGTCGACACCGTCTCGGCCGCACGCGACATGGACATCATGCGCCAGGCCCTCGGGGATAAGTCGCTGAACTACTTGGGCTATTCATACGGCACCTCGCTTGGGGCCCATTACGCCCAGCTTTTCCCACAGAACGTTGGCCGCCTGGTGCTGGACGGAGCGCTTGATCCCAAGCTGGACAATGATGAAATCACCCGGGGCCAGGCCGTCGGGTTCGAGAACGAGATCCGCGCCTACCTCCAGGATTGCCTGGACTCGGGGGATTGCCCCTTCACCGGAAACCTCGATGACGCGCTGTCCCAATTGCGCGAGCTCTTTGACTCGGTGGAGGCCAACCCGATGACCGGCAGCGACGGACGCAAGGTCCCGATCATCGACTTCGTCAACGGGTTCATTGTCCCGCTGTACGACAATTCGACCTGGCCCATGTTGACCGAGGCGTTGCGCGAGGTGATTGCCGGGGACGTCGACCAGATCCAGTACTTTGCCGACCTCAGCGCCGGGCGTGAGACCGATGGCAGCTACAACGGCAACACCACCGCCGCCTTCACCGCCGTGAACTGCCTGGACTACCCGATGGATGCACGCACCGAGACCATGCGGGCGGAAGCCAAGGCCCTGGTCGAAGCGGCGCCCACCATCGGCAAGTATCTGGCTTATGGTCCGGTTGGTTGCGAAGACTGGAAGTACCCGGCCACCGGAAAGCCCGGCGAATTGACGGCCAAGGGCGCGGCGCCGATCGTGGTCATCGGCACCACGGGAGACCCGGCCACACCCTATGCCTGGAGCGAATCGCTGGCCGAGCAGCTCGAGTCCGCCTCGCTGGTCACCTTCGAGGGCCACGGACACACCGCATACGGCCGTTCCAACGGTTGCGTCTCCGAGGCCGTTGAATCCTACTTGATTGACGGGATCGTACCGGCTGACGGGCTGAAGTGCTGAGGTGGCTGCCCGGGCCGTTTTGACCGCTGCCGATCCGCTCCTATAAAGTGATCACTTGTGGCGCTTGCGCGCCGCGGTGCCTCCTTAGCTCAGTTGGTAGAGCGTTTCACTCGTAATGAAAAGGTCGCCAGTTCGATTCTGGCAGGGGGCTCGAAGTTTAAGTTCAAGGGCCCGTCACCATCAGGTGACGGGCCCTTGAACGTTAACACCAACGATCGGGGCCCCATGCCACCTTGCGGACGACGGAACCCGGCGAATGCTTCCTGAGCTTGAGCGGTTCCTGAAGGCAAGCGGCCTGTTGGCCTGCCGTGAGGTCTCCGGGTACGCACCGGATCCCCATCCGGAGGCGCAGGCCTACGCGGGATGCGAATTCCTGCTGACCGGAACCGACGGGGTTGGCACCCGCACGGTCTTCCGTTCGGCGAAGAGGACACCGAAAAAGCCGGGGTTCTTCGTCACCCTGTGGAAACGCGATCACCGCGGTGGGACCCGCCCCTACACCGCTGCGGATGGCATCGACGAGTTCCGGATCGCGGCCTCCACGGACCTCGGATATGGATTCTTCACTTTCCCCGCCGGCGTCCTGGCCGAGCATGGCATCCTTTCGAGCCCTGCCAAACCCGGGAAACGTGGTTTCAGGCTCTACACGCCCTGGGACACCGGACTGAACGCGAATGCAGGCAAATCCCGGGACTGGCAGCGCCAGCATTTCACCGTGGTGGACGGTTAGTCTTTTTCGATGGTGAAATTTTCGTTGCACACCGCGAACCTGGATTTGGTTCCTCCGACACCCGAAGACCTCGAAGCGGTCCTAGCCGCATGCCAGGATCCCGAGATCCAGCGGTGGGTTCCGATTCCGGTTCCCTATTTGCGTGCGCACGCCCTCGAATACGTCACCGCGCACACCGACAAGACTTGGGACGAGGGCTCCGAGTACACCTGGACCATCCGTGCCGACGGCATGCTGGCCGGGGTCGTGGGCCTCTACCGGATGGGCAATGGATCCGCCGACCTCGGCTTTTGGATGGTTCCCGCATTTCGCGGCAGGGGCCTGCTGCACGAGGCCTGCACGGCCGTGCTGGATTTTTCGCTGGCCGATGGCCCGGACGGTCTGGGCTTGGTGCGTATCGGTTGGAACGCCTACGCCGGTAACACCGGCTCGGCCCGAGTTGCGCAGAAACTGGGCTTCCGTTTCGAAGGAACCGCACGGTTGGGCGCTGCCTTGCGCGGCGAACTTCGTGATGATTGGGGTGCAAGCTTGTTGGCCAGCGATGACCGCAGCGTCCAGGCCTGGCCTATCCTCCACTGACTCCACCGCGCACCGACGCCGATGGCCCCGGCAATCCCCTGTGGATTCCCGGAGCCATCTGTGGTTCGTCCCGTAGCCGAAAGCGGCGACGGGGAACATCAACCTAGGAGAAGTCGCTGACCGCCGGGTCGGCGGCGATGCGGCCCTCGGCGCCCTTGTCCAGGGCATTGATCTCGGCAATATCCGCATCGTCCAGGCTCACCTCGAGGCTGGCGAAGTTCTCCACGATGCGCGAGGAGGTCACCGACTTCGGGATCACCACGTTGCCCAGGGCCAAATGCCACGCAATGACGACCTGTGCGACGCTGGCATTGTGCTTTTCGGCAATGGCAACCAGTGCCGGATCCTCGAGCAGTTCCTTGCCCTGGCCCAAAGGGGACCACGACTCGTGAACGATGCCCTTGGATGCCTCGAACTCGCGCAATGCCGTTTGCGGGAAGTACGGGTGGGTTTCCACCTGGTTGATCACCGGAAGCACACCGGTGGCTTCCCCGAGTTCGGCGAGCGCCTCAGCAGTGAAGTTGCAGACGCCGATGGACTTCACACGGCCCGACTTCTGCAATTCGACCAGTGCCTTCCAGGTGTCGATGTACTTGCCCTGCTTGGGCTGCAACCAGTGGATCAGGTACAGGTCAAGGTACTGAAGGCCCAGGCGCTGCATGGATGCGTCAAAGGCCGCAAGCGTTTCCTCGTAGCCTTGATCGCCGTTCCAGACCTTGGTCGTGATGAAGATATCTTCACGTGGAACATCGGTGGAGGCAAGTGCACGCCCGACGCCCTCCTCGTTGCCGTAGATCTTTGCGGTATCGATGTGGCGGTAGCCGGCAGCCAGGGCCTGCTGGACCACATCGGTGGTGACTTTGTCTTCGACCTGCCATACCCCGTAGCCAAGCTGGGGAATGGAGTTGCCATCGTGGAATGTGAGTTCTGGGGAAACAAGGTTCGTCATCCGCCCATCCTGCCACCGCCCGGGGCATTGTTGGGCAACAGCGCCGAACGATCAGCGATCGGCGAAACACGGAATTTTTTCGATCCGGTGTAACACTGCGTGCGCTGGGTGACATAAGGGGAGTATGGATGAGGTGAAGACACGACAGTCGCCGGCGCCCAGCGCCGAGGAACGTTTTGCCGCCGCGCATTCGGCCTGCCACGACGTTGTTTATCGCTACCTGGCCCGGAGGATCATCCCCGCCCACTTGGCGGAGGACCTGACCGGCGAGGTGTTCCTGATTGTCTGGGAGAAGGTCCTCGGTGGCATGGACCCCGAGGTCCCGTATGTTCTTGCGATCGCCAGGAACCTGCTGCGCAGCGCATACCGGAGTTCGGCGAAGGCCTCCAAGCTTCGCGGCGCCCTGGCATTTGGACACCTGCGCCCGACGGTGGAGAACACCCAGGTGGCCCACGCCTTGGCGGAGCTGAAAGAGCCAGAACGTGAATTGCTCCTGCTCACCTATTGGGACTCCTTCACATCGGCGGAAATCGCCGTCATCCTCGGTTCGAATGCCGGGGCTGTCAGGGTGCGCCTGCACCGGGCACGCCATTCCTTCTCGGCGGCCCTTGCCGCATCCGCACTGCTCGGTTTCCCAGGAGAGGCTGCACGGCCATGAACACCACCCCAATCCAACCATCCAACGATGAGCTGGATCCATCCACGGCAGCATTGCTGCGGGGAAGCGACCCCTGGGACCCGGCCCGTGGGGAAGCGCTGCTCCGCAGCCGGGGGCACACCGCATCGATCCCGAACGGCGGCTACGTCCCGGTGATCGCCCAGCGCTCCTCGCCTGCTTTCGAAACCACCAAGACAGGGACCGTCATGGAACAGAAGAACGGCATGCACCGCAGGGGTGCCGCACGACGTTGGGGCGCCGCCCTGGCGCTCGCCGCCGCCGGGGCAGTCATTGCCGGCGTCACGGTGCTTGGTCAGGGCGGCAATTTTCCGCAGCCGGCCGCACCGTCCTTGGTGCCTTCACCGAGCAACAGCTATTTCAACCCCGATGACAGCGCGCAATTCGAGGCCTTCGGCCGCAACGGAGGCACTCGTCTCACCGGCTGGTTGCGCCCGGCAACGCCGCAGGACCCCAAGGATCTCCAGGCGACCGGCTGGCTGTTGAATATCTTCGTCATGGCCGGCGGCACCGAAGATAAAAACCGTGCACTGATCGAAGCCGACGAGCCCTGGATACCGATCGACCTTGCCGGGGTCGAGGTCTCAAAGCTGGGAGATATCTCGCCGAACGGAGAACTGGTGGTCATCGCCGCCCAGGACCCAACGCCATCGCTGGTCACCCCCGTTCCCGGCCCCTACGGCCTCATGGTTTCGGACCCGAGGAAACTGGCTGCCGGCCCCCTGGTCGAGGCTCGCAGCCTCAAGACCCTCGAGGGGAGCTACCTGCAAAAACCCGACATCAACTACAACGGTGCGATCCTTGCACAGTTCGCCACCTTTCAGATGGCGAACGGCTATGCCACGGCCCCCTCCAAAGCACCCGAGAATTTCGCGGTCACGGGGTTCTTCTCCCATACCAGCCCCGAGGCCCGCTCCTGCATTGTTGCCACCACCGCGGCAGGCGACAAGATCTTGGCCTTCCCCGAAGGGGCCACGGCCTCCACCACGATGGATGAATCCAACGACCCGGAGGGTTCCGTGGCCGGGAGCCCGCTGAGGGTCATGACGGGCAACGCCTGGTTCGAGGAAGGGGAGGACTCGACGTTTATCCTCGAAACGGCCGGGACTCCCCCGGCCACCATCAATGGCTGGCGCACAGGAAAGACGGGAAGCTGTGGTTCCGTCAACGGGGAGATCGTGAATTTCTCTTCGGCCGGCAAGTAGCTAACCGGGGTCCGGCAGTTACCCTTGCTGCCTGGCCAGCTCGGCTTCGGCCGCAGCGATTCCCGCACCGACCAGGTCCGCACGCATAGCCACGTTCTCCAGACCCGCTGATTCGTATCCCCAGCGTTCGCCATCAAGCCGTGCCATCGCAGCGACCTGTGCTGTGGTGGCCAGGTCGTTGGCGGCCTTGGATAGCAGCCGGTGCACGGCGTATAGCTCGTGCGGGATATCCTCGCCGTCGCTGGGGCAGGCCGACTGGGCGGCAACACAGACCACCCGGACCCGGGACTGCAATTCCGCCAGGTGGTTGGCGATCAGGACCAGCGCGTTGTGCAGGTCATCATCCTCGATCCCTTCAAGGACCTGGTGCACCCGATCAAGGGAGCGGCCAAACCTGTCGTACGCGCGACGCCACACACCTTCACCAAGCTCCTTGTTGTCGCGGCGCATGCCGCGTGCTGCGGAGAACAACCCCATCTACTTCTGTGCCTTCGCTAGTGCCACGGGTTCACCGGGCGGGTGAGGGATACCGGAGGAACAACGGGGTTGATCCCCCTTGCCGCGTTAATTCTAAAGGTACTGGCCAAACCCGCCTTCACCTTCCGCACCCTGGCCCGGCGCCGAGGCTTCGGGGCCGGAACCGGGACCGGAACCCGACTGCGTCATGCGTTCGGGTTCGCCCTGCTCGTTGATGACGATCCCCGGGGCCACCTGGGTTCCAGGGGGAAGCTGCCGCATGGCCATGCGTTGGGCCAGTTGCTGGTTGGCCGCCTGCTGGGCAGCCATCGCCGCCTGCAGCCCGTGGAAAACCCCTTCGAGCCATCCGACGAGTTGGGCCTGCGCCACGCGCAGTTCCGGAGCAGAGGGAGTTTCCCCGTCGGCGAAGGGCAGCCTGATGCGATGAAGTTCGGCGGCGAGCTCCGGGGACAACCCGCTCTCCAATTCACGCACGGAGCGTTCATGGATATCAGCCATCCGGGCACGCGCCTCCGCGTCCAGGGGCGCCGAGCGGACTTCGTCCAGCAATTGCTTGATCATCCCGCCGATGCGCATGAGCTTGGCCGGCTCGCCGATGCTCGACACCTGCAACGGCCCCTTGGCCTGTCGCTGTTGGTCCGTGCGGTTCCCGGACACCGCGCCGGGTCCGTCCCCCTCGGTGTGTGCAGGGGTATCGGCCGCTGCGTCGGACTCCGGGATCTGTTCACTGTGCTCGCTCATGGCTCCATCTTGCCATGCGCAGCAGTGCCGGGGGCCGAAGGACGGTTGCCGCAAAAAGTAGGTGGAGTCCGCCCCCTGGGCGATCACATTTTGTGCCCCGTGAGGCTGCGGGTCCCAGCCCGCTGATCTAGAGGGTCACGATGATCTTTCCCGTGTGCCGGCCGGAATCAAAGTACTCATGGGCTTCAGCAACCTCGGAAAAAGGGAACCGGCGGTCGATCGACAGCTTCAAGGTTCCGCCCGCAAGCAAGGGCAGCGCTCGTTCCCTCACTGCCGCAACGATCTCTTCCTTTTGCGCCAGCGGACGGGCGCGCAGTGTCGTGCCCATGACCCTGGCACGCTTGGCCATCAGGGCCCCGATATTCAGTTCCGCCTTGGCCCCGCCCTGCAGCCCGATGACCACCAGGGTGCCGTCGTTGGCGAGCACACGCACGTTCTGGGCCAGGTATTTCGCTCCCACGACGTCCAAGACCACATCAACTCCGGAACCCCCGGTCAGGGTCTTGACCCCTTCGGCAAAGTCTTCTTCCCGGTAGTTGATTCCGGCGTCGGCGCCCAGTGCCAGGCAGTAGTCGATCTTTTCCTGGCTCGAGGCCGTCACCAGCACCTTGGCGCCGGCTGCGACGGCCAGCTGGATGGCCATGGAGCCAATGCCTCCCGCCCCTCCGTGAAGCAGCGCGGTCTCCCCCCGTTCCAGTCCCGCCTCGAGGAAGAGGTTGGACACCACGGTGGAAGCCACTTCCATGAATCCGGCGGCATCCGCCAGGTCAACATTCTCAGGAACCTGAAGCACAAGGCCCGCGGGAACCGCCACATACTGGGCGTAGCCGCCACCTGCGAGCAGGGCGCAGACGCGCTGGCCCTCAACAAACCCAGCGACCCCCGGGCCAACGGACTCAATGGTGCCCGAGACCTCCAGCCCGGGAATGTCGCTGGCACCGGCGGGAGGCGGGTAGACACCCTTGCGCTGCTGCACGTCGGCACGGTTCAGTCCAAAGGCCACCACCTTGATCAAGACCTCTCCCTGGCCGGGGACCGGCTTGTGGCGCTCGATCTCGGCGAGCACCTCGGGACCGCCCGCACCCAGATATTCAATGGCACGCATCATCGTCACGGTTCTTACCCAACTTCCTTGGTTTATTTCGTTGGTTTGGCCAATGCTGGCCACTCTACCGTCCGTGGTTTTCGGTTCCCGATTCGAGTCCAGGGTGCGCCGTGGTCCGGCGGCACCCTTCGGCTGGCGTATACTCTTTTGGTCTGGATGGTTGTCCGAGCGGCCTAAGGAGCTGGTCTTGAAAACCAGTGTGCGGTAACCCCGTACCAAGAGTTCGAATCTCTTACCATCCGCTCATGTGAAAAGAGGCGGTTCCCGTATCAACGGGAACCGCCCCTTTTCATCTTCCGGCCAAATGGCCCCCACCGCTCCGATGGCACGGAGCCATCCCCGATCTAGCGCGGTTGGTTTAGTTCCTGGACCTGGCTTAGTCGCAACAGCTCACGGGCAATGTCCCGGGCATCACCCAGGGTCCGCGCCGAGCCCTCGAGCGAGGCGCCGGCTTGTGCAGCGATCGCGGTGCCCCACTGCACCGAGGACAACTGCAGTCCGATCACGAAGATCGCGCGGTGCGCCACCCCCAGGGCATCGACCAATCGATAGGGTTCGCCCTTCACCGCAAGCCCTGATCCTGGAAGCGGTTCCCCTTCATCGGTGCGCATCCCAAAAGGCGCAGCCACCCCGTCGGCAAGCATCTGCACCAGCAACGGCGATGAGCTCTGCAACACCCGGTTTGCCGGCATCATGGCTTCTATGAGGGTGCGCGAGGTGTATCCGGGAGCATCGACCCAGGGTGAAGCCGCGGTGAATCTTCCAGCCGGCAAGTCGATCCCGAACTCGGGGTCCGGACCAATGAACTCCACGACGTTGGCGCGGGCCAAGGCGGCAAGCTCCTCGATGCGCTGCACCGGTGGTCCGGAGGCCAGCCCCTCGACCAGTGGTTCGAACCACCCTTGGACTTCGTCCAGTCGCGACTCATCCGAAATCAGGCCCTCGGCGATCATCTCCTTGACGACCATGCGACCGGCATTCAAGGTGGCGATCGCCATTTTCAACGGGCTTTTCTCTCCGTCAGCGGAGGCGATCGCGTCGGATTCCAGGTATTCCATGACGGCTTGCTGATACTCCTTCGAAGAGGAGAATCCCCGTTCCAGAAACGGATGGCCAAGTCCCGGAACGTCAAGGAAGCCTAGTTCCGGTGCATGTTCCGCAACCAGCCGGCGCGCTCCTTGGAGCCACACCTGCGACCCTGCCTGGTGTTCGGCGTCAAGGATCGTGCCAAGCTCCTTGACGAACGCTTCCGGGTCAATGTTGAAACGGGATCGGTGGCGGCCCGCTGCCGTGCTGTAGTAGGCCAGCAGCACGTCACGGTGCAGAAGCGGCCACACGTGGGCATCGAAACGCACCGCCGCTTCGGGGTCCAGTAGCCGGGCCTCCGCGACCTTCTGCACGATGACGTCGAAGTCGAGGTACTGCAGCTTCACCGACTTCGGGATGAATTCTTCAATGCAGGATTTTGCGCGGTAGGGGGTACCACGCCGGGAGGCCGCCACGATCCGTGGTTCCCGCCCCGACGGCCAGTACTCCAGGGCCCGTCCGGGTCCGCCGTTGACTTCCCTGAACTGGCCCCCGCGCCCCACGGTCAGCGCAACCATCACGTCAAAGAAGTTCAGGCCCAGTCCGCGCACCAATACGGTTTGGCCGGGCGGAACCCTGTCCCAGGGCACGTCGGTGGGGACATTGGGGCCTTGGTAAGTAAGCCCCATGTCCAATGCAGCCTGCGCCATGGCGTCCTGTTTGGGATTCAGCCGCGCAGGAACATGCCCCAGGGCCAGGATCACCGCATCGGCATCCATCTCGAATTCCTCACCGTCGCGGCCTTTGCCCGCCGCCGCGGCGCCCAGGAGCCGTCCACGAAGCCGGTAGTCGGCTTCCCCCCTGTTCAGCGACGTAATTTCGGCACGCTCCACCCGGACACCAGCCACTGCCTCGTGGGCACGCAAGGCCGCGATCGAGCGGTCAAAGACATGGCGAAGGTATCTCCCGTAAAGAGCACGCGGCGGATAGGAACCGCGACCCATTTCCTTGAGCTCCCGGGCTTCAACGCTGCTCAGGGCGGCGCCGTCACCTCCGGAGAGCCGCCATTGCTCGAAACTCAGTCCTGGTTCATCGGCTCCGGTACGTTCAGGGGCAACGGTGGGGAACCCTGCCGGGGTGTTCATCAGGTAGAGCCGCGACTGGGTTGTGGACCATACATGCCCTGCCCCGGGGTCATCGAGGTCAAAGACCACCACGGTGATCGGACGGGAATGGTTTTTGGTGCGCCGCAGTTCGCTTGCCAGTCGCTCGAGGACCGAGGTTCCTCGGGGGCCGGCGCCCACAATGGCAATGGTGTACGGTTCACGGCCGGATTTCTGCTGCGCATTCACGGTTTCAGCCTAGTCGCACCGGTGGCGGGATCACCGCTCAAAGCCCACGTCGTTTCCCTGCGCTGCATGAGAGACTGTGCCAATGAGCCCTTCTTTACCTCCTCAGATAAACCCACGCGCCACGGATACGGAGGCGGGGGACCTCGGCCTCGACGCCCCTGCACCGCGGGAAGACACCGTTGGCCGCAGCGCTTCCGAGGACAAGTTCCTGTGGTTGGAGCAACTGGATTCCGGGGAGGCAATGAACTGGGTCCTCGAGCAGAACGCCCGCACCGAGGATGAACTCTTCGACGATGATTTCGCGGCCACGCGAGAAGGCATCCTTACGGTCCTGGACGCGGCCGACCGGATCCCTATGGTCACCAAACGCGGCGCGTATTACTATAATTTCTGGCGCGATTCGTTGCATCCCAAGGGGCTGTGGCGGCGGACCAGCTGGGCGTCGTACCAACAGCAGGATCCGGCGTGGGAAATCCTGCTCGATATCGATGCCCTTGCCAAAGCCGAGGGTATCGACTGGGTCTTCTCCGGAGCACAGTTGCTCCGCCCTGCCCCCGGCAACGAATACTCCCGGGCCCTGCTCAAGTTGTCCCCCGACGGCGGTGACCAGGTGCGTGTGCGGGAATTCGACATGTCATCCTTGTCCTTTGTCCAAGGCGGTTTCGACCTTCCGGTCGCCAAGACCAACGTGTCGTGGGCCGATCCCGACACCCTGCTTGTGGCCACCGATTTCGGTGAAGGTTCACTCACCCTCTCCTCCTACGCCCGCACGGTGCGCCGGCTGGTCCGCGGTGGCGACCTTTCCACGGCTGAGGAAATCTTTGCCGTCGACCAAGCCCATGTCCTGGCTTACGTTGCCCATGATTCGACCCCGGGCTTCGAACGCGACGTCGCCCATGACGTCATTGATTTCTATAATTCCAAGACCTTCGTGCGCCGCGGAGACGACTGGGTGCATCTGGCAGTGCCCACCGACGTCGGGGTCTCGCTGCACCGCGGATGGGTGCTGTTTTCCCCGCAGACCCCGTGGACCCATGCCGGGGTCACACACGTTCCAGGTTCGCTCGTCTTGGCCGACCTTGAGGGGTTCCTGGCCGGCACCGCAGCCTTGCGTGACATCTTTGTTCCCACGGATTCCACGTCGCTGCAGTCCATTGGTTTCACGGCAAACCACATACTGCTCAACACGCTCAAGGATGTCTCTTCCGAGATTCTCATTTGCGACCCCAACCGCGGCTTCGCGCTGCGCACACTGGACCTCGGTTCCCCTTTGCACAGCTTCGGCATCTCCCCTGTCGACGACGAGGATCCCGAATGCGGCGACGATTTCTGGCTGACCTTGAGCGGATTCCTCACCCCCAGCACACTTGCCCGAGGAACCGTGTCCAGCATGGAAAGCGGAAACACGACGCCCCGGAGAATCAAGAGCGCACCAGCCCGCTTTGATTCCAGCGCCTTCGTGGTTTCCCAACACTTTGCCGTTTCGGATGACGGTACACGGGTCCCCTACTTCCAGGTTTCCCCGCGGGTTCTTCCCCTGGACGGGAAGAACCCGGTGCTGATGAACGGCTATGGAGGTTTCCAGACCAGTCTCACCCCAAGCTACCTCGGTGCGTTGGGCCCCGGATGGCTGGCGCGAAGGACCGCGGAGGGCAGGCACGGAACCTACGTGGTGGCAAACATCCGCGGCGGCGGCGAGTACGGACCGCGTTGGCACCGTGCTGCGCTGCGGGAAAAGCGGCACCGGGCCTATGAGGACTTCGCTGCCATCGCCCGGGACCTCATGTCCCGCGGAGTCACCTCCCGTGAGCACTTGGCCGCAACCGGGAGATCGAACGGCGGGTTGCTCATGGGCAACATGATCACCGGCTATCCAGAGCTGTTCGGAGCAATCTCCTGTGGCGTCCCATTGCTGGACATGCGCCGATATACCCGGCTTGCCGCCGGTCATTCCTGGATTGCGGAGTACGGGGATCCGGACGTGCCGGAGGAGTGGGAATTCGTTCGGACGTTCTCCCCTTACCACCGGCTCGATGATGCTCTGCCAGAGGGAACCTGCTATCCGGCTTCACTGATATGGAGCGCGACAAGTGATGACCGGGTCGGGCCCGTGCAGGCCCGCAAGATGGCCGCAAAGATGATGGATATGGGCGTGGGCAATGTCAGGTACCACGAGTCCCTTGATGGCGGACATGCCGGGGCAAGTGACAACGGGGCCACAGCGACCATGCTGAGCACCAGCTACGAGTTCCTGTGGCGCAACGTCACCGGCCAGGCACGCGACAACGTTTGATTCCCCGGGTGCCCCACCGCGGCGCTTGCCTGGCTTCCTGCACAGGCAGACATCTCGAGGCAGGCGGCACAGTGGGTGCGGGCCGGTAGCGGATCCGTGATGCTGCGCGTTCCGGTCGAGATGTTGCCAGTGTCCGTGGCCATGTTCTTTCGACTCATGCCCTCGATGAGCCCATCGGACCGACCATGACGAGTGCCGTTTGCCTGATCAACGCTTCCTGGGCAGCTGACCACCCCTGGGCCGGTTCCCCGGGATTCCGCGGGATTCAAGACCGTACTGATGCGACGGGCACCTCGTTTTGTGTGCCGAGCCAGCTTTGGGTAGTCTAGGGGAGCTGGAAACAGC
>JAUNVO010000253.1 GCA_030540695.1 Micrococcaceae bacterium | reverse complement strand
GGCTGTTCGATCCCGAGGACAGCGGCCTGATGCTCACCGTTGCCCGCGACGGCGCCGGGGCCATCCAGGCCTTCATCCAGTGGGTTCCGGCCAGTGCCATCGACGGCTGGTCGCTGGATGTCATGCGCCGATCGACCGCCCCGGATCTGCCCAACGGCATCATGGACTTCCTGATCACCGAAACCATCCACCACGTCGCGGCGACCGGCGGCCGCGGCCTGGGCCTGAACTTCGCGATGTTGCGCCGGCTGGTGGCCAGTGAGCCCGAGGGCCGCCTGGCCAAGGCCTCCCAGTCGGTCCTGCAGCGGGCGTCCCAACGCACGCAAATGGAATCGCTGTACAAGTTCAATGCCAAATACCACCCGCAGTGGGTCCCGCGCTACGTCGTCTTGGGCGCACTGGAGGAACTGGCCACCCAGGGGTTCGTGATCGCCACCGCCGAGGGCATCACCGAGATCCCGGTGATCGGCCGGTTCATGGGACGTGCGGGCCAATGACGCTCGCACTGTTGGCCGCACTGGTGGGCACCCTGGGCTACTGAGCCGGCTCGGTGCTCCAGGCCGCCGGTGCGGCAAAAGCCACGGGGCCCTCCGTGGTGCTCCAGCCGCTGTACGTCGTGGGCCTGTGTTGCGATTCAATCGCCTGGCTCGCTTCCCTGGTGGCGCTGCAGGGCCTTCCGCTCTTTGCCGTCCAGGCGCTGCTGGCCGGTTCGCTGGCGGTCACCGTGGTGCTGGCGCGGATCTTTTTGGCCGCCCGCCTGGGTCCGCGCGACGCGATCGCCATCGGCGCCGTCGGCATCTCGCTGGTGGTCATCGCCGCGGCCGCCGGTCCCGAATCGGCGAGCATCCCCCCACTCTGGTTCACCCCGGTGCTCTTGGTCTCCTTGGCCATCAGCGGCGTTGCCTTGCTGGCCTTTTACAAGGTTGGCCGGCCGATGCTGTTGGCGGTGGTTGCCGGTCTGGCGTTCTCCGGGGCCGCGCTGGGCGCGAGGTCCCTGGTGGGACTCGATTCCCCGGTCCAGGTCTTGGGCCAGCCCGCCGCCTGGGCCATTGCCGGGTTCGGGATCATCGGAGTCATGGCCTATGCGCGCTCGCTCGAACGTGGAGCCGTGGGCCCGGTGACCTCGGTGCTCTGGGTGATCGAAGTGATTCTTCCGGGGGCGGTGGGGGTCGCCGTCCTGGGTGACGGGGTGCGTCCCGGTTGGGCGTTTCCCGCCGTCCTGGGGCTGGTGGTCGGGCTGGCCGCCTGCGTCGTGCTGGCGATGTCGCCCGCGCAGCCGGAGGCTTGAGCGGGCCTCACTGCCGGGAAAGTTCGCGTGAGGCAAAAACCAGTGCGTAGGGCAAGCCCGCCCGCACCTCGGACCAGGTGTGCCCCTGGCCCTTGTTGATCCGGAAATAGACCGTTTGGCCACGTTCCTTGAGTAGCGTGGCCAGCTTCTGGACACGTGGAATCCCGCTTCGATCACCGTTGTCAAGGTAGAAGGCCTGGGGGTGCGTGAACTTCAGTGTGGGAAGGTAATCGCTGGGTGAGTGCGCACGGAAGGCGGCTTCGTTGCCGTTGAAGGCAACCCGCCCGCCTTGGCCGGGGTTGCCGTAGCCCTCGAACGCAATGATGATCCCCCAGATGTCCTGATGGCGCAGCCCCTGGTCCAACGCACAAAAGCCGCCCGAGGACATCCCTCCGATGATCCTGCCCGTTCGGTCCGCTTGTGTTGGAAACGTCTTGTCGATGAAGGGCACCGCCCGGGCGTAGATCCACGACTCGATCTTCGGTCCGTCGATGGCGTCCAGGCATTCGGTGTCGCGCTGCGGGCCCCCGTTGACATCCAGGGACACCACGATCATTGGCTTCACCAGTCTCTGCTCCACCAGCGTGTCCATCACCGTGTCGGTCTGCGCGGCGGCAAACCAGTCGGCAGGCGTCCCCGGATGACCGTGTATGAGGTAGAGGACCGGGTATCGAGTCCTTCCGGAGGGGTCGTAGCCCGCCGGGGTGTAGACCCACGCGTTGCTTGCCGGCACGCGAAGGGACGCCTCCCCGGGAATCCTCACGGTGGATACCGCACTTTGTTCCAGCCGGAGCGAAGATCCGTTCGGAGCCGAGCCGGTGTCCTGGCCCGTCGCAGCGGTGATGACGCGGTTGGCCGCCGTCAGATTGGGCACATAGCCGGCGTAGGCGTTGGCAAGGAAGGCGGTGGCCACCAGCAGCAGGACCAGGGATCCAGCGACGCGTGCCGCGGTCCCGGACCAGAACCGGGCATTCGATCTGTCATGCCCCCTCCTCGTTGGACGTCGGCGCTTCAAGGGGTGGCGAAAAACCAACAGGAAACCCACCAGCAACAGGCACGCGAGCGTCACCAGGGAGGCGAACCACCACGATGACAACCACGTCGAATCGCCCATGTTGGACAGCACGGAATGAGGGATGTTGATGGGTGGAACATCTGGTGAGGAAGATCGTTCGAGCACGGCGGTTCCTGCGTTCGTGAATAGTTGGCTGCACGCCCTTGGTTCCTGAACGCCAGCGTCACAGAAAACCTTGATGAGCACAAGATCGCGGGGTGGTCCCGAAGCGGTGCGCCGGATCCGGCGCCAGTCCGTGGCTGGCCCTCGGAGCCCACACCGGGGGTTCGCACATCCCCGCGATGAGGGTGACCCCGCGGTCTTGCTTCACGCCGGACCTAAGTTTCTGCGTGGATGCGGCCCCTCCTCAACGCTGCTGTCCGGGGAGTTGCTCGGAGGCAAAAACAAGTGCATAGGGCAGACCCGCCCGCACTTCGGACCACGAATGCCCCTCCCCCGTGTTGACCCGGTAATACACCTTCTGCTGACGCGCCTTCAATTGCTCCACCAAGCCCTTCACCCGTTCCAGCCCGTCCCCCTCCCCGCTGTCCAGGTAAAAGGCCTGGGGGTGCACGAACTTCATGCTCGGTATGTACTCTTCGGGGGAATGGGCCTTGATTTCGGACTCGTTGTCCCCGAAGGCATCTTCACCTCCGGTGCCCGGCTCACCGAACCCCTCGAAGGCAATGATGGTGCCCCAGGTTTCCTGGTGGCGAAGTCCTTGGTCCAGGGCGCAGAAGCCGCCGGCCGAGAACCCTCCGAGTATTCGGCCCTCACGGTTGGCCTGCGTCAAAAAGAGCTTGTCAATGTGCGGGACGGCACGGGAATAGAGCCAGGATTCGACCTTGGGCCCGTCACTGGAATCCAGGCACTCGGTGTCGTACTCGGCCGCGCTGCTGATATCCAGCGACACCACAATCATGGGCACGACGAGGCGCTGGTGCACCAGCTCATCCATGGTGTCACCCGTTTTGCCGTAGGTGAACCAGTCCGATGCCGTGCCCGGGTAACCGTGGATGAGGTACACGACGGGGTAACGGGTTTTCCCCGTGGCGTCGTATCCCGGAGGCGTGTAAACCCACGCGTCAGCGGCCGGTATCTGCAGGTTCTTATCCGCAGGCATCGACACCACCGACACCGTGCCCTGCCCCGAAGGTGCCGTGTCGGCCGGCGGGCCCGACTGGCTGCCCTGGCCCGTCGCCGCCGAAATGATGCGTCTGGCCGTGGTGAGGTCGGGGACGAAATCGCCGGCGGAATTGACGATGAACGCCCCGGCGATCAACGCCAGAACCAGGACCCCGGCAATCCGGGAGGTGGTACCGGAGCGGACACGGACCTTGTTACCGGTTCGCACCCCACGCGTCGATCGATCTCGAACGAGCGGTCGGCGGAAAAACAGCAGGAACCCGGCCAACAGCACACAGGCAATCGTCACCGCGGTGGCCAGCCACCAAGACGACAACCACATGGATCCGTGGACGCTGGATAGGACCGGATCAGGAATGGTGATGCGTTGTACGTCCCCGGACGAAAATGCTTCAAACACCGTGTCTCCCGAACAGGAAAACCACTGGTACGTTGCCAGAAGCTCCTATGTGCCAAGCCAAACAGAAAGTGCATATACATACAAGATTTCTGCCCTCATTCGGTGTCAATACCAAGCAAACCCAGCTCATATCCACAGTAAATTTCCACTGAAGCCTTCTGTGCCCTGATCATCCTTTCCCCGGGCGCACGCACACGGGAAAGTGGCGCCCAAGGTGCCGGACC
>JAUNVO010000252.1 GCA_030540695.1 Micrococcaceae bacterium | reverse complement strand
ATGGCCGTGCCCCCGCAGATCGCCCAGACCACCATGTAGCCAGCCAAGGGAGCCGCGAAGCTATCCGCTGATCCCTCCGTCACCGCTCCAGCGACCTGGCCGATCAAGGCCAGACCGAAGATCGCGGAGGCAAAGGACCCGCCGATCGTCTTGATCGCGTTGGTCAGCCCGGTGGCCATGCCCGTGCGGTGAAAAGGCGCCGCTGCCGCTGCCGCGGACGGAAGCGCCGCCACCAAGGCGCCTGAACCCAGGCCGGCAACCATCATGTTGGCCAGCACCTGTGGAAGGGAATCATGCAGCGGCAGGAAAAGCAGGTATCCGATGCCCACCAGCATGCTGGCACCGATCAGTGTCACCCGGGTTCCAACCCAGCGTGCCGCAATCGGAAAGAGCAGGGCGCCAACGAGCAGCGCCAGCACATAGGCGCCGATGATCACCGAGACCCCCGAGGCACCAAGCCCCAGTCCGTAGCCGTTCACCGTCGGGTCGGTGCGGGC
This sequence comes from Micrococcaceae bacterium, assembly GCA_030540695.1. Lineage (GTDB taxonomy): Bacteria > Actinomycetota > Actinomycetes > Actinomycetales > Micrococcaceae > Paeniglutamicibacter. Next base: position 3,665 of record JAUNVO010000252.1, on the reverse strand, counting down.
AAAGGTGCTCATGGGGATCTGGGCGCCAAGCACCGAGACGCCAAAGAGGCCGGCGGTCAGCTGCAGCGGCCACATCGAGCGGGCGAAGAGCACCGTGAAGTCGATCAGCGGATCGGCTTGCTTGTTTTCGTGGCGGTAGAACATGTAAAGCACCGCTAGGCCCAGGGCCAAGGAACCCCAGACCAGCGGGGACGCCGGTCCGTTGATCCGCAAAAAACTCAGCCCACTGGTGAGCAGCAGCAACCCCACGGCCAGGAAGCCAAATCCCCCGCCGTCGATTTTTGCCGCATTGCGCTCCCCGTCATCGGGCACCCCGAACGCGACGGCGAAGATGCAGACGGTGGTGGCAACGGCCGGAATCATCATGGTCAAGGCCAGGTTTCCACCGAAAACCCCGATCAGTGCACCCCCGGCCAGCGCCCCGGCGATCACGCCGAATTCCAGGGCACCGACCAGCAGCCCGGCGGCCCGGCGGGTCATGGGTCCCGGCGCACCCAGTTTCCGGGCGCGGGAAAAGACGATGGCGATTTCCAGCGGCAGCCATACGGCATAGAACCCCTGCAGCGCCCAAGCGATCAGGAACGTGGTGAAGGAGCCCGAGAACACCACGGCCCAGGAGGCGACGGCGGTGACGATGGCCGAGAGCAGGAGCATCTTCTTGTGGCCGAAGATATCGCCCAACGAGGCAAGCAACGGGACGGCCAGGGCCGAAACCATGAGCTGGGCGGCTTCGAACCAGTTCACGTCGGCATCATGGATGCCCAGGTGGCGGGCGATGTCCGTCATCAGCGGGGTGTAGTACCCCTGCAGGATTCCACTGGTCAGTTCCACGATGGCGAGGAACCCGACGATTCCGGCCACGGCGCTCCAGCGCACCGGTTGCGCCTGGTCCGGTTCCTGGTTTGCCGATAGCGGTGTGCCCATAGCGGGAGCCTACCGCGAAGTCCCGCTGCGGGTGAGCGCCGTCACCTGGGTGTACGGGAATCATTTCGCCGCCCCCAACGCTATTACATGCAAACGCATACAACTTTGGCATACTGGATAACAGTGCCATCCCATTCCGCCCCCAGGAGGCATCCGTGCAATTTGGCATTTTCTCCGTCAGTGACATCACCCGCGATCCGGTCACCGGCAAGACCCCGAGCGAGAAACAGCGGATCAAGGACATCGTCGCCATCGCCCGCAAGACCGAGGAGGTGGGCATGGATGTCTTCGCCATCGGCGAGCACCACAATCCGCCATTCTTCTCCTCCTCCCCCACCACCACGTTGGCTTTCATCGCCGCACAAACCGAAAAGCTGATCCTTTCCACCACGACCACGCTGATCACCACCAATGACCCGGTGAAGATCGCCGAGGACTTCGCGATGCTCCAGCATCTCGCCGACGGGCGCGTGGACCTGGTCCTGGGACGGGGCAACACCGCCCCGGTGTATCCGTGGTTCGGAAAGAACCAGCAGGACTCGGTGGACCTGACGGTGGAGAACTACAACCTGCTGCGCCGGCTCTGGGATGAGGACACGGTGAACTGGCAGGGCAAGTTCCGCACCCCGCTGCAGAACTTCACTTCCACCCCGCGCCCGCTGGACGGTGTTGCCCCATTCGTCTGGCATGGCTCGATCAGGACCCCGCAGATCGCCGAAATCGCGGCCTACTACGGGGACGGTTTCTTCGCCAACAACATCTTCTGGCCCAAGGAGCACTACCAGCAGCTGATCAACCTGTACCGCCAACGCTACGAGCACTATGGGCACGGGCGCGCCGACCAAGCGGTCGTCGGCCTGGGAGGGCAGTTCTTCATCCGCAAGAACTCCCAGGACGCAAAGAACGAATTCCGCCCCTACTTCGACAACGCACCGGTCTACGGGCACGGACCCTCCATGGAGGACTTCACCGACCAGACCCCGCTGACCGTGGGCTCCCCCGCCGAGATGATCGACAAGACCCTGACCTTCCAGGAGGCATTCGGCAACTACCACCGCCAGCTCTTCCTCGTTGACCACGCCGGGCTGCCCGTCAAGACGGTGCTCGAACAGCTTGACCTCTTCGGGGAATACGTGCTGCCCGAGCTGCGCAAGGAACTGGACCGGCGAACCCCGCCGGACCATCCCGAACCACCCACCCACGCCAACCGCGTTGCAGCCCGCGACGCCAAGGCCAAACTCGGGAACATCAATGCCTAGACCCGCCTCGATGCAGTCCTCCAACGCGGCATGGGAAGCGTTGTTAAGGGCGCAGGTCAGCGTGATGCGCGAAATCCAAAAGCTCCCGGAGTTCAAGGAGCTGGGCATCCGCGAATACGACGTGCTCTTCAACCTCTCGCGTTGCCCGGCATCAAGCAGCCGGCTCTCGGAGTTGAATGCGCACCTGCTGATTTCCCAGCCGAGCCTCAGCCGCATGGCCGAGCGGCTCGAAGCCAAGGGCTTGGTGTCCCGGGCCCCGGACCCCACGGACCAACGCGCCGTGCTCATTTCGTTGACCCCTCGGGGAGCCGACGTCCAAAAAGCCATAGGCCGTGAGCACGTGAAGGGTATCCACGCCTTGATCGGCACCGCCCTGTCGGAGGAGGAGTTTGCAACCCTCCGGGAGCTGTCGACCAAGTTGCGCGCGCATATCGAATCCCGCTAGATCACCGACGAGGCGGGTCGGGCAAGGCCCGGGCGCAACGAAAGGACCCGGCCAACCGGCCGGGTCCTTTGGTTATGGTTTCCTAGTGCGAACCCACGGCGTGGTGCTCGCGGTAGCCCTTCATGGCCGGCTGCAGCGCCATCACCGAGGCGATCAGCGCGATAACACCCGGGATCCAGGTGCTCCATGCCACTGCCGGAGTCCCGGTTGCAAAGCCACCCATCCACGGGGATGCGATCACGAGCAGGGACACCACGATCTGCACCCACTCGGCCACGGGCATGCTCGTGGACGCGAGGTTGATGGCGCCAACGACGATCAAGACGATACCGCCGGTGAGCATGTATGCGTTTGAGGATCCAACATCCACGGTCCAGGTCATGGCCAGCAGCATATAAACGCCAGCAGCCACGGCGATCCAGTTTTGCCATGCAGTCCATCGCTTCATGGTCAAGATCTCCTTCATTTCTCCTCCAGCCCCGATTCTCGGATGACCCGGAATCGCGAGGCTTCCCCCTCAGGGGACCGATCCTCCAGCTGGCCCGATGTGCTCGCCAGGTTGTCCTCTCGGCTGTAATTCCATCCTGCCCGTGGCGGGTGCGCCCGCATAGGGTCCAAAGTCACCGTTCGCCCCTCCGGAATACGCCACGGCATCCTTTTCCCAGCTGCTGACGCTTTCTCCGCCACACTTCCGGAAGGGGTCCTAAACGGTGACGTTGGCGGGCTCGATGGCCAGGATGCTGACATCCACCGTGCCGGGGATCAGGCCGGTCGCGCGGACACCCTCGAAGACCCGTTCCTGCACGGCGTGGGCCACCTGCAGTGCCGTGTGGGTGATGTCGGTGGCGACATCCAGGCGCACGCGGACCATCCCGTCAATGATGGTCGCCACCACCCCGTCGTGCCGGCGGTTCCTTCCCCGGCCGGTTCCGGCTCCGCCCAAGGCAGCCACCCGGCCAATAAGGTCCTGGATGGTGGGTTCCAGACGCAGGACACCCGGGGTTTGGAGCGCGATCCGGGCGGCCATGGCCTCGATT
>JAUNVO010000251.1 GCA_030540695.1 Micrococcaceae bacterium | reverse complement strand
CACGTGGGCAAGTTGGCCATGTGGACCTTGGGCTCAATGATGGTCGGCAACATCGCCTCGCTGGTCAATTCGAAGTTCGTTTCCGCGGCAACCCCGGCACGTAAGTTGCTGGAAGGTGGAGGCGCCTCGGTTCCCGGCGAACAGGCGCTGAACACGTCCCAGCTGATCACCGTGCTGCCGCACTCTATCTTTGCGTTGACCTTGGCCACCATGCTGTTCAACGAATTCACCAAGGCCTTTCAGGAGAAGCGGCGCTCAGACATCGGCCCATTGCTCTCCAACGGGCTGCGCACCACGGCGGTGCCCATCGTTTTCGCGTCGGTCGCATTCATCGTGTTGGCCGGGCCCTTGGGGCGCTTGTTCGCAGGCAGCTCGCCGACCTCCATGCTGCAGGGTGCTGCCATCGGGCAGTTACTGCTGCTGACCAGCTTGGGATTGCCGTTCAAGTCCATCCACTTCTTCATGATCCGGGTCTTCTTCGCCGAGGAAGACACCAAGACCCCCATGCTGATCCAAACGGTCATTGCCATATCAACTGTCGTTCTGGCTTTCACGGCCGTGCAGGTCCTGCCGACAACCGATATCGCCCGGGCCGTGGCCCTGATCTATGGGGCAACCAACATCCTGTCCGCCGTAATCGCACACTTCTTGATCGTTCGCCGGTACGGTGATTACGGAACCACCCGGGTCTTGAGCAGCTATATCCGGATCGGTGTGATGGCGAGCATTTCAGGGGTTGCCGGTGTGGGCGTGCTGTGGTTGATGGGCGGCTACAACTGGGGATTTGCCTGGAGTTCCATCGGTACCGCCATGATCTCCATCGCTGTCGTCGGTTCGGTGATGGCTGTCGTCTACATCATTCTGTTGAAATTGATTCGTTCCGAGGAACTCGATAGCTTCCTGGGTCCGCTGGCCCGCCGTATCCCGGGCTTCAAGCGATAGATCGAGTTTGCCCAGGACCCAAGTACCCCGACGCACCCCGTCACGGATCTTGGTCTTCGCGACTTCACTGGTCCATCCCGGTAACATGGAACGGGGTACCCACGAGGGTGCCGGCAACGCAAAGCAATCCCGGGAGTAAATCGTGTCGCAGCCCATCGATGCTGGCGCCGTACTTGGTGGCCGTTACCAGGTCACCGAATCGGTCTTGATCTCGGCAGACGGGGACCAGGTACTCAGTGGCATCGATCAGGTGCTCAACCGATCGGTGAGCATTCTCGTCGGTTCCACGGCCAATGCCTCGCAGCTGGCCACGAGCGCACGCGAAATTGCCACCGGCGAACGCTACGCAGCGGTCCAGGTCCTGGACCTCGGAATCTCCGACGGCAGCACCTACTTGGTCACCAACCTGGCCGAGCCCGCCGATCTCCTGGACTTGGTGGTTCAGTCCGACGCCCCGTATGTCGAACCGTTCTATACCGATACTCTGGGCACCGAGATCTTTGGCGTGTCCCGCTCAAGCGAGCCCGCCAGCTACGAAGACGATGCCGAATACTACGAAGATCAGCGCAGCCAAGAGGAACATCGTCCCGCCATGCTGGACAGGCTTCCCGAAATCAGCCTCAACGAAAAGCTGAACAGCCTCAAGGATCGCTTTAAGCGGGGAAAACCTGTTCCGCCGCTTTCTGTTCCGGTGGAACCGGCAACCACGGTGGGATCAAGCACCGAACAGGCCCCAGCGGTCTCCGCACCATCTGAACCATCGCCTCCTACACCTGCACCTTCCGAGCCATCACCGGCAGCCCCGGCAAAACAAGCGCCATCACCGGCATCGGTTGCCCCCTCGTCGGCAGCAGCGCAGAAGCCACCGACCAGGTCCCCCGCAGAACCCACTACGCCGCCGAAGCCGCCGACCGCCAAGCCGACGCCCAAGGTCACTCGGATGGATCCTGCGGACAATGTCGAGGAACCCGTAGTGACGTCGGCAGCCGCCCTTGCCGCAGCCCAGAAGTCCCGTGGAGTCACGGTCGATGAATCCGGCCAGCGTGTGCCCGCCAGTTTCCCGGCCGCGGCACAGTCATACTCGGAACCGCCGAACGACTACGAGGAAGACGACGAAGAGGCCGGCGACGGCGGAAAGAAGACCACTCGTTTGCTGGTCGGCGCCCTGCTTTGCGCTGTGCTGGTTCTCGCCGTCGTCTTCGCCTACAACACTCTTGGCAACAACAAGCCGGTTCCCGTGGCTACCGAATCCGCGGCCCCAAGCGCGTCCGAGTCGGCCAAGAACACCGAGGAAGCCTCGGAATCACCCAGCACCGAGAAGATCGTCAAGCCCAAGGTCGTAGACCTCAAACGAGTGGTCCCTGGAAGCCAGGACCTCAACGCGGATACCGACGGCACGCTCTCCAAGGCCATCGACGGCAACCCTGCAAGCCTCTACAAGTCATACTCCTACACGACCCCGAACTTTGGCGGTCTTGCGTCCAACATGATCTTCATTGCTGAGCTGAAGAAACTATCCAATGTCTCCGAGGTCAAGCTCGAGGGCCTCAACGGTACCGGCGGCTCCTTCGAGATCCGTATCGGGGAGACCGATGACCTTTCATCCGCGAAGGTCGTTTCCAGTGGATCGTTCACCGGTCCAACGGTGACGGTTCCGGTTAGCGGTGAAGACGGCGCTGAAGCCAAGGCAAAATATGTTTTCCTGAACGTCACCGAACTACCCAGACTCTCATCCGGAGCCAACGCATCGCGTCCCTACGGACTTCAGATCGGCGAGTTCCGCGTCTCCTAGATCCGTCATGGCGGGAATACCAGCAAGGCATTTGCTGTTATGCCGCATAGTCCCCCTGTCCAGCGGTGTGTTTGAAACAAGACCGCACTTATGAAAGGTTCACCCAACCGTGGCCACAGAAGCTCAAGACGTCGTTCGCAACGTCATCATCATCGGTTCCGGCCCAGCTGGCTACACCTCCGCCATCTATGCGGCGCGTGCAGACCTGCAGCCGCTGGTCATCGCAGGTTCAGTGACAGCCGGCGGTGAACTCATGAACACCACGGATGTAGAGAACTTCCCGGGTTTCCCGGAAGGAATCATGGGTCCGGACCTCATGGACAGCATGCAAAAGCAAGCTGAGCGCTTCGGTGCGGAGATTCTTTTCGACGATGTAACCGCAGTTGAGCTTTCGGGTGTCGTCAAGGTGGTGACATTGGGCGATGGGACCACCTACCGTGCGCATTCCGTAATCCTGTCCACGGGTTCGGCTTACCGTGAGCTTGGATTGCCGGACGAGAAACGCCTGGCCGGACACGGAGTCTCATGGTGCGCGACGTGTGACGGTTTTTTCTTCCGTGATCAGGAAATCGCAGTAATCGGCGGCGGCGACTCCGCCATGGAAGAGGCCCTCTTCCTGACGAAGTTCGCTTCCAAGGTGACAGTGGTTCACCGCCGTGATGCCTTGCGTGCTTCGCGAATCATGGCAGACCGGGCACTGGCTCACCCGAAGATCGAATTTATCTGGGACTCTGAGGTCATTGGTATCTCCGGCGCCGACAAGGTCGCCGGAATGAGCCTGCGCAACCTCAAGACCGGTACGGAGCAGGAAGTGGCCGTTACCGGCATTTTCGTTGCCATCGGCAACGACCCCCGCACGGATCTGATCAAGGACGTCCTGGAGCTCACGGCCGAGGGCACCATTGCCGTCGACGGCCGAACCTCGAAGACGAGCCTTCCGGGCGTTTTTGCAGCTGGTGACGTCATCGATGCCTCATACCGCCAAGCCATCACTGCCGCCGGTTCAGGATGCGCTGCTGCCCTCGACGTCGAGCACTACCTCGCCGATATCGAAGCCGCTGCTTCCGAAACGGCAGTTTCAGTCTCCAACTAGTCCCTCTCCCAAACTCTGGGAAAAGATCCATAACGAAAGGTGGTAGGCCATGAGCCAGACCAAAGACGTAACCGATGCTACTTTCCAGGCAGAGGTCCTCGAAGCCTCCAAGCCTGTCATTGTCGACTTCTGGGCCGAATGGTGCGGCCCCTGCCGCCAGTTGACCCCGATTCTCGAGCAGATTGCCGCTGAGCATGCGGAGAAGGTTGACGTTGTTAAAATCAATGTTGACGACAATCCAGCCATTGCAGCCAAATATGGCATCACGAGCATCCCGGCCGTGTATGTATTCAAGGGTGGAGAGCATGTCGCGACATCCATCGGTGCGAAACCGAAGCCGG
>JAUNVO010000250.1 GCA_030540695.1 Micrococcaceae bacterium | reverse complement strand
ACCAATGTCCAATCGTGGACCGTGAGTATCTCAGCGAGCGGGAATGGTGCGCTGAATGTCCTGGACACGGGGAAACCATGCGGGCATTGGAGCGGAAATTTTATGATGATCCAGTGAAAAAGCATCTATAAACCAATGGCTTTCCGGAATCACGGGCACCCAGGAACATATGCGGCGCAAGGTTAAACGGGCCAACCGGCCTCCCCGCTGAACGAAGGAGACCGGCTGCTCATATTGCGGCACGTTAGGCCTTCTGGACGTTGTCCTTTGCCTTGACTGCCGTCTCCTTGACTTCATCGGCGGCATCGTGGCTTTCACCCTTAACGTTCTCTACGCCGTCGGTGGCAGTGGCTTTGAGGTGATCCATGGCTTCCTGGGCAGGGTCCCTTAGCCCTTCGGCCATTTCTTTCGCGGCGTCGGATAGTTCAGCCGTCAGTGGTTCCGCCGCAGTTTTGAGAGCGTCGACGGCCTCACGTTCCTGTTGGCTGGCCGGGATCAACGACGAGACGAGCAACCCGGCCCCGAAGGCAATCAGACCAGCTGCAAGTGGGTTTCCCTGGGTCTTCGACTTGACTTGGGCTGGGGCATCCCCGAGGGCCGAACTTGCGTTCTCGAGGCTGCTATCTGAGTGGTCAGCTGCCCCCATGACCTTGTCCTTGACGCCGAACACGGCTTCTTTGACCTTATCGGTCTGCCTTTGCACGATGTGCGAAGGAGTGACCTTGTCAGCCAACGCGTCAACATTGGTACCGAGGCGGACGCGGGTGGCTTCAATATCTGCTCGGATGACATCCGGGTTTTCACTCATAGTGTGTTCCTCGCGTATCTAAGAGTTGGGTTTGAGAGTGGGCGGGATTTTCTGCAATGTCGCGCTGGTCTGGGGTAGCCCCTTGGCCTGCTTGATTTCCTTTCGGCCGAGGACGGCCAGGACGGTTCCAATGATCGCCCATATGGCCGCCACAGCAACCCCGGACCAGCCCAACCCCCACAAAGTTCCGAGTGCCCACCATATGGCGAAGGAGAGAAAAAATAGGACGAAGTGACCGGCTACGCCAGCTCCTGCGAGCATGGCACCGCCCTTCCCGGCCCGAACTGCTGTTTCCTTCAGCTCAACTTTCGCCAAGTCAATTTCCTGGCGCATCAACGTGGACATGTCCCGGGTGACATCACCCAGAAGCTCCCCCAAAGAGGAAGACTCTGACTTGGCGTGAGCGCCGGTTGGTGGCATTTCGGAGCTCATCGATGACCGCCGTCAAAGGGGTCAGAACCCAACGGATCAACTGACTTCGGAGGTCCCGTCACCACAACCGGCTCGTCGCCAAGCTGGTCCCGCGTGCCGAATGGCGCCCGCTCTTCGCTCTGCGATCCCCACGAGGCAGAGGAATCTGGTTCCCCGTCTCCCGCCGGGGAGGGAGGAGCAACCGGTGCCGACCGGGGCGCCGATGAAGAGTCCTGCACTAGATTTTGCGGCACCGCCGTCGCCTGTGGGGAGCTCGAGGAATCTGGGGATTTCGATGCATCGGCACCGAGGTTGCGACTGATTCTCCCAGCCAAGATGCCTGCCCCGGCTGCCAGTAGCAGGAACGTGCCGGGTTTCTGCCGGGCAAAGGATTTTACTTCATGCAGCAGCGATCCAGGATCCCGAGCATCCAGCCACGAAGCCACCGATGAGGAACGCTCAGCGGCCTGACGCACTAGGTCGGTGGCCATGCCGGATTGCTCGGAGGAGGAAGCCATCGAGTGCAGTTCGGTGGAAACCGAACGCAACCCTTCTGCAACCCTTCTTTGCTGGGTCCCGGCTTGATCGGTGAGGTCGGACTTGGCCTGCTCCATCAAGTCACGTGCGCTGGTCTTGGCTTCGGCAATGACATTGGCTGCCTCCTCCTGAGCCGTCTCCGAGACTTTTTGCGCGGCATCCTTGGCGTGGCCGGCCATGTTCCCGGCTTCATCCCTGGCCGTATCCGACTTTGAATCCGTTCCATGCGATGGAAAGGTTGATACCTTCGGGTTCCGTGCCTGGGGTGGGGTAGAGGCCTGATCACTCGCTAGTGGATGGTCAGCACCGGGGCTTTCGAGACCCTCGTCCTGGGGCCATGGGTTCTGCGTCATTGTTGCTCTCTTTCAGGAAAGATCCATCAGCAATCGTTGGCCAGTGAATCGAATGAAAATGCTAAGCAAGATTACGATCCACAGCGTAAGTACGTGCCCGGCAGTCCCGCAAGGGAATCGACATGCGCTCCGATGGAATTTTTCGACAAGCTCAGATGATTGCTTGTTGGAGTGTCGAATGACCCGCTCAAAGAGGAATCCCGGCACCAGGCACGCATTTCTTGGTATTCCACGGCAGTTCCGTAGCTGGTTTTTCTTACGTGTCTCATGGCTGCCTCCCCAGGTTCCTCCGCTCCTGGTCTTGGCAAGTGGGTTGCTGAAATGTTGGTTCTCGGTCTTAGACAGGGGGAGTCGTTGGCACCTGCGGCACTCCGGCGCGATTCAGGACCTGCTCGACGGCAAGCCGTGTCCTTGAACTAGTGAGTAGTTCAGCCCGGGATACATGCTCTGAGTGGTTGCCGATTTACCGCATTGGAACTTGGACGTCCAAGGCGTCGTGCGTGCAAAACGGCAGTGCCGTCGAGGGGGACAAACAGGCGTCCCGCAATCAAGGCACTTCGAAGCCAAAGCGCGGTGTGAGCCCCACTCTGCTGCTCACGAAACAATGGCGCAGGAAGGTGCTTGGCCATGCGGCTGATGAGGAATAAGTGTTGCCGTGGATCACTGGGGCGCTCACTATGGGAAGGGAACCGGTGAATCTTTTTCCAGAATTCGTCACAAGGCAATGATCCGGCATTCATGTTTTGTGGACACAGTTCCGGAATCCCGTGGTAAGTAGAAACATTGAGGAGAATCGTGGAACAACCATCCAATGCAGGATCAAGCACCCCCAGAGCTCGCCGTGACGATGTAGTCGCAGCGCAGCAACGGGAATTCGGAGGAATTAAATTCGGGTCCGCTTTCTTCGGTTGGATGACAGCCAGCGGGATAGCGGTCTTGCTCACCGTCATACTGAGCGCCATTGGCCTAAGCATTGGTTTGGGCACCGTCAGTGATGCCAAGGAGGTAGCGGATCAGACGGCACAGGACATGCAGACCATCGGCATCATCGGCGCAATCGTGTTCGCGGTCATTTTGTTCATCGCATATTACTGCGGCGGCTATGTGGCAGGACGCATGGCCAGGTTCAATGGCGCGAAGCAAGGATTCGCAGTATGGCTTTGGGCCATCGTTATCGCGATTATTTTAGCAATCGCCACAGCGGTAGCCGGAGAGAAGCTTGATGCCATGAACCAGATTGGGGGACTGCCACGAATTCCGGCGACCAGCGACATGCTGACGGCCAGCGGATTCATTGCGCTGGCCATCGCGATACTCGTCCCGTTGCTGGCAGCCATCCTCGGAGGAAAGGCAGGCATGGGATTCCACCGGAAGGTGGACCAAGCGGGTATCGATCACCAGCGTGGTTCACATTCCTAGCGGTCTGTACGCTCCCTGCGCCGAATGCTTAGTAGGGCACGCTAAATCCAAGAATGAATATGGCTGTTCCGTCTCGGTTTCGTGGAGAACGGTTGGGCTCTTGGGGAATCCAACCACGTGAGGCTCCGCGCATACAATCTCCGTCCCGTTATCTAAGCCAGTCATGACCGGCGAATGATGGTGTGAACCACGACCCGGGAATTCACGTTCTTCAGGTCTCGAAGCGAGGAGATGAAAGAGGTTGACCATTGGGCGTTGGCTTTGGATCGTTGACCTGATTCCAAATGCTAGAAAGTGACGTCCACAGCCGGCGGGACTCGTCAACCCGCACTGGGATGGGTCCGGATCAGCATCGTGGATTTCCAAAATTGGCGGCGTGGACAACGGGATAGGCGATTCACCCTGTGCTACTTCTGGGAGGCACGGATCGGGGATAAGTGAAACATGGTCAGGCCGCCACTTTTTGCATGTGGCGGCCTGACTGGTGGTGACGTAATGACGCGGGAAGCTACTTCTTGAAAGAGTCCTTGACGTCTTCGCCAGCCTGCTTGGCCTTGCCCGCAGCTTGGTCTTTCATGCCTTCGGCCTGCAACTTGCTGTTGTCGGTTGCGTCGCCGACGGATTCTTTGGCTTTGCCGGTGGCTTCTTGAGCCTTGTTGCTGATCTTATCTCCGAGTCCCATGATCCTGCCTTTCAGTTGTCGTATGGACTAGCTCCCCAAGACTAAAGCCGAACGGCGATGGATGCACGGGATTTGCACATAGGGCGGGGCACCTACATACG
>JAUNVO010000249.1 GCA_030540695.1 Micrococcaceae bacterium | reverse complement strand
AATTAGTTGTTCCGGGTCTGCTCCATAGGCCTGGACATCGTAGACCGGCGGGTTCTTCTCCACGGCGGCTTCCTCTCGGGTAAAGAGGTCAGTACCCATGCCGCAGAGGGCATAAATACTGTGTCCCCATCGTCTCCGATACGCTTTGCTATGCTCCCGGGACCGATCCCGGAGGCAGGAAATTTACCTCGCGCAGGGCAGAGAGACGAACTACTTCTTCGGGATCGTTCAGGTTGTGGAGCTCGTCGAAGAGGGTGGAAAGCTGCCCGGACGGGCTCACCCAGAAGAGGGATTTTGCCGGGCTTTCGTGCTTGTTGTAGTAGGCATGAGGCAAGCCCATCGGCATACGAACGGTGTCGCCCGGGCCGGCCGTCGTCCATTCGCCGTCCAGGTACAGCGTGTATACGCCTTCCATGACGTAGATATGTTCATCCTGGTTTGGATGCACGTGCGGCGGCACGCCAGTGCCGGCGGGGTCATGAGATAGCCACGCAAAGCTCGAGCTGCTTTCCACCTTCGACACATAGGTGTGTCCCAAAACGTTCCATGTTTTGTTACCCATAGCTTCACTGGCCAGCGTAATGCCCTTGGGCAGATCGCCCAGGATGATTTCTTGGCCCTCTTGGATATTCATGACGACTCCTCGCGTGGCAGTGGCGTTGATGGATCGAGCATGCCAGAAAATACATTAAACATGCAATACCTATTGCGATCGCAAAGTTCACTACATATGAGGTGAATCCCCCTCAAGGGTTGCCGCGGCACCACTCCATTCGATGGAAAGTTCAGGCGCCACCAACCACCCAGCTTTGTTTATCCGAGCATCGAGTCGCCGTATATCGACGTTTTACCAGGCGTCTTCGTTGAATCCGGGTAGCGACTTTCCGCGCAAAACGCCCCGTGGCGATTCAATGGCCAAGCTGTACTTTGCCCATTCCAGAGCCCCTAGGCTACCCAGCGACCGGGGTGTGTAGCGACGGATAATCTGTCCGAACGCTGGTCCGCAGCAGGAAAATTTCTCTTGATACGCGAACTAGCGGATCAGCCGGTTTGCCCTGGCCCGGTCGATCGCCGCGGTGCGGTTGTCCACCCCGAGCTTGTCGTAGATGTGGATCAGGTGCGTCTTGACGGTGGATTGGGAGATGAACAGTGCGGCGGCGATTTCCTTGTTGGTGTTTCCGCGGGCCAGCAATTGCAGCAGTTCCAGCTCCCGTGGGCTCACATCGGTGCTGTTGGCCCTCGTCTCGGGAGCGATGCGCGCGGCAATGTCGGCCGAAAGCACCTGCTCGCCCGTCGCTGCGGCCTCGACCGCCGCGAGCACCTCGGCAAGCGGTGCGTCCTTGAGCAGGTAGCCCGCCGCCCCGGCATCCAACGCCGCGCGGATGTCGGCGTCCGAGTCATAGGTGGTCAGGATCAGCACCGGCGGGCCCCCTTGGGCGCGGATCCGGGCGGTGGCACTGACCCCGTCCATCCCGTCCATCTGCAGGTCCATCAGCACCACGTCGACTCGCTGTCCCAGGGTGCCCAGCCGTTCCAGCTGCGCCAGGGCGGCCGCCCCGTCCCCTGCCTCGGCCAGCACCTCGAGCCCGCCTTGCTCGGTGAGCACCGCACGCAGTCCGGCTCGCACCACGGGGTGGTCATCGACGAGCATGATCTTCAGGTTTTTCACGGTGTTTGGCCCTCTTCACTGGTGTACGGGATGCGGACGGCAAGCACCGTCCCCTCGCCGGGTGCCGATTCGATCTCCAGCCTTCCGCCCAGCAGTCCCAGCCGCTCACGTAGCCCGGCAAGCCCGTATCCGGTGCCGTCGGGCCGCGGCCTGGTGGGTAGGGCAGCGGTGTCCATGCCGTCCCCGTCGTCGAAGACATCCAGGGTGATGGCATCGGGCAGGTACCCCAGGCTGATCACCGCCTGGGTGGCGTTCGCATGGGCCGCAACGTTGGCCAGCCCGGACTGCGCCGCGCGCCAGAGCGCGGAGGCGATCTCCGCGGGAAGGGCGCTGGTTGCCCCGTCCTGGCGAAAGGCCACCTCGAACGCGTTTCCGGCGGCGGTCGCGGTGCGTTCGGTGGAGGCACACAGCCGGCGCAACCTCCCGGCCAGGGTGCCGGCCCCATCGCCCGGGGAAGACAGATCGGCCACGAAATCCCTGGCCTCGGCCAGGTTCTCGGCCGCTGTGTCCCCGATGGTGGCCAGCCGTTCGGCCGCGGATTCGGTATCCCCCGCGGCAAGGGCCGCCGAAGCGGCGCGGGAGACCAGCACGATGCTGGACAGGCCCTGGGCCAGGGTGTCATGGATTTCGCGGGCCAGCCGGGTGCGTTCGGCCAGGGTCCCGGCGCGGTGCTGTTCCTCGGCGAGCGCGGCGCGGGTGGCCCGCAATTCATCCAGAGCGGCACGCTGGTTCACGCCCTCGGTGTACAGCGCGCGGTAGGCCATGCCCATGATCACCGCGAAGATCGCCCCGACCACCGGACCGACGACCGCCGCCAGCACCAGCGTTCCGGAGTGGTACCAGCCGGCGGCGATGACCGCCGCGGTGAGCAGCGCAACGGCGACAAACGCATGGCGGGGGCCCAGGATGTGCAGATGCAAAAAGAACAGCGGGAACGCCAACCAGGAGTAGTCGGGGTGCAGGAAGAGCAGCACCAGCCACAGCACCACCACTCCCCCGAGCCACCATGTGGCCCAGGGCACCGTGCTCGGCGCCCGGCCCGTGGCATGGCGCTTTTCGGCCACGGTCCCGGCCAGGTAGAGGGCGGCGAGCAGGAAGCTCAGGACGGCGGCGGTGATCCCCACGGCCATGCCGGGACCGGAGAGCAACACCCGCATGAGTCCCACCGCCAGCAGGGCGGCGAAGCCCACGTGCAGCCCCACGCGCAATACGCGCAGCACCGTTTCCCCGGCCGAGGGTCCCGGGGCCAGGGCGGGGTCCGGAAAACTTCCGGGGCTGGGGTGCTGGGCGTCAACGATCACCCACCCAGCGTAGCGCCGCACGCCTGCCGGCCGGATCCACCAAAGGGTTGAGTCCACGCCCTGCCGGTGTCTTTAGCTGACGATGCCGAACTCGTGGCGCAGGGCGCTTTGCGCCGCGAGGTAGCCGTTCATGCCGTGCACCGCGGGACCCGGAGGGGTGGAACTGGAGGCCAGGTAGAGGCCCTGGGCCGGGGTGCGCCACGGATCCGGTGAGAAAACCGGCCGGGCGAGCATGCCGCGGATGTCGGTCACTCCCCCGGAGATGTCCCCGCCGACCAGGTTGGGGTTTTGGGCTGCCAGCCCCGGCGCGTTGATGGATTGCGCGTACTCGATGGTGTCCCGGAACCCGGGAGCCACGGCCTCGATCTGCCGATCCATCGCCTCGCGCATGTCCCCGGGGTGTCCGTTGGGCACGTGGCAGTAGGCCCACAGCACGTGCTTTCCCGCAGGGGCCCGCGAGGGGTCGAATCCACTTGGCTGGGACACGATCGCATAGGGGGCGGAAGATACGTTGGTGCGGATCCGGCGCTCCTCGCGTCCGATCCTTGCGGCGGTTCCGCCCAGGTGGATGGTCCCGGCGCCGGCAAGTTCGGCGTTGCGCCACGGCACCGGTGAATTGAGCACATAGTGGATGAGGCAGGAGCCCGGACCGCGGCGGGTAGATTCCAAGCGCTTGCGGTATTTTTCCGGCAGCGCGTCCCCGGCGATCCGCGCCATCGCCTCGGGTGCAGTGTCAAAGAGGATGGTGGATTCATCGAGCTGGGCCAGGTCGGTGACCTCGGTGTCCGTTTCAATCTTCCCGCCTGCGGCCAGGAACATCGCAGCCAGCGCATCGGAGATCGCTTGGGAACCACCGACGGGGATGGGCCACCCGGCGCCGTGGGCGCAGGCCGCCAGGAAGAGTCCCGCCCCGGTGGAGGCGGGGCCGCGTCCCCCGCCGGCGGTATGCGCCGAGCAGCCTGCGAGCATCGCGGTGGCCATCTGACCGGTGCCCAGCCCGGGGGCCATCATCGCGGCGGCACGCACCGCGAAGGTTGCCAGTGCCACCGGGTGTGTGGGGACGCGCACCAGTGGGTGCAGCAGGATCCCGGCGGTTTCTTCGAGGCGCCGCACCACCGGTCCCAGCATCCGCGCGTATCCGGGGCCCTCGGCGCCAAGACCGTGAACGGTGCGCGCCAGGTCCCGGTAGCCCAGGCCCGCCCGGCCATCGGCCATCGGGTGCGCAAAGGAAATTTCCGGCACGACGAATTCGACGTGGTCGCCCAGTCCGATGTCCATGAAGAACGGGGAGGCCAGGGCCATCGGGTGCACCGCCGAGCCCAGGTCGTGGATCGCCCCTTGGTAGCC
>JAUNVO010000248.1:1284-4370 GCA_030540695.1 Micrococcaceae bacterium | reverse complement strand
CTGATGGTCACCAATAACCTGTATGGCCAACGCTATTCGTCCATGGGCGTGTTGGTCGTGGCGGCAATGCCGGGACCAGCGGCCATGGCCATCGCCATGGCCGCTGGTATCGAGGGATACGGTTGGTTGTACGCTGTCGGCGCGGCCTGGGTGCGGGTCGTGCTTTTGGCCATGTGGCTCTTCCCGTTCATGACGGGGGCGGTGTCGGTTTCCCCATGGCGTCCCCTGGGTTACAACCTCGCCACGGCGGCGTTGTGGATCGGCTCGATTTTTCTGGAGAGTCCGTACCGCTACCTTTTGTGGGCGGTTGCCGTTGCCGTCGAGATGCTGCTGTTGATGCTTCGGCGCGGCTTCGCCGTCGAGGTCTATGAACAGGCTTCCATCCCGCATTTGCTGGAGCGTATCGGGCTGTTCGTTGTCATTGTGATCGGCGAAGCCGTCTACCTCAGCGTGACGGGTCTGGCGGGGCATCCAACCATCGGGGGTGCGGCCTCGGCCATGTTTGGTTTTGTTTCCTGCGCCTTGCTGGCAAGGGCGTTCTTCCGGTGGGCCGCCCCCATCACGGAGTCCGGGCTTGCCGCGGCCAGGAACGCCCGGTCCTATGGGGCAATGAGGGATGTCGTCATGTATTTTCCCTTCATCACCGTTCTGGCCCTTACCCTCATCGCCGCATCCATCGGGATCGCGGTGGCGGAGGCCGGGATCCCGATGGCTGGAGAGGCGCGCTGGCTGCTCGCGACTGGGGTGGCCGGTTTCTACCTCTCCAACGCCTTGATCGGGTTACGACTGGGGCGAGGACCCGGCAGGGTGGCACTCTTGTTTTCGGTGGGCGCGATCCTTCCGGCAATCGCCTGCCTACTGACCGGGGGGATTCCGGCTTGGGCGACGCTGGGCTTCGTGGCACTGGCACTGCTCTTGCTTGATGCGCTGAGCGGTCTGCTCAATGCGAGGTGGAGACAGGCAGCCTGAATGCGGAAGAAACGAGAAAAGCCACGATTTCTCGTGGCTTTCATCTTTGGTGCGCCCAAAGGGATTCGAACCCCTGACCTTCTGTTCCGTAGACAGACGCTCTATCCAGCTGAGCTATGGGCGCATTTTCAGTTTTTGGCAGCAACCTCGCGGTTCGACCTCGAATAACTATACAGATGAAAGCGGTTGACACAAAATTTGCCGTGGGTGAGGGTGGAGTGGTCTCATGCCATCCGATCAGAAGTGTACCGGTCTACGTGTCCTTCGTCACTTTTGTGGTTGACTGGAGTCTAACGAAGCCCGCAATGGCGCGGTTTTCGTTGCGGGGGAGTTGGTTTTGAGAATTTTTTGAGATCCGCGTCACGTGGGTTCGATGCAGCGGCCCCATAGCATCGAATTATTGCAAATTCAGCCCAATGGAGGGAATGGACATGAGCGAGGGCTCGGACCAGAAGGTCATCGACGCAGCACCGACAACGCACGCAGGACTTGCGGCATGGGTGCAGGAAGTCGCGGAACTGACGAAGCCTGACAATGTCTATTGGGTGGATGGCACGCAGGAGGAGAATGACCGCCTGACCGCGGAGCTCGTTGAAGCCGGCACTCTGAAGAAGCTCACGGATCCTTCATTCCCGAACTCCTTCGCGGCATTCTCCGATCCCAAGGACGTGGCGCGTGTCGAGGAGCGCACCTTCATCTGCTCGGAAAACGAGAAGGATGCGGGGTTCACCAATAACTGGATGGACCCATCCAAGATGAAGGAAAACCTCAACGGGCTTTTCGACGGCGCCATGCGTGGCCGCACCATGTATGTCATTCCGTTCGTGATGGGTCCGCTCGATGCCGAGCACCCGCAATATGGCGTTGAGGTCACAGACTCCGCCTACGTCGTCGCTTCCATGCGCATCATGGCCCTGATCGGCAACAAGGTATTGCGCAAGATCGAAGCCGAGGACGCGTTCTTCGTTCCTGCGGTGCACACGGTGGGTTCACCGCTGGAGCCGGGTGCCGAAGACGTCGCGTGGCCCTGCAACGAAGACAAATGGATCGTTCACTTCCCTGAAGAGCGCTCCATTTGGTCCTATGGTTCGGGCTACGGCGGAAACGCCCTCTTGGGCAAGAAGTGCTACGCGCTGCGCATCGCCTCGGTGATGGCCCGTGACGAGGGCTGGCTGGCCGAGCACATGCTGATCCTCAAGCTCACGAACCCTGAAGGCAAGAGCTACAACGTAGCGGCAGCCTTCCCCTCGGCCTGCGGCAAGACCAACCTCGCCCTGCTCGACCCAACCATCGAAGGATGGAAGGCGGAGACGCTGGGCGATGACATCAACTGGATGCGCATCGGCAAGGAAGGCGAGCTTCGTGGCGTCAACCCCGAGTACGGCCTCTTCGGCGTGGCACCCGGCACCGGCTGGTCCACGAACCCCAATGCCATGCGTGCCATCGTCAAGGGCAACTCCATCTTCACCAACGTCGCATTGACCGACGAGGGCGGGGTCTGGTGGGAAGGGATGACGGATGAAACCCCGGCGCACCTCACCGACTGGTTGGGGGAATCCTGGACCCCGGATTCAGGACGCAAGGCAGCGCACCCGAACTCGCGCTTCTGCACCCCGATCGATCAGGTCGACATGCTGGCCAAGGAATACTACAACCCCGACGGCATCGAGATCCACGCGATATTCTTCGGCGGCCGCCGCAAGACCACCATCCCGCTGGTGACCCAGTCCCGGAGTTGGACCAACGGCATCTTCATGGGCTCGACCCTGTCCTCGGAAACCACCGCGGCAGCCGCAGGAGCCGTGGGCGTGGTTCGCCGCGACCCGATGGCCATGCTCCCCTTCATCGGGTACAACGCCGGTGACTACCTGAAGCATTGGGATTCGATCGAGTCCAAGGCCAACCCGGAGCGCTTGCCGAAGATCTTCCTGGTCAACTGGTTCCGCCGCAATGCCGAGGGTGGCTTCGCGTGGCCGGGATTCGGGGAAAACTCGCGCGTGTTGAAGTGGGCCATCGAACGCATCGAAGGCAAGGCGGATGCCGTTGAGACCCCGATCGGCTTTGTTCCAGCCGACGGCTCGCTCGATCTGACAGGCCTCGACGTGAGCCCGTCCGAC
>JAUNVO010000248.1:0-1184 GCA_030540695.1 Micrococcaceae bacterium | reverse complement strand
CCCGGATGGGGGAGGGAGGCATGTGCGTGGCTACCTGACAAATCCCCTAATGGATGTGTCAGGATAAAAACATGATTCTTGCGCGTTTGATCCTCGGGCTCTTGAGTTTGTCGCCCATGACCGGATATGAGTTGAAGAAACACTTCGATTCGTCAATCAATCACTTCTGGAATGCCGACAAGGCGCAGATCTACCGCACCTTGGCACAATTGGTGAAGAACGGTCACGCCACGGTCACCACCATTGCGCAGAAGAACTATCCCGACCGGCAGGAACACCACATCACCGCGCTGGGGCGCCAAGTGCTCGTTGAGTGGCTGGAAGGTGAGGTCACCGCGCATACCCCGCGTGAACCCTTTCTGGCGCGGGTGTTTTTTGCTGGTGAACTTGACCGTGGTTCGGTGCTGGGGATGATCCAGGCAAGGCGCGAAGCAACGCAAGCGGTGCTCGATGATTATCTTTCCCAACGGGAAGACATCGACATGAGGGCGGCAGCGGATCGGCGCAGTTTCCTGATGGCGGCAACCCTCGACAACGGAATCAGGCACGCAGCCGCGGAACTTGAGTGGCTCGATGCAGTAACGGAGTACCTGCCATGAACCAGAGAGACGATGTTTCCGGCGGCGACGCCGGCACCGACGAGGAATTCGTGGATCGCTCCATGCCTCAAGAATCCGCGGCTTCGGATACGGACGGGACGAAGTGGAAAGCAGCGGAGCGCGGAAAACGGTCCCAGCCGCCAGCGCCCAAACGTGGACCCAGGGATCCCAAACCCAAGGAAAACAAGCCCGGACCCGACACCGAACATCCCGCCGGGACGGCAGCGAAGACAGCTGCGAAGCGTGACGTGACGCCGGAACAAGCGCCGGATCATGGCCCGCAAACCACGAACCCCGAGGCCCCGAAGAAGCAGCCGGAGCCCAAGGCGAAGAGAATGGCAGGCAGCCATAAGCCTGAACGTCCTGCCAAGCCACCGAGAAAGAAAAGAGCCCGAGCTCCCAGGGCTCCGGGCGGCTACCCGGAGTTCCATGCCCCTGTGCGCGCCAGAAAAGACGGCAAGCCCGCCCAGACCATTGTGTTCCTGCACGGCGGAAACGTGGGGAACTGGTCATGGGATCCGCAGGTTCGCGCCTTCGGCGACTATGAGGTGCTCACTCCGGACCTACCCGGCTTCGGGGCCCGTT
>JAUNVO010000011.1:17776-33326 GCA_030540695.1 Micrococcaceae bacterium | reverse complement strand
GCCTGCGCGTTGCGGATGCCTCGGTGATGCCGGCACTGGTGACCGTGAATCCGAATATCACCACCATGATGATCGGTGAACGCTGTGCCGAGATGATCAGGGACAACGCCTAGGCACCCTGATTCGCCCAACGGCCGCTGCCCGGGTGCGTTTGACGCATCGCAGGCAGCGGCCCTTGGGCGGCCCACCGCTCCGACCCGGCATGCGGGGGGCCAAGGCAACAATTCGAAGTCCACTGCCCAAGGTCAAGTCCAAACGCGTATTGTCGGTAAGGTGCGCACCAGTATGAATCAAGATCTGAGACTGCCCTCCGTCAAGCCATGGGTCAAGCCCCTGATGGATGAGTTGGTGGACTTCCGCCGCGAGGTCCATGCCAACCCGGAGCTTTCCTTCGTGGAGTACAAGACCACCGAACGCATCCTGAACCGGTTGCGTGAGGCAGGCCTGGAACCGATCGCCCTCGAGGAGACCGGTGCCTATGTCGACATCGGCACCGGGCCCATCGCCCTGGCCCTGCGCGCGGACATCGATGCGCTGCCGATCCTGGAGGAGACGGGCCTTGAATACTCCTCGGTGGTTGACGGGGTGGCGCACTCCTGCGGCCACGACATCCACACCACCGTGATGGTCGGGGTTGCCAAGGCGTTGAAGGCGATCGACGAGGATTCCGGGTTGGAGGCGCGGATCCGGGTGATCTTCCAGCCCGCCGAGGAAAAAATGCCCGGCGGCGCGTTGGCCGTGATCGCAGCCGGCGTGCTGGACGAGGTCCCGCGGATCCTGGCCCTGCACTGCGAGCCACGCATCGACGCCGGAAAGATCGGCACCCGCATCGGGGCGATCACCAGCGCGAGCGACACCATCAAGATCGAGCTCATCGGCCGTGGCGGACACACCTCCCGCCCGCACCTGACCGAGGACCTCGTCTTCGCGATGAGCCAGATCGCCACCAACGTGCCCGCCGTGCTGGGGCGACGCATCGACGTACGCAGCGCCGTATCGGTGGTTTGGGGGCAGATCCACGCGGGCAGCGCACCCAACGCGATCCCGGGCACCGGATACATGGCCGGCACCATGCGCTGCCTGGACGGCGAGGCCTGGGCGGGGGCCGGGGACATGCTCGATCAGGTCGTGCGCCAGATCGCCAGCCCCTACGGCGTCGAGGTCAAGCTCGAACACATCCGCGGAGTCCCCCCGGTGATCAACACCGAGGAGGAAACGGACCTCATCGAGGACTCGGCCCGCTCCGAACTTGGTTCACCGGCCATCGTGCTCACCCCGCAGTCCATGGGCGGCGAGGATTTCGCCTGGATGACCAACAAGGTTCCCGGCGCGATGATGCGCTTGGGCACCCGCACGCCCGGGGGAGAGGACTATGACCTGCACCGAGGGGACTACATCCCCGACGAGTCGGCGATCGAGGTGGGGGTCACCGTCATGACGGCGGCCGCCATGAGGGCTATCGCCCAGCTGAAGGCAAATCCGGGCACCTAGTCGATGCCCGCAGCGTTATCTGGTTGTTATATTTGCGCTCCTTACGTTAAGCGTTTTACAGGCTAGGCTATGTGGGTGTGAAGAGGTCCTTTCCGATCAGCGATTTCCGTCTTTTTGCGGCGATTCAGCGATCAGCGGGTGCGGACTCACGCGTGGCACCAAAAGTGGCTCGATCCTCGCTGCCGCCGTGGTGCCTGAACTGGCGAGGGGCGCCTGAAGCACATCCAAGCCATGACTTGTAGCTCGTAACTTTATGGAGGAAAACCCTATGCGCACCATCAAGCGCAAGACCGGCATGGCAGCAGCCGTGCTCGGCATTTCGGCACTCGTACTTTCCGGCTGTGGCGCAGCGCCCGAGGACGGTGGCGGCTCCGGTTCCGCGGCAGCCTCCGACTACCTCGGTTGCATCGTTTCGGACTCCGGCGGGTTCGACGACCAGTCCTTCAACGAGTCCTCCTTCCGCGGACTGACCCAGGCCGGCAAGGATCTCGGATTCAAGCCCAAGAGCGCCGAGTCCAAGGCCAACTCCGACTTTGCCACCAACCTCAACGGCATGATGACGGCGAACTGCAACCTGACGGTCACGGTCGGCTTCCTGCTCGGCGATGCCACCAAGGCCGCGGCCGAGGCAAACCCGGACAAGCACTTCGCCATCGTCGACTTCGAATACGCCGAGCCGATCAAGAACATCAAGCCGATCATCTATGACACGGCCCAGGCCGCGTACCTGGCCGGCTACACCGCAGCGGCCCAGTCCAAGACCGGAACCGTTGCCACCTTCGGCGGCATCAAGATCCCGACCGTGACCATCTTCATGGACGGCTTCGCGGACGGCGTGGATAAGTACAACACCGACAAGAACAAGGACATCAAGCTCCTTGGTTGGGACAAGAAGAAGCAGGACGGCACCTTCACCGGCGACTTCGAAAAGCAGGACAAGGGCAAGCAGGTCACCAAGAACTTCCTTGACCAGGGCGCGGACGTCATCATGCCCGTGGCCGGACCGGTCGGCAAGGGTGCCGGGGCAGCCGTGAAGGCCGCAAACGCCTCGGGCAAGTCGGCAGCACTGGTCTGGGTCGACTCCGATGGCTTCCTGACCGCACCGGACTACAAGGACGTCATGCTGACCTCGGTCATCAAGACCATGGACGAAGCAGTCGAGAAGGTCATCACCGAGGACAAGGCCGGAAACTTCGATTCCACCGCCTACGTCGGCACGCTGGAAAACAGTGGCGTGGCACTGGCCCCGTTCCACGATTTCGACTCCAAGGTCTCCGACGAGACCAAGTCCGAGCTCGAGGCACTGAAGGCCGGGATCATCGACGGTTCGATCAAGGTCGAGTCGGACTCCAGCCCGAAGTCCTAGCGCCCGTTTCCGGGGGAACCCAGGACCCAGCACCATCCGGCGCACTGCCGGCCCCACGCACCGGATCCCGGCAGGAGCCGATGCCAGGGGGCTGGCGGTGCGCCGTTGGCCTGCATAGTCTGGTGGAGCCTACCGGTAGGGGCACGGCGATGGCAGGAACCGCCAGGTCCGCCATAGGTATCTGAGAACCAAGAATGGTGGTGTCGTGAAACTCGAACTCCAAGGAATCTCGAAGGCGTTTGGATCGTTCTACGCCAACGAGAACATCGACCTCGTCGTCGAAGAGGGGCAGATCCACTGCCTGCTCGGCGAGAACGGGGCCGGCAAATCAACGCTGATGAATGTCCTCTACGGTCTCTACGAGCCAACGGCCGGACGCATCCTGGTCGATGACAAGCCGGTTTCCTTCCGCGGTCCCGGCGATGCGATGGCAGCGGGCATCGGCATGGTGCACCAGCACTTCATGTTGATCCCGGTCTTCACCGTCGCGGAGAACGTCGCCTTGGGCGCAGAGTCCACCAAGGCCGGGGATTTCCTTGACCTGGAGGTCACCCGGAAGAAAATCCGCGAGATTTCCGACAAATACGGGTTCGACGTCGATCCCGACGCGTTGGTCGAGGACCTTCCGGTGGGTGTGCAGCAGCGCGTGGAAATCATCAAGGCACTGGTGCGCAACGCCGAGGTGCTGATCCTTGATGAGCCCACCGCCGTACTGACCCCGCAGGAAACCGACGAACTGCTGGACATCATGCGCCAGCTGCGCGCCAACGGCACCTCCATTGTCTTCATTTCCCACAAACTGCGCGAGGTCAAGGCCGTTTCCGACGTGATCACCGTGATTCGTCGCGGCCGCGTCGTGGGAGATGCCCCGCCCAGCGCCGAAACCACCGAACTGGCCTCCATGATGGTGGGCCGCGAGGTGAAGCTCACCATGGACAAGACCCCGGCGGAGCCGGGCGAAGTCGCCTTCACCGTCAAGAACCTCACCGTCACCTCAACCACCGGCCAACGCGTGGTCGATGACCTGAGCTTCGAAATCCGTCGCGGGGAGATCCTTGCCATTGCCGGTGTCCAGGGCAATGGGCAAACCGAACTCACCGAAGCGATCCTGGGCATCCAGGACCGAGTCTCCGGATCCATCGTCCTCGAAGGAAAAGAGTTGCTGGGCCGAAGCGTCAAGCAGGTGCTGGGCTCGGGCATCGGTTTCGTTCCCGAGGACCGCACCTCCGACGGGCTGGTAGCGGACTTCACCATTGCGGAGAACCTCATCCTGGACCTCTACGACAAGGCCCCCTTTGCCAAGGGCATCTCGATGCGCCCGGCGGAGATCAGGAAGAACGCCGAGCAGCGCGTCGCCGAATTCGACGTGCGCACGCCCTCGGCCCAAAACCTCGCTTCCTCGCTTTCCGGCGGCAACCAGCAAAAAGTGGTGATGGCCCGCGAGCTTTCCCGCCCGCTGCGCCTATTCATCGCCTCACAGCCCACCCGAGGCGTCGATGTGGGCTCCATCGAGTTCCTGCACCGCCGCATCGTGACGGAGCGAGACGAAGGAACCCCGGTCATGATCGTGTCCACCGAGCTGGACGAGGTCCTGCAGCTGGCGGACCGTATCGCGGTGCTCTACAAGGGCCGGCTCATTGGCATCGTGGATGCCAACACCCCGCGTGATGTGCTGGGCCTGATGATGGCTGGCGTCTCGCCCGAGGAAGCCGACGACGCACATACGGATTCCCCCGACGACACGGAAGGAGACTTCGCGTGAGCCAGAGCGAACTTTCCCCCGGCGCTCCGCCGCCGCTTCACACCAACACCATCCAGGACGGCCAACAAAGCGTCTGGGTGAAGGTCACCCAGGGCCCCGGGCTCGTCTCGGTGCTTGCGGTGTTCGTCGCCTTGGTGCTCGGCGGCTTGTTGATAGCCGCGACCGATGCCAGGGTCGCCGAGACCGCCGGCTACCTCTTCTCAAGGCCCTCGGACTTCTTCGGTGCCCTGTGGGCCGCTGGAACCGACTCCTACGTCTCGCTCTTCCAGGGCTCGATCTACAACTCGAACCAGGGATTCGCCCCGTTCCTGGAGACCCTGACGGTTTCCACCCCGCTGATCTGCGCGGGCCTGGGTGTTGCGCTGGCCTTCCGTGCGGGCCTGTTCAACATCGGTGCCCAAGGCCAGATCATCATCGGCTCCATCATGGCTGCCTATGCCGGTTTCGCCTGGCATTTGCCCATAGGGATCCACCTGCTGTTGGTGGTCATCATGGGTGTGGTCGGCGGCGCCATCTGGGGCGGATTGGTGGGCCTGCTCAAGGCCAGGACGGGTGCCCACGAAGTGATCCTGACGATCATGTTCAACTATGTGGCCCTGTACTTCCTGGACTTCCTGCTCAACACCACGGCGTTCCAGCGTCCCGGGGAGACCAACCCGATCTCCCCGATCCTCGATGCCAACGCCGTGTTCCCTGCCCTGCCGGGATCGCGCCTGCACCTGGGATTCGTCATGGCGATCCTGTTAACGATCCTGGTGGCCTGGATCCTGAAGCGTTCCACCATCGGCTTCGAGTTCCGTGCCGTGGGCATCAACGCCGCAGCAGCACGCACCGCGGGGGTGAACGTGGCCCGCTCCACCATCCTGGTGATGGCCATCGCCGGGGCCCTGGCCGGCGCGGCCGGTGTCGCCCAGGTGGCGGGCACCGAAAAGGTGCTCACCGCCGGTATCGCCGCGTCGCTGGGTTTTGACGCGATCACCGTTGCGCTGCTGGGCCGTTCAACCCCCTGGGGCACATTCTTCGCGGGCCTGCTCTTCGGGGCATTCCGCGCCGGTGCGGTGACCATGCAGATTTCCACGGGAACCCCGATCGACATCGTGCTGGTGGTCCAGTCGTTGATCGTCCTGTTCATCGCGGCACCACCGCTGGTGCGGGCCATGTTCGGGCTCAACCGGAAACCCAAGAACAAGCCCCCCAAGCACGCGGCACCCGCGCCCGCTGCACCTGCCAGCCAAGGAGGTGGCGCATGAGCGCGCCGGCCCCAACCCTGCCCACCAAGATGCGACCGCTTGCCCCGGTGAGCTTCAAAACCCCGATCATGCTCTCGGTGGTCGGCCTGCTGTCCCTGGTCTTCTTCGGCTTCGCCGGCTCGGACCAGAGCGCAACCTTCGGGATCTCCACCGGCGGGGATGTTTTCATGCTGCCCGATTTGGTCATGCCCGGAATTGCCACCGGCATCGTGCTCGGCCTGGGCATGTGCGTCCTGGCCGGCTACTCGATCTTCATGGCCCGCGAGCGCCGCCCGACCCCGGGCTGGGTGCCCATGGTCTTCGCCGCGTTGTTCATCTTCTCCTTCCTGGTCTGGGTCGTCTCCGGGGCCCGCACCCCGCAGATCTCGTTGGCCGGGCTGATCGCCGGATCGGTGACCCTGGCGGTCCCGCTGGTGTTCGGCTCGCTTTCCGGTGTGTTGTGCGAGCGCGCGGGTGTCGTGAACATCGCCATCGAGGGCCAGTTGCTCGGCGGGGCCTTCAGCGCCGCGATCATCGCCTCGGTCACCGGCAGCCCGATGCTCGGCCTGCTGGCAGCCGCCGCGGCCGGCGCACTGGTCTCCGTCGTCCTGGCGATCTTCACCATCAAGTACGTGGTCAACCAGATCATCGTCGGCGTTGTCCTGAACGTTCTGGTCTCCGGCATCACCGGGTTCCTGTTCACCACGGTGATGCAGGAGGACCCGGAGCTCTACAACTCACCGGGCCGCCTGCCGGTCATCGACATCCCCGGCCTCTCGGCCATCCCGATCATCGGCCCGATCCTCTTCCGCCAGTCCATCGTGGGCTACCTGATGTACATCGCGGTCGCCGCGGTGTGGATCGGGTTGTTCAAGACCCGTTGGGGCCTGCGCGTGCGCGCCGTGGGCGAGCACCCCAAGGCGGCGGACACCCTGGGCATCAAGGTCAACGCCACCCGATTCACCAACGTGGTCATGGGCGGGGCGATTGCCGGGATCGGTGGTTCCTTCTTCACCCTGGTGGCCATTGACTCCTTCACCAAGGAGATCTCCGGCGGACGGGGCTTCATCGCCCTGGCCGCGGTGATCTTCGGCCGATGGAACCCGATCGGCGCGTTCTTCGCCGCCCTGCTCTTCGGCTTCGCGGACAACCTGCAGTCGATCCTCACCATCATCGGCACCCCGGTGCCCAGCCAGTTCATGGCGATGCTGCCCTACGTGGTCACGATCTTCGCGGTGGCCGGGCTGGTCGGCAAGTCCAGGGCCCCGGCGGCCGTC
This sequence comes from Micrococcaceae bacterium, assembly GCA_030540695.1. Lineage (GTDB taxonomy): Bacteria > Actinomycetota > Actinomycetes > Actinomycetales > Micrococcaceae > Paeniglutamicibacter. The sequence goes on along the minus strand of JAUNVO010000011.1, from coordinate 26,201 downwards.
GGCGAACCCTATGTGAAGGGTTAGCGGGAGCATGCCATGAGGGAATCCTCCACCACCCTTCCCGTGATCGGCGCGCCCGAGTGGGAAGCACTCCGGCTCGCCGCCGTAGCGGCCATGCGCCGCGCCTATGCTCCGTACTCGAAGTTCAAGGTCGGGGCCGCTGCCCTGACCGAGGACGGCCGGATCATCTCCGGCTGCAACGTGGAAAACGCGGCCTACGGCGTCACCCTGTGCGCCGAATGCAACATGATCGGCGAGCTCTTTGCCACCGGCGGCGGCAAGCTTCACGCCTTCTACTGCGTGGACGCCGGGGGCACGCCGCTGATGCCCTGCGGCCGGTGCAGGCAGCTGCTCTCCGAGCACCGCGGATCGAAGATGGTCCTGATGACACCCGGCGGCATACAAACCATGGAACAGGTGTTGCCCGATGCGTTCGGGCCGCACAACCTCTAGGCCCGGGAACGATCCGGCACGAATGGAGCATTGATGAGCACCGAGAACTTTGACGCCGTGGACATCATCCGGATCAAGCGCGACCGCGGGACGCTCAGCGCGGAGCAGATCGACTGGACCATCGATGCCTACACCCGCGGGGTCATCGCCGAGGAACAAATGGCGGCGCTGAACATGGCGATCCTGCTCAACGGGATGGACCGCGCGGAAATCTCCCGCTGGACCACCGCCATGATCGATTCCGGGGAGCGCATGGATTTCTCCACCTTGCGCACCCCCACCGGTCTGGCGATGGCGACCACCGACAAGCACTCCACCGGCGGGGTGGGAGACAAGATCACCTTGCCACTGGCCCCGTTGGTCGCGGTGTTCGGGGTTGCCGTCCCGCAACTCTCGGGCCGGGGGCTCGGGCACACCGGCGGCACCCTGGACAAGCTTGAAGCCATCTCCGGGTGGCGTGCCGAGCTGTCCAACGAGGCGATGATGGCCCAGCTTTCCGAGGTCGGCGCGGTGATTTGCGCGGCCGGTGCGGGACTGGCCCCGGCCGACAAGAAGCTCTACGCACTGCGCGATGTCACCGGCACGGTCGAGGCCATCCCGCTGATCGCCTCCTCGATCATGAGCAAGAAGATCGCCGAGGGCACCGGGGCGCTGGTGCTCGATGTGAAGGTGGGCTCCGGCGCGTTCATGAAAACACTGAAGGACGCCCGCGAACTGGCAAACACCATGGTGAACCTGGGCACCGACGCCGGGGTGCACACCGTCGCGCTGCTGACCAACATGGACACGCCGCTGGGACTGACCGCCGGCAACGGAATCGAGGTGGAGGAGTCCATCGAGGTGCTGGCCGGGGGCGGCCCCGCCGATGTCGTGGAGCTGACCGTGGCCCTGGCCACCGAAATGCTCGCCGGGGCGGGGATCCGCGACGTCGATGTCGCCGCCGCGCTGAAAGACGGGCGGGCCATGGACAAATGGCGTGCCATGATCGCCGCCCAGGGCGGTCAGAATGACGCGCCGCTACCGATGGCCAAGGAATCGGAAACGATCTACGCGCAGGCCGACGGGGTCATCACCTCCCTTGATGCGATGGACGTGGGGGTGGCTGCCTGGCGCCTGGGTGCGGGGCGGGCCCGACGCCAGGACCCGGTCCAAGCGGGAGCCGGCGTGCGCCTGCACGCCAAGCCCGGGGACCTGGTGCGGCGCGGGCAGCCCCTTGCCACGATGCTTACCGACACCCCGGAACGCTTCGCCAGGGCGCGCGAATCCCTGGAACGCGCGGCCAGCATTGCCCCGGCGGGCAACCGGCCCGACATGGTGCTGATCCACGAAAGGATCTCCGCCTCCTAGGGCGTTGGCCCGAGGGATTGGTCTGCCACCGCCAGGGCGCACCCCTTATCTTTTGACCCGTGCAACGGTGCCCAACACGGGTTTGTGCGGGAGAATGGGAAGTACGCGGAACACGTTCCCTTAGGCGCTGCATGCCCGGGGCCTCGAGGCGGTCCGCACCGAAGAGTGAAAGCCGGATTCGCAGTGGAGCTGATCAACGAAGCCATCGTGCACGCCGCGAACGCGTGGTGGATCCTGCCGATCGTCGGCCTATTTTGCTTTATCGACGGGTTCCTTCCGCTGCTGCCTTCCGAGACGCTGTTGGTGGCCCTGGGCGTGGTGGCAGCTGGCACCGGGACCCCGAGCCTCCATCTTTTGATACTCGCCGGAGCCGCGGGGGCCATTGCCGGGGACCAGGTCGCCTACAGGCTTGGACGGCGCATCGGGACCGAGCGTTTCGCCTGGATGCGCAGGCAACGGACCCGACGACTTTTTGCCTTTGCCGGACGCGAACTCAACGTGCGCGGTGCCATGCTCATTTTCACCGCCCGATATGTCCCCATCGGACGGGTCGTGGTGAACCTCAGTTCGGGCGCCACGGGCTTTTCCTACAGGCGCTTCACCCTGTTGGACATCGCCGGATCCCTGACCTGGGCCAGCTACTCGGTGGCGATAGGCGTGGTGGCCGGAGCATGGTTCCGTGAGAACAAGCTGCTGGGCATCGGGATCTCGGTGGCACTGGCCATCGTCATGGGCTACCTCATTGACAAGGTGTCCCACGCGGTACTGTTGCGCTTGGGACGCCGCGGCACCAAGGGGGCGGACCCGTTGGAGGCCCGGCACGGAGCCGTGGTGGAACTCCTGCCCCCGGCGCATGTTCCGGCCGCGGTCCCGGAAGTCGGGGCAACACCAACGGGCGGCAGCTGAACGCTGCCGGTGCGTTGGGTGAACAATTGCTTCGAAACCACCGCTGCCGGCTGTTGCAACCCGCCACGCACCGCTAGGCTGGGCGGGTGACTGACGAGATGATCCACATTGCCTATGACCCCTCCTTCGACTTCCGGGCACTGCCCAAGGTTTCACTGCACGACCACCTCGATGGGGGACTGCGCCCGCAAACCATCATCGAGCTGGCCGCCGCCGCGGACCACACGTTGCCGAGCACCGATCCCGAGGAGCTGGGCGCGTGGTTCCGAGCCTCCGCCGACTCCGGGTCCCTCGAGCGGTACCTGGAAACCTTCGACCACACCATCGCCGTGATGCAGACCCGTGAGGCGCTTGTCCGCGTGGCCAGCGAGTTCGTGGAGGACCTCGTGGAGGACGGTGTGGTTTACGGCGAAGTGCGCTGGGCACCCGAGCAGCACCTGCGCGAAGGGTTGTCCCTGGATGACGCCGTCGAGGCGGTCCAGGAAGGGCTCGAGGAAGCCAGCAACCGGCTGACCGAGGCCGGGACCCCGATCCAGGTCGGCCAGCTGGTCACCGCCATGCGCCACGCTGACCGCGGCACGGAGATCGCTGCCCTGGCGCTGCGCCACCGCAGCCGCGGCGTCGTCGGGTTCGACATTGCCGGTGCAGAGGTCGGCTTCCCGCCTTCGCGCATGAAAGAGGCTTTCGACCTGTTGGCCGAGAACTTCTTCCCCACCACCATCCACGCAGGCGAGGCAGCGGGCCTGGATTCCATCCGGGATGCGCTGCTCACCGGTCGCGCCCAGCGACTGGGCCATGGCGTGCGCATTGCCGAGGACATCGAGATCCAGTTCGGCGGGCTCGACGACGACGGAGAGGAAGTCGGCGAGGACACCGGACTGGTCAATCTGGGACCGGTGGCCAACTGGGTCCGTGACCGCGGCATCGCCCTGGAAATCTGCCCCTCGTCGAACCTGCAGACCGGTGCGACCGCCGAATTCGGCGAAGGCATCGAATCCCACCCGGTCGACCTTTTGGTGCAGACCGGGTTCAACGTCACCATCTCGCCGGATAACCGGTTGATGAGCGGCACCACCCTCTCGGACGAGTTCGAACTACTTGTCGAGGCCTTCGACTACGACCTCGAAGACATCCTGGACCTCACGCTGAACGCGGCCGAGGCGGCGTTCCTTCCGCTGGAGGAACGCGAAGCCCTGGTCGATTTCATCAATGAGGCCTACGAGCAGCTTGCCGACGAGCAAAACGACGGCGGAGATTTCGAATTCGAATCATTCGACGACGATGGGGACGAGGACTAAGCGGCTTCAGCCGATGAATCCGTGGACCGGTCAAACCCGGTCCACGGACCGTTGGTCCACCGGGACAGGAAGAAGCATCCGTGAGTGATTCGGTCGACAGGCTTGTCGAGATCATCGCCCAGCTGCGCGAACACTGCGCATGGACAGCCGCCCTGAGCCACGAATCACTGGTGCAATATCTCCTGGAGGAGTCCTACGAACTCACCGAGGCCATCGAAACACACGCCCCGGATGCCGAGCTGGGGGGCGAGCTGGGGGACATCTTGTTACAGGTGGTGCTGCACGCGGCCATCGGGGCAGAACGCCGCTCCTTCGACCTCGATTCGATCGCGGCAGGTTTGGGCGCAAAAATGATCCGGCGCAACACCCACATCTTTTATGCCGATGGCACGCTCAAGGAGCATTTCCCTGATTCGGTCGCCGAGATCATCGAGTCCTGGGACCGGGCCAAACGGGCGGAAAAACCGCAAAACGAATCTGCCGCGGCGGGCATGCCCAACAATTTACCAGCCCTTTTGTACGCGCAAACCTTTCTCGCCCGCACCGAGCGCCACGCGGCGATCACCGGCGCCGGTGAAACTCCCGGCACCGTCCATGGGCCATCGGGTGCCGAAACGATCGGTGGCGGCCCGCAGTCTTGCGGGCAGGGCCCGAGGGACGAGCGGGAGCTGGGGGAGCAACTGCTGGCGCTGTGCAGGATCGCCCACGACCGGGGCCTGGACGCCGAGAGGGCCCTGCGCCTGGTCGTGGCCAGGCGCGTTGCGCGAGCCTCCGAATAGCGGCGGCGAAACAACTTCGTGAACTGCCCATGCCCCACGCTAGGCTGGGAGGCAGGCAACGGCGCCTGCATCATGCAGTTCACGTTCGACCAACATCCACACCCCTTGAAGGAGTACCTTCCCATGGCATTGATTGAAGCCATCCACGCCCGCGAGATCCTTGATTCGCGCGGCAACCCAACCGTTGAGGTTGAGGTCCTGCTTTCCGACGGAGCAATGGGCCGGGCAGCGGTCCCTTCGGGCGCATCCACCGGCGCCTTCGAAGCAGCCGAGCGCCGCGACGAGGACCCCAAGCGTTACCAGGGCAAGGGTGTTCTCGGCGCTGTCGAGGCCGTCATCGACGACATCGGGATCGCCATCGAGGGCATGGACGCCACCGACCAGCGCGCCATCGACACCACGATGATCGATCTGGACGGCACGCCGAACAAGGCCAAGCTGGGCGCCAACGCCATCTTGGGCGTATCGCTGGCCGTGGCCAACGCCGCCGCCGAATCCTCGAACCTGCCGCTCTACAAGTACCTGGGCGGTCCGAACGCCCACGTACTGCCGGTTCCGCTGATGAACATCCTCAATGGCGGCTCGCACGCCGACTCGGACGTTGACATCCAGGAATTCATGATCGCACCGATCGGCGCCTCGACCTTCTCCGAGGGCCTGCGCTGGGGCGTTGAGGTCTACCACAACCTCAAGGCGGTGCTGCAGGAAAAGGGCCTGTCCACCGGACTGGGCGACGAGGGCGGCTTCGCACCGAACCTGCCGTCCAACCGTGCAGCACTCGAGCTGATCACCGAGGCCATCACCCGTGCCGGCTACACCCCGGGCTCCGACATCGCCCTGGCCCTGGATGTTGCCTCCTCCGAGTTCTTTGAAAACGGCACCTACCAATTCGAAGGCAAGTCGATCAACGCCCAGGAGATGAGCGACTACTACGCGGCCCTGGTTGCCGACTTCCCGCTGGTCTCCATCGAGGACCCGCTGGACGAAGACGACTGGGAAGGCTGGAAGACCCTCACCGACGCCATCGGTGAGAAGGTCCAGTTGGTGGGCGACGATCTTTTCGTCACCAACCCGGAGCGCCTCGCGCGCGGCATCGCCTCGGCGACGGCCAACTCACTGCTGGTGAAGGTCAACCAGATCGGCACGCTGACCGAGACCCTGGACGCCGTGTCCATGGCCCAGCGCGCCGGTTACACCACCATCACCTCGCACCGCTCGGGCGAGACCGAAGACACCGCGATCGCCGATATCTGCGTGGCGACCAACGCCGGCCAGATCAAGACCGGTGCCCCGGCACGCTCGGAGCGCGTGGCCAAGTACAACCAGCTGCTGCGCATCGAGGAAGAACTCGGCGACGCCGCGGTTTACGCCGGCGCCGGCGCTTTCCCGCGTTTCAGTGCATAAACAGCGGTAATTACACGTAGGCTCGTGGGGGAACTATTCTTGGTTCCCCCACGAGTTTTTGTTTTCCCACCCGAAAGCTCGAACCCCAGGAACAACTTTCCCGGCAAGCCACTGGCGATGGCACCGGGCCCGAGAGCGCAAGGAGTGCGATGGCCACGCGACGTCCTCCCATGCCACGCTCGGGTGACTCGGACTCGGGTCCGAAGCGTGCTCCCGAGACCGCGGCGCCGGAGGTTTCAGTGCCCGCCAAGGGCCTGCCCGGTGCCGGACAGAAACCCAAGGTCGTGCCCATGGGCCAGGTCAACGACGAGGGCAAGCCCGAAACCGGCAAGGCCAGGCCAGCGACAAAAAAGCCGGGGTCCAAGCCCAAGCCGTCCGAACACGCCCCCGCGGCCAAGCAGCACCCACGGCCCGGGCCGAAGCCCAAGGCGACGGCCTCGCAGCGACGCATCGAGGACAGGAACCTGCTCTCCGGTGCGGTGCGCAAGGACGAGAAATCCGCGCAAAAACCCGCCCGCAAGAAAGCGGCGGGCCCCAAGAAGCCCATTCCCGCCCGAAGCTTCTCCGGGCGGCTGCTTGCACTGAGCATCGCACTCTCAGTCTTCGCCGTGTTGCTGATTCCCAGCATTGGCACCTACGCGCGCCAGCGCGACGAGGTCGCCACCATGCGAGCCTCGATCGAGGCGAAGCAAGCGGAGCAGGAGGGGCTCAAGGAACAGATCGCGCGCTGGGATGACCCGCTGTACATCAAGCAGCAGGCCCGTGACCGGATAAACTTGGTCATGCCCGGGGAACGCAACTACATGGTTGTCGGCGCCCAGCCGGAGGAGGAGCTTCCGGGGGATGGAAACCAAAGCCCCAAGGAAGTGCGTACGGACCTTCCCTGGGTCGATGCCCTCTTCGATTCGGTGCAGCGCGCAGCCACCGACTGATCCATCGAAACCAGTACACACGATCTGCCCGCACCAACCCCAGGAGATGCTTCCAACCGTGGACGCCGCGAACCAAAACCATGAAGCACTCGATGCAGCGGCACGTGTGCCCAGCGCCGAGGATCTGGAGACCTTGTCCCGCCAGCTGAACCGCCCGGTGCGCGACGTGGTGGAAATCGGTGCCCGATGCATCTGCGGAAACCCGCTGGTGGCCACCACCGCGCCCCGGCTCTCCTCGGGGATCCCGTTCCCGACCACCTACTATCTGGCACATCCGGTGATCACCGCGGCGGTCTCGCGCCTGGAGGCTGCGGGGATGATGAACGAGATGAATGCGCAGCTCGGAGAGGACGAAGAACTGGCAGCCCACTACGCCCGCGCCCACCAGCAGTACCTGGCCGTGCGCGATGCCATCGGCGTTCGTTCGGGCACCGGGCCCGTTGCCGAAATCGCGGGGGTCTCCGCAGGTGGCATGCCCTCCCGGGTCAAGTGCCTGCACGTGTTGGTGGGACACTCCTTGGCGGCCGGGCCGGGCGTGAACCCGTTGGGAGACCGCGCACTGGAAGCCATTGCCCAGTGGTGGAGTGCTGGGCAATGCAGCTGCGCCGGAGCGTGGGACACCGATGGGCCGGCACCAAGCCGGGACCGTTCACGGCATGTGAAGACCCAAGCGGTGGACCCGGCCATCAAGAAAGCCGAACGGGCCGCCGCACGGGCGGCGCGGGAAGCGGCAGCCACGCGCGACGACCAGGAACCGACCGGGGCTTCTTCGGCGGAGAACAACCGGGTTGCAGCCATCGACTGCGGGACAAACTCGATCCGCCTGCTGATCGCGGACACCGACCGGACAACCGCCGGCCCGGTGCTCACCGACGTGGTGCGCGAGGTGCGCATGGTGCGCCTGGGCCAGGGGGTCGACGCCACCGGTGAGTTCACCGACGAGGCGCTGGAACGCACCTTCGCGGCCATTGACGAGTTTGCCGTGATGATCCGCGAACACGGAGCCACCAACATTCGATTCGTCGCCACCTCGGCCACCCGCGATGCCCGGAACCGCGACAAGTTCGTGGCCGGGGTGCGCGAGCGCCTGGGCGTGGAGCCCGAGGTCGTGCCCGGGGAAACCGAAGCGGCACTCTCCTTTGCCGGGGCGACCTCGGTGGTGGAAACAACTCCGGGAAGCCACATCCTGGTCATCGATCTGGGCGGGGGATCCACCGAATTCGTCCTGGGAGACGGAAACGGGCCGGTGGCATCGCGCAGCATGGACATGGGCAGCGTCAGGCTCACCGAACGCTTCTGGGGCCAT
>JAUNVO010000011.1:14235-17676 GCA_030540695.1 Micrococcaceae bacterium | reverse complement strand
GGTGCGGATCGTGAAACCCGGACCGCACTTGGCTACATGCACCCCGGGCGGGTGGACGTGATCGCCGCGGGAGCGCTGATCTACGGATGCATCCTGGACCGGGTGGCCCGAGCCACCGAGGGCAGGATCAGCACGGCAACCGCCTCCGAGCACGATATTCTTGATGGGATCGCCTTGCGGCTTGGCCGGATTCACTAGTCGCCGCACCCCCGAAACCGAACGCACCACGCAAGGAGAACACTTGAGCCACCGAGTGCGCCGCTACGCCGCCACGCTCCTGTCCTTGGTCCTCTGCCTCTCGTTTGCCTTCGCCGGGATTCAGGGTGCCCATGCCGATTCTGCGCGCGACGGGCAGTGGTGGCTGAAGTCATCGGGCATCAAGAAGGCCTGGGAAACCTCCAAGGGCAAGGGCGTCAAGGTCGCGGTGATCGATACCGGCATCGACACCAGCCATCCCGACCTTCGCGGGGCAGTCGTCGGTGGCAAGGACGTCTCCGGAGCCGGGGAGGCGGACGGATCCAAGCCCCTGGGCACGTTGCCGGAGCACGGGACGTTGGTGGCAACGTTGCTTGCCGGGCGCGGAAACAATTCCGCGGCGATCGCCGAAGCCAAGGCGGATGCCGAGGCGCAGAAAATCGCCTATGAGCGTGCCCTCAAGATCGCCGAGGAAGATGAGGAAGATCCGCCGGAGAAACCCGAGAAGATCGAGATCCCGAAGCCGGGTCCCGGTCCCGACGGTGTGATCGGGGTGGCGCCGGAAGCGGAATTGCTCTCGGTATCGTTGTGGATGGGGACCGAGAACCCCGCGGGGATATCCGTCGAGCAGCAGGTGCCGGCGGCCGTGAAGTGGTCGGTTGACCACGGCGCGAAGGTCATCAACATCTCGCTGGGATCCACACAACCGGACTGGCCCATGAGCTGGGACACGGCGTTCAAGTATGCGGAGGACCACGACGTGGTCATCGTGGCAGCTGCCGGCAACCGCGCCGGCGGGATGAAGCAGGTCGGGGCGCCGGCCACGATCCCCGGGGTGCTGACCGTGGCGGGAATCGACCGCGAGGGCAAGGCAAGCGTGGATTCCTCGACCGAGGGCATCAGCATCGGCGTCGCGGCCCCCGCGGATCCGTTGGTCGGAGGTTTGCCCGGAGGCAAGTACGCCGATTGGTCCGGGACCTCAGGGGCGGCCCCGCTTGTTGCCGGTGTGGCCGCGATGATCCGTTCCAAATATCCCCAGATGAAAGCGCCCCAGGTCATCAACCGGATCCTGGCCACCGCACGGGAGGCGGGCGGGCCCGGAGTGGACAACCTTTATGGGCACGGCATCCTCGATGCACACGCGGCGCTGACCGCCGATGTCCCGGAGGTCGAGGCGAACCCGTTGAACACCATCACCGAATGGATTCGGGTTCACCGTCGCGGGCAGCAGGCCGACCCCACCAAGACCGATGATCCAGGGATCTCGACGGAGGAGTCCGAGATCAAGGCCATTGCGGCCCCGGCCCCGCTGCCACCGGATGATTCAGACGCTTTCATTCCTCCAATGCTGGTGATGGGCTTTGGCGGCATGATGCTGCTCACCCTGGTCGGTGGGGGGCTTCACTTTGTCCGCGCCCGGCGTCGGGCCGAAGTCGTCGAAACGGCCAACAGCACACCCCTGTCGGAGCTGAAACTCAGCGACCGTGCGGGGGGCAAGGACATTTTCGACGAGCTTCCCGAGTCCGACTGAGGGGCCTGCCGGGGCAGGCAGAAGGACGTCGTTCAACCCCGGTAGACCATTAGTGAAGACTTTCACAAACGTTGTTCTTCGGGCTAGGATGGGGGACATGCCTATCACCAAAAACTTTTCCGATCGCCCACGCATTCTTGTGGTTGGCGGTGGCTACGTTGGACTTTACGTCGCGATGAAGCTGCAGAAGAAGGTCAAGGCCCACGGCGGGATCGTCACCGTTGTGGACCCGCTGCCCTACATGACCTACTTGCCTTTCCTCCCCGAGGTTGCCGGCGGCCAGATCGAGCCGCGCCACGTGGTCGTTTCGCACCGCCAGCACCTCAAGCATGCCGAATTGATTGCCGGCCGCGTATCGGCGGTCGACCACAAGAACAACAAGGCCGTTGTCGTGCCCGTCGTGGGCGCCCCGTTCGAGCTTGAGTACACCGACGTCGTCATCGCCGCCGGGTCCATCACCCGCACCTTCCCGATCCCGGGGTTGGCGCAGGAGGGCATTGGCCTGAAATCCATCGAGGAGGCCGTTGCCCTGCGCAACAAGGTCCTTGAGCGCATTGAGGCAGCCTCGCTGATGACCAATGCCGAAGCCCGCAAGCGCGCCCTGACCTTCGTCGTTGTCGGTGGCGGCTTCGCAGGAATCGAAACCATCACCGAGATCGAAGACATGGCGCGCCATGAGGCGGCGTTGAACGGACGGATCGGCAAGGATGAGATGCGTTTCGTCGTGGTCGAGGCCATGGGGCGGATCATGCCCGAGGTCACCGAGGACCAGGCTCTGTGGGTTGTTGACCACCTGCGCAGCCGCGGCATCGAGGTCCTGCTGAACACCTCGCTGGACAACGCCGAGGGTGGCGTGCTCAAGCTGATCAACATGCCCGAGAAGACCCCGGCCGACGAGTTCGAGACCGACACCTTGGTGTGGACCGCCGGTGTCATGGCCAATCCGATGGTTCGCTCCACCGACTTCCCCATCGAACCGCGCGGACGCGTGATGACGGGCACCGACCTGCGCATCACCGGTGAAGACGGAATCGCGATCGAGGGAGCCTGGGCCGCCGGTGACGTGGCAGCGGTTCCCGATGTGACCGGAGGGCTGCCCGACGGGACCTGCGTGCCCAACGCACAGCACGCCGTCCGGCAGGCCAAGCTGCTGGCACACAACATCTACTCCACCCGCTACGGTGTGGGGCAGGTCAAGAACTACAAGCACAAGAACCTTGGTGCCGTTGCGGGCTTCGGTGCCAACAAGGGCGTCGCCAAGATCATGGGCATCAAGCTCAAGGGCTGGCCGGCATGGATGGCGCACCGCGGGTACCATGGCATGGCCATGCCGACCTTCGAACGCAAGTTCCGGGTGATCGGCGACTGGATGGTGGCGGTCTTCTTCACGCGCGACACCCTGCAGCTGAACAACCTCGACAACCCCCGCGCGACATTCGTCGAGGCTGCAACCCCCAAGCCGCGCTCCTAGCGTCTGCCCCAATGGGGCGGCATGGCACATGCCGGGCCCGCTGTGATAGGCCAGGGCCCGGCAAGGCCACGCGCCGAAGCCGCCCCACCGGCTAAGCGTGCAGCTGATCGTTTCACGAGCGTGGAAACGATCTTGTACGCTTAGTCGGGTAGGCCCCCATGGTGGAATTGGTATACACGGCTGACTTAAAATCAGCTGCCGAAAGGATTGTGGGTTCGAGTCCCACTGGGGGTACCGCAAGAAG
>JAUNVO010000011.1:6397-14135 GCA_030540695.1 Micrococcaceae bacterium | reverse complement strand
GTGCCGATGCCGGATCCCGCCGGTGGATCCGTCAACAACGAACCAAGCGACATCTTCATGAAAACTAGTCAGAACGGGATTTATTTGTCATCGCCGTACGTTGAACCAACGTAGGCTATTTACTGACAACCCTACCGAGGAGAAACACCATGGCCCTGGGCGGAAACCCGGTCTTCAATTCCAAGAATTACCGCGAGCAGACCCGTGCGGGCGGCGCCACGGGTGCCGCGACAACCACCAGTGCTCAGCCGATGAGTGCACAAGCCCTGCAGGACCTGTACACGCAGCCCTCCGCGTCGCCACAGCAAACCGGCCGCATGACTTACGCCGATGTCATCAACAAGACGATGCTGTGCCTGGGCATCGTGCTCATTGGCGCCGCCATTGGCTGGCAGCTGCCGGGATTGATGATTGTTGGTGCGTTGGTCGGGCTGGTTCTGGGCCTGGTCAACGCCTTCAAGCGCGCACCGTCCCCGATACTGATCATGCTTTACGCCGGGTTCGAGGGTTTGTTCCTCGGGGGGCTATCTGGGGTCTTCGAGGCAAGGTACCCAGGCATTGCCCTGCAGGCGGTTCTGGCGACCTTCTCGGTGTTCGCCGTGACGCTGGTGCTCTACCGCTCCGGCAAGTACCGTGCGACACCCAAGATGACCCGAATGTTCATGATCGCGATGATCGGCTACGGACTCTTCTCGCTGTTGAACTTCGGCCTGATGATGTTTGGTGCCATCGACGGAATGTTCGGTCTGCGCTCGGGCTGGATCGGCCTCGCCATTGGCGCCTTCGCCGTCTTGCTTGCGACCTACTCGCTGGTGCTGGACTTCACCAACATCTCCGAGGGAGTGCGCCGCGGGGCACCGGCAAGGGCCGCCTGGTCCGCAGCCTTCGGCCTGACCGTCACCCTGATCTGGCTGTATGTGGAGATTCTGCGCATTCTGGCCATCCTGCGTGGCAACGACTAGTCAATCTGCTGTGCGACCGCGGGCCAGTACCCATGAATTGGGTACTGGCCCGCGGTTTTTCTGCAATATGGGCGTCATCTATGTCGCACGGGCAACCAACAGGGGATAGCGTATGTTCATGGCATTGGCAGTCAGCACGGGATTGATGGGGAAGCGGGCGCGCATCGGCGTGACGCTCCGGTCAGTGTGCCCGGGAGGAAGCTCATGAAACTGCCGCGTTCATTCAAGCGTCTGGCCGCGGCCACCGAGGCGGTGCAGCAGACCGCCATGGCCACCAGGCAGCGCCTGGTGACCGAGCCCGAAATCGGGGAAAGCCCGGCCAAGGCGTACGCAAAACACGCCGAGGCCGACGACCTGCCCTATGGCATCCGCATCGCCGCCTCATGGTCGTGGCGCCTGATACTCATCGTGCTCGCCGTGGGCATCGCCGTCTGGCTGCTCTCACACGTGACCCTGCTCGTGGTGCCGTTGATGATCGCCGCACTGCTGGCCGGATTGCTGTCCCCGGTGGTGACCGTCCTGCACCGGGACCTGCGCTTCCCCAAGGGCTTGGCGGTCGGCGTGACCATGATTGGGTTCCTGGGCGTCACCATCGGAGGGCTCTCCATCGTCGGCCAGCGTCTGGCCACCGGGTTCGCCTCGCTGTGGTCCCAAGCGCTGACAGGCCTCAGCCAGATCCAGTTTTGGCTCTCCAACGGTCCCCTGGCGCTGAGCAACCAAGACCTGGACGTGCTGTTCCAGGATGCCCTGAACCAGCTCAAGAGCAACTCCTCCACCATCCTTTCCGGCGCGCTTTCCTGGGGCACGACCCTGGGGCATCTGGTCACCGGCCTGCTGCTGGTGCTTTTCTCGCTGATCTTCCTGCTGCTTGACGGCCCGCGGATCGGGATGTTCCTGATCAACCTGTTGCCGCGCCGAGCCCGAACCGCGGCCCACGGGGCCGGGTTCCGTGGGTGGGCCTCGATGATCAGCTACGTGCGTGTCCAGCTCTTCGTCGCATTCATCGATGCCCTGGGCATCGGGGTCGGCGCCCTGATCCTCGGGGTGCCGTTGGCCTTGCCCCTGGGCGTGCTGGTCTTCATCGGTTCATTCATCCCGGTGGTCGGTGCGCTGTTCACCGGTGTGGTTGCCATCTTGTTGGCCCTGGTGGCCAATGGGCCGGTGAACGCGTTGATCATGATGCTGGTGGTGCTCTTTGTCCAGCAAGCCGAATCCCACATCCTGCAACCACTGGTCATGGGCAAGGCGGTGAGCCTGCACCCGTTGGCCGTCGTCTTGGCGGTGACCGGAGGTTTGCTCGTGGCCGGCATCACCGGAGCCCTGTTCGCCGTCCCGATCCTGGCCGTGGCCAACACCGTGGTGAAATACATCGCGGACCGCAGCTGGGAACACGACCCGCTCTTCAGCCCCGGGAACGGTGCCATGGCCGTGGCCGCCGGAGCCCGAATTAGCAGGCCGGACCGCAGCGCGGATCCGGCTCCCGCCGACCTTGACGGAGAGGAACCCGACCCCGGTTCCTGAGCCGGAACGCACCGGTGAACCCGGTCCACGGTCCTGGCATCCAAAGACTTCCAAACCTGATGAGACCCGCGTGTTCACACGCCCAGAAGAAAGCCGCTTCCATGATCCAGAAGACCACGCTCCCGGTGAGCCTGTCCGACATCGAAGATGCCCGTGCCCTGCTCGAGGGCGTCAGCGTCCGCACCCCGATGGAGCATTCGCGTGCCTTGTCGCTGGATGTCGGCTCAGAGGTCTACCTCAAGTGCGAGAACCTGCAGCGCGCGGGTTCCTTCAAGGTCCGCGGTGCCTATGTGCGGATGGCCAAGCTGTCCATGGAGGAACGCGCCCGCGGCGTTGTCGCGGCATCGGCCGGCAACCACGCCCAGGGCGTGGCCCAGGCGGCCCGCCGGCTGGGGATCAAGGCCCGCATCTACATGCCGCTGGGCGTGGCGCTTCCCAAGCTGACGGCGACCCGCGACCACGGCGCCGAGGTGATCCTGCACGGGCACAACGTGGACGAGGCGCTGGCGGAGGCCGAACGCTACGCCACCGCCACGGGTGCGGTCTTTGTGCACCCCTTCGACAACGCCGACATCATCGCCGGGCAGGGGACCATCGGGTTGGAGATCCTGGATCAATTGCCCGACGTGGACACCGTGTTGATGGGCGTGGGCGGGGGCGGGCTGCTGGCCGGCGTTGCTGTGGCCATCAAATCACGTGCCGCCGAACTAGGCCGGGACATCAAGATCATCGGGGTGCAGGCGGAGAACGCCGCGGCGTACCCCCCATCGCTGGCGGCTGATGCACTGGTCCCGTTGCACAACGTGCGAACCATTGCCGACGGCATTGCCGTGGGCCGGCCGGGGCAGCTGCCCTTCCAGATCATCCGCGAGCTCGTTGACGACGTGGTCACCGTCTCCGAGGACGGTCTGGCCCGCGCCCTGGTGTTCCTGCTGGAGCGCTCCAAACTGGTCGTCGAGCCGGCCGGGGCGGTGGGAGTGGCGGCACTGCTCGAGGGAAAGCTTGAGGAGCTGGGACTGCACCCCCGCAAGACGGCGGTCGTGCTCTCGGGTGGAAACATCGACCCGCTGCTGATGCTCAAGGTCATCCAGCGCGGGCTTTCGGCCGCGGGCCGCTACCTGACGGTGCGGATGATGCTTGATGACCGTCCGGGCGAGCTGGCCACCATCTCACGGGTCATCGCCGAATCCGACGCGAACGTGACGCGGCTGGACCACACGCGCATCGGCGGTTCGCTATCCATGGGGGACGTGGCGATCACCATCGACATGGAAACCAAGGGCCATGTGCACTCCGAGACGGTGCTGAACAATCTGCGCGCCGAAGGTTTCCAGCCCATGATCATGGGCTAGGAAAGCAGGGGTTAACGGCCGATGGCCGCCAATGCGCCCATCCCCGGCCTTGCCCACACGGGCAGGGATCCATCAGGGGTGGGGCATCAACGGCCACGAAGCCTCTTTCCGCGCCAGTGGCGCGGAAAGAAACCCTAGGTGGTGTAAGGCTTGCAGGAAACGATCTTGACGGTGATTTCCTTGCCGTTGGGGGCGGTGTAGGAGATCGTGTCGCCGGACTTGGAACCGTGGACTGCAGCGCCGATCGGGGACTGTTCCGAATAGACTTCCAGGTCCGTGTCACCGGCAACCTCGCGGCTGCCAAAGAGGAACGTGGTCTTGTCCCCGGCGATGACCGCCTCGACCAGCATGCCCGGTTCGACGATTCCGTCATCGGCGGGTGACTCGCCCACGTGGGCGCGGCGCAGCAGGTCCTTGAGGTAGGAGATGCGGGCTTCGGCCTTGCCCTGTTCTTCCTTGGCCGCGTGGTAGCCACCGTTTTCCTTGAGGTCGCCCTCGGAACGTGCCTGCTCAATGCGGTCTACGATCTCGGCGCGGCCAGGCCCCGAAAGGTGCTCGAGCTCGCCGGCCAGACGGTCGTAGGCCTCTTGGGTCAGCCAATCAACGGGTTCGTGGTTGGTCGTGGTCACGTGAGTACTCCTTGTGTAATCAGGGCCGTTACTCCCTGGGGGAACAACCTGCCGAGACGGTCCTGCCCGATGCTGTGAAAACATCGTGCAAGCAAAGACCCCGCGCAGCAGGTGAAGAACTTAGTCCGTCACCTTCTGTAAGCGGGGCATTAACGTATTACAAAGATATTAGCCGCCATTTGGCTAATTACCCAAGGGTTTGAGCTTTTGGCGTAGCGGCGCGTCGCACGGACTTAACAGTCATGCGGCGCCGACACGGCTAACTTGTTTTCAGGATCCGGCATTCCTCGATGCCCGCGGTGGTCGCCAGGGACTCGGTGCGCAACTGCACATCGAAGCGCTGGGTCGTGATGCCCTTGCCCTCGGTGGGGCCGAGAACCAGCGTCTTCCAGCCAACAATCGCATAGGACTCGTTCATCGCACGGACCTCGCACTGGACGGTATCGCCGGCCTCCTTGGAGATATCGACAATGGCGGTGGTGCTGGTGGGGGAGAGGACCTCGAAGGAGTTGTCCTTGAACTGAACGGTCGAATGGGTGGCCGTTGCCAAATACAGTGCGGCCAGGATGCCCAGGCCCAACGACACCAGGATTGCCGTCGTGCGCGTTCGCTTGGAGAAACGCCGCTTGGGCGAACCGTACCTATTCGTTAAGCTGGACAATGGCGCCTCTTTCGATTCTTGGGCGTCGTGGCCGGGAAATCATCCCTACCAGTCTAAGCCTTGGCACGGGGGAACCCTGCACCGAGCACAGGAAGTTGGAGTTACCTACGTGGTAGAGCAAAACGTGGAGCAGATCGTGGATTCATCGGGCCTGCGTTTGTTGGCGGTCCATGCGCACCCCGATGACGAGTCGTCCAAGGGATCGGCGACGATGGCCGCTTACATCGCGGCAGGGGCCAAGGTGATGGTTGCCACCTGCACCGGAGGGGAACGCGGAGACATCCTTAACGCGGCGGTGGGCGAACTCGCCCACGCGCACCGCGACCTGACCGGGGTCCGGCGCGGGGAAATGGCCCAGGCGGCCGCGGTCATGGGCATTGAACAGCGTTGGTTGGGGTTCACCGACTCGGGCCTGCCCGAGGGCGATCCATTGCCCGAGCTGGACTACGGCTGCTTTGCGCGCCAGCCCCTGGACCGGGCGTCCGCGCCGCTGGTCAGGCTGATCCGCGAGTTCAAGCCGCACGTGATCATCGCGTACGACGAAAACGGCGGATACCCGCACCCGGATCACATCATGGCCCACAAGGTCGCCGTGCATGCCTTCGATCAGGCGGCCAATGCCGAAAGCCACCCCGAACTGGGCGAGCCATGGGAAACCTCCAAGCTCTACTACGACCGCGCCTTTGATCCCGAGCGTTTCAAGACGCTGCACTACGCCATGATCGATGCCGGCATAGATTCCCCCTACGCCGAACGCGTTGCCGCGTGGGAAGCGCATCCCGACGAGCAGCTCTTCGGCTGGGTTTCGCCGCACGAGACCACCACACAGGTGTACTGCGCGGATTTCTTCAAGGTGCGCGACCAGGCATTGCTGGCTCACAGGACACAGATCGATCCGACGGGATTCTTCTTCGCGGTTCCCGAGGCTATCTACGCCAAGGCATGGCCGTGGGAGGACTTCACCTTGATCAAGTCCTCGGTTCCCACCACACTCCCAGAGACCGACCTGTTTGCCGGTCTAAGATAGCTAGTGTGCCGGTGAAACCGGCCGCCAACTTTTCCAGAAAGAGCCTCGCGCGTGTATTCGTTCCTGCTGTACGCAGCCTCAGTTAGTCCTTCCCCGGTCCCCGGCGCACCCGTCGGTGACGCAGCCCAGTCCATCGGCCCGGGCTTCGTGGGCTTCGTGGCCACCGCGGCGGTCGTCATCGTCACCATCTTCCTGATTCGCGACATGACCCGCCGCATCCGCCGGGTTCGCTACCAAGGCGAGGCGGAAGCCCGCCAGCAGGCACTTGTTGAAAAGGGCAAGGACGTCCAGCCCGACGAGCCCGGGGAGAGCCCGGCACGCTAGAGACACAAGGCTCCCGGGCGCACGGCCCCGGTGGATCACGATCCCCGGGGCCGTGCGCCGTGAAGCGCTTTTCCCCGTGGAGTATGGTGCGTCCATGGGACAACGCATAGCTTCTAGCGCCTCCGCATACTTGCGACAGCACTCGCACCAGGACGTCGACTGGTGGCCATACGGCGACGAGGCGTTCGCCGAAGCCGCCGCGCGCGATATCCCCGTCTTTCTTTCCATTGGATACGCCGCATGCCACTGGTGCCATGTGATGTCCAAGGAGTCCTTTGAGGATCCCGCCCTGGCGGCCTACCTCAACGAGCACTTCGTTCCCATCAAGGTCGACCGCGAGGAACACCCCGCCGTGGACGAGGCCTACATGGCCGCGACCCAGGCACTGACAGGTTCCGGTGGATGGCCCATGAGCGTTTTCACACTCCCGGACGGCCGGGCCGTCCACGCAGGAACCTATTTCCCTCCTGTCCCGCGAGCGGGCATGGCCTCCTTCAGGCAAGTGCTCGAAGCGGTCCGGGATGCCTGGGAGAATCGCCGCGAAGCCCTCGAACTCCAAGCCGCCACGCTGGCCGAACACCTGGGTGCGGTGGCCGCAGGGCAATCCAGGATGTTCTCCCGTGCCCTGCCGGTGCCCACCGGGTCGAACGGTTCGCAGCTGGGGCAGCTGCTCTCCAAGGCCATCCAGCACCTGGCGCAGAGCGCCGACCCCACCGGCGGATTCTCCCCCGCGCCGAAGTTCCCTCCAAGTTCCGTCCTGGACTTCCTGCTGCGCGCCGGCCTTGGCTTGGGCCCGGCAGCGGCCCAAGCGACCTCACTGGCTTCCACGACACTGGAAACGATGGTTTGCGGTGCACTTGTGGACCACGTGGGCGGAGGCGTTGCCCGGTACTGCGTGGACCCTGAGTGGAAGATTCCGCACTTCGAAAAGATGCTTTACGACAATGCCCAATTGCTGGGGGTCCTTGCCCGCGCAGCGGTGCAGCTGCCCGATGGGCCAGTCGCCGAGCTTTGCAGGGTCTCGGCCACGGGCATCCACCGATGGCTGGCGGATGAGATGCTGCTTCCCGGCGGTGGGATCGCCTCATCACTCGATGCCGATACCGTGATGCCCGACGGCTCCCATCACGAGGGCTCCACCTATACCTTCAGCCGGGCCGAAGTCACGCGGATCCTGGGTGGGCCGGTGACCGGCTCCGGCCAGGCACCTCCGGGACCCGCGCAGGAGGAAGCCGGCGTTTTCTGGGAATTGTGGGAGGGTG
>JAUNVO010000011.1:4767-6387 GCA_030540695.1 Micrococcaceae bacterium | reverse complement strand
GGAACACACTCAGGCACAAGTGGCTCTTGCCCCGGAGCAGGTGCCCCGGACAGTAGCGCTTTCACGCACGCCGACGTTGGCGGAATGGCCGGATCTTTCAAGGGCCTTGAGACGGCTGGCCGCCGCGCGTGCCAAACGTGTGCAGCCCGGGCGTGATGAGAAGGTGGTGGCGGGATGGAACGGGCTGGCGATTGGCTCGCTCGCGGAGGCTTCCGTGCTGCTGCATGAACCGCTCATGCTGGAACTTGCCCTCACGGTTGCCACCTATCTGCATGCCGTGCATTGGGAACCAGGCAGCAACGGCAGGGGTGCGGTGCTTCATCGCATCAGCCACGAAGGCGTCGCCAACGTATCCATCGGCGCGGTGCTTGAGGACTATGCGGGGGTGGCATTGGGATTCCAGGCGCTGGGTGTGGCTTCCGGGGAGCCGGTATGGTTCCAACGCTCCGACGAGATCCTTTCGGCCGCATTGGAACTCTTCATGAAGGATGGAAAGCCCCGTGACAACGCGGCCAACGACCCCCGGGTGCAAGCGGTGCGCGGCGGGGCCAGCAGTGCCGAGGTGTTGGACGCCGCGGTTCCGGCGGCGACCTCGCTGCTGGGCGCAGCATTGCTGAACAGGGCGGGCCGCCGGGGACTGGGGGCAGGTGTCCAGGAACCCGCCGTGCCCGGCAGCCTGGACGACCTGGAATTGGTGCGTATGCTCTTGGGTTTCGTCCCGGCGATTGTGCAGCGGGCGCCACAGGCCGCGGGCGCGGCCTTGGGCGTCGCTGCAAGGTTCCTTCACGGTTCGAGCACCGAGCTGGCCATCGCCGGTGGAACCGCGGCCGAACGACGGGCCGCCGTCGGACTCGGTGTGCTGGCCGGTGTCGCCCAACTCGGCGACACCGCAGAACCAGGTGCGGTGCGAAGCGCCCATCCGGCAGGACCACAGGGGCAATTGCGCCTGTATGTCTGCCGGTCGGGAATCTGCCATGCCCCGGTCAGCGACCTTCCCTCCCTGGCAGCGCTCATCGTGCCGGGATTGGAGCGTGGAGGGACCTCGCGCTAGGCGGTGCCAAGCACTGCCATGGTGATGGCAACAAAGTGGCAGGCGAAGCCAAAGAGCGTGAAGACGTGGAAAAGTTCATGGAATCCGAGGATGCCCGGCAATGGATTCGGTGCCTTGAGCGCGTAGAACACCGCACCGGCGATATAGAAGGCGCCGCCGGCACAAATGAGGATCGCGGCTGTCGGGTTCGCCGCAAAGAACTCCCCGAGGTACAGCAGCGACGCAAGTCCCAGCAACACGTACACCGGGGTGTACAGCCAGCGCGGGGCGTCGGTGAAGAAGACCCGGAAGGCGACACCTGCCAAGGCCCCGATCCAGATGGAAACCAACAAGATCGTTGCCGACCCCTGTGGGAGCAAGGCCCAGGCCAGTGGGGTGTAGGAGCCGGCGATCAGCAGCATGATGTTGGTGTGGTCGATCCGCTTGAGCACCCGGGTGGTTCCCGGTGACCAGTTCCCCCGGTGGTAGAACGCCGAGACGCTAAAGAGCAGTACACCTGTGAAGGCGAAGACCGCACTGGTGATCTTTCCCCCACCGGCCGGAGCCAAAACGACAAGCACGATGCCCGC
>JAUNVO010000011.1:0-4667 GCA_030540695.1 Micrococcaceae bacterium | reverse complement strand
CCATCGATGCAGGTGGAACCCGGTAGCGTTAAGCCAAGCAAGCGGCCCCGGGGGCCGCCGGCAACAAGTCACCCAAAAACTAGCAGGAGTATCGCCGTGGAATTACCGGGATTCGTCTACCGGCTCTATGAGCGGCAACTGCGTGCTGTCCTGGCCCCGGAAAAACTACCGGCGCACATCGGGGTGCTGGTGGACGGCAACAGGCGCTGGGCCAAGCTCTCGGGGCAGACCACGGCCAGCGGGCACCAGGCGGGCGCGGACAAGATCCTGGAATTCCTGGGATGGTGCCAGGAACTGGACATCAACTTGGTCACGCTTTACATGCTCTCCACCGACAACATGAACCGCTCCAGCCAGGAACTCGACGACCTGATGGGCATCATTGCCAACACCCTGGACAGGCTCGGCGAAACCAAGACGGTGCGCGTCAAGCCGGTCGGGGCACTGGGACTGCTCCCCGGCTACCTCGCGGAAAAGCTCCGGGAACTGGAACTCTCCACGGCCCACGTGACAGGGATCCACGTCAATGTCGCCGTGGGGTACGGAGGCCGGCAGGAAATCGTCGATGCAGTGAAGGCCTTGCTGCTCCAAGGCGACGCCGAAGGTCTGGATGCGGCGCAGATCGCCGAGAACCTCGACCCGGAACAGCTGGCGACCCACCTGTACACCAAGGGCCAACCCGATCCGGATTTGGTCATCAGGACTTCGGGTGAGCAGCGGCTCTCCGGATTCCTGACCTGGCAAAGCGCCTACAGCGAGTTCTACTTCTGTGAAGCACTGTGGCCGGACTTCAGGCGCGTGGATTTCCTGCGTGCCCTGCGCGACTTCGCCGACAGGAAACGCCGCTTCGGTTCCTGAACGCGCTTCCCGGCATCCTGGACACCGCCAGTTGGGAAAAGCTTAATCCTTCCTTAACCAAGGCACGCCCCGGGATCGGGGACAGTCCCGCGGTTTGCGCGTAGGTTAGTTCATAACGGGTGATGAAGCCGTCATTGCCCGCTGAACGGGGGAGTAACTCCCCGCGAGGAGCGAGACATGGCAGCGAACACGGACCTCCCTGGAACCCACTCCGACGCCCAGGCAAGCGGCGCTGGGCATACACCGGAAGCGGAGGAAAAACGCACGTTCGTCCTGGATACCTCCGTGCTGATTGCCGATCCCCATGCGATGCTGCGCTTTGCCGAGCACCATGTGGTCTTGCCGGTGACGGTGATCATCGAACTTGAGCGCAAGCGCAACGACCCGACATTGGGTTTCTTCGCCCGCGAGGCGCTGCGGACCTTGGAGGACCTGGGCGGCAAGCACGGCGGACTGGCCAAGGACATGCTTGTCGGGGAGCACGGCGGGACGCTGCGTGTGGAACTGAACCACATGACCGCGGAGGTCTTGCCCGTGGGATTCCGCAACGCCGATAACGACACCAGGATCCTGGCGGTTGCCAAATCGCTGATGGATGACGGCCAAAAGGTCACCTTGGTCTCCAAGGACATGCCGATGCGCATCAAGGCCTCGGCCATGGGCCTGGAAGCCGAGGAATACCGCAACGAACTCATTGCCTCCTCCGGATGGACCGGTGTCCATGAAATGGATGTCACCGAGGAAAACATGTCTGCCCTGTACTCGGAACAGTCCTTGGACCTGCCGGAAGCAGCAGCCCAGCCGGTGAACACCGGACTCATCCTGCATTCCCCGCGGGGCTCGGCACTGGGCAGGGTGGACCGAAACCACCTGGTGCGCCTGGTGCGCGGCGATCGTGAGGCCTTTGGCCTGCGCGGGCGCTCGGCCGAACAACGCCTGGCCCTGGACATGCTTCTGGACAAGGAGATCGGCATCGTCTCGCTCGGCGGCCGGGCAGGCACGGGAAAGTCCGCCCTCGCCCTGTGTGCAGGGCTGGAAGCGGTGATGGAACGACGTGAACACCGCAAGATCATGGTGTTCCGTCCGCTGTATCCGGTGGGCGGACAGGACCTCGGCTATCTGCCCGGCGCCGAGTCGGACAAGATGAATCCGTGGGCCCAGGCGGTGTTCGACACCTTGGGCTCGGTGGTGTCAAAGAATGCGATCGACGAAGTGATGAGCAGGGGAATGCTCGAGGTGTTGCCGCTGACGCACATCCGTGGGCGCTCGCTGCACGACGCCTACGTGATCGTTGACGAGGCACAGTCCCTTGAACGCAACGTGCTGCTCACCGTCCTATCGAGGATCGGACAGAATTCCAAGGTGGTCCTTACCCACGACGTCGCCCAGCGGGACAACCTTCGAGTGGGAAGGCACGACGGTGTCGCAGCCGTTGTCGAGCAGCTCAAGGGCCACCATCTCTTCGGACACATCACGCTGACGCGCTCGGAGCGCTCCGAAATCGCGGCACTGGTCACCGAATTGCTCGAGGATCGATTCCACTAGAAGCCGGATCATCCTGTGTGGCGCCGCTGATCGCTGCGTCGGGCGCCGCAACGCCTGCCGGCTCTATGCCCCGGGTCGCTCAACCGGCGCCGGGATCGGCCACAGCGGGGGATGACGCACATCGCTCAGGGAGGGGGTCGGCTGGGTGAAGAGCCCGTCAATCAGGTATTCGTCCACCGCCGTGATCTCCACCCGGTGCTCCAGGCCAGCGTCCGGACCGTCGAGCACCTTGCGTCGTACGCAGATACCCGTGGCCCTGTCCAAACGGATCCGGGTGAGCCCTGCGCACAGCAGCGGCGCATCTTCCAACACCGGTGCATAGGAATGGCCCCGCGAAAGAACCGCTTCAAGGCACGGACGTCCGCGATCATCCCTGATCTCCCGCAGGGTGTGGATGGTGCTGGGATGGGGAAAAGCCATGTCGGCGGGCCCCGGGGCAAACCCCGCGATTTCCACCGGGTCAAGGAAAGCCGTCCACAGGCCCACGGGCATCAGGTCATTGACGTACGCGGCCTCCGGGCGCCTCGAAACCAGCCCATCGTCCCCGTAGACGGGGGCCACCAGGCGCGGGGGCAACAACCAGCTCTTGCGGGTCGACGCCACAAAACCGGCATCGCGCGAGGCGTTGATGTCATCGGTGCGGAAAAGCACCTCTCCGTTGTCGTCCTCCACCCGGATGGCGTCCGGCCTCCTGATCAACACCGTGAGGTGCTCGGGCAGGTTCGGGGCGGCGAACGCGAGCGGATGCGCTTGGGCGTTGGTGACACCGATGGTGATCTGCACGCTGTCCCACAGCCAGGGGGAAGATCTGGCGAGGCGCCGGAAATGCCCCATGAGTTCCTTGCTGGGGGCCCTGTCAGGATCGGGGAATACTGCAGTGCCATTGACCTGTTCCATGCTTCCAGTCTACCGACGGGCAAGGGCCAGGAGACCGTCTGGGGACATGTGCCGTAGCTCTGGCACGGTTCGCTGCGATGCGCGTATGGTGTGGGCCATGGCCCAACTCATCGTGCAGTGGATCTCAGGGGCCGGGGCGCGGTCCCTGATTGCCGGGATCCTTTTGATGCTGTCCCTGGCGCTATACCTCTACAACGCCGGACGCTTGGGCATCATCGATGCCCGATCCCACCTCTTGCCCAACCGCATCCTGGCTCCGTGGTTTGTTGGCGCCCTGGTGCTGTTGGCCGCGGGTGCGTTGCTGGCGGGGGAACCGCGGACCTTGCTCAGGGCGGTCCTGGGCTCGGTGATCTTGTTTGCCGCTTACCTGCTGCTGCACCTTGTGGCACCCTCCGGAATGGGGCTGGGCGATGTGAAGCTCGCCGCGGTGCTCGGACTTTACCTCGGTTTCGTGTCCTACGTGCACTTGTTGTGGGCCACGGTGCTGGCCTTCGTCATCGGGGCGCTCTGGACGGCGGTGTTGCTGATCGCCCGAAGGCTTACGCTGCGCTCGTCGGTGGCCTTTGGCCCCTTCATGCTCATTGGTGCGGCAACCGCCCTGGCCATTCCCGCGTAAGATGCACATCGACACCACACCCCGAGCAGAGAGTTGGCCACCGCCCATGCCCACGCCGGAATTCATCATCCAGATCCGCGAAAAGATCGGCACCGATCCCTTGTGGCTGCCGGGGGTGAAAGCGGTGGTGATCCACGGGCGCAAGGTGTTGCTGGTGCGCCGGGCTGATAACGGACGGTGGACGTTGCCGGCCGGGATCCTGGAACCGGGTGAGGAGCCTGCCATCGCGGCGGTGCGCGAGGTGTTCGAGGAAACCGCGGTGCGCTGCGCCGTCACCCGTCTTGTCGGGGTGGCCACCACCGACGAGGCGCTGTATCCCAACGGGGACCGGGCCCAATACCTGGACATCATCCTGGCGGGGGAGTACCTGGGCGGGGCGGCGAAGGTCAACGACGACGAGAACCTCGAGGTCCGCTGGTTCGATCTCGATGGTCTGCCGGACGTTCCGCCCAAGCATTCCAGGGCCATTGCGTGGACCCTTGACCCGAAGCCCGGAGGCCACTTCATCACCGGCCGCCAGGCCCCGGCGTCATCAGTGCCGTTGGCCTGAAACGCCACGGACGACCCTGTTCGCCCATTTTCCCCGGCGCCCACGAGGGCCCGGGGAATCGGTACTAGCGGCCCCCGGGGGAATGCACGTCGCCGGTTCCGTCCGGGTCGTTGTCCGAGGGACCGGCGCCCTTGCGGGCGGCGTCCTCCAAGGTCTTGGCTTCTTCCCCGCCAATGGCCTCGCCTCTTGCAACCATGCCCG
>JAUNVO010000247.1 GCA_030540695.1 Micrococcaceae bacterium | reverse complement strand
ACCACGGCAAGCGCCCCAACACCTAAGTCAGCATCTGCACGTTCGCGGGTGCTTCACCGCGAACATCAGTGCAACGGCCATCGTGCCGCAAAGGGCCGGCCCCTGCAACATCCGTCTTGATGACGATGGTGCGGGGGCCGACCCTTTGTTCCTAGGGGCGCCAACGGGCTTTCCCTATCTGGCAGCGTCCTAGGCGTGGCCGCTTTCGAAGCGGATCTCGGAGATCCTCGAGATGATCTTGGACTTCAAGGTATCCGGGGCGATCTCCTGGCAGCTGCGGCGCACCACCGAGCGGATGATGCATTCCAGGTCGTATTCCTCGGTGCACTCCGCACAATGCTCCAGGTGGGCCTTGACGTCCGAGAGATCCTGAAGCGACAACGCCCCGTCAAGGTACTCATAGAGACGCACGATGCGCGTGTCGTCGCAGTCTCCCAATGACTGGCAGTCACCCATTATTTCTTCTCCGCTCCGGGCGTGCGCGCCCCTGGGGTGTTTTTCGCTGTGCCGATCCCGCGCTCCTGCGCGTAGTCGGCAAGCAATTCTCGTAATTGTTTGCGTCCTCGGTGCAAACGGGACATCACCGTGCCAATCGGGACACCAAGGATCTCCGCGGCGTCCTTGTACGGGAAGCCCTCGACATCGACGAAGTAGACGGCCAGCCGGAACTCCTCGGCAATGGACTGCAAGGCGTCCTTCACATCGGAGTCCGGGAGGTGGTCAAGGGCCTCGACCTCGGCTGAACGCAGCCCGGTGGGCGTATGCTCGGCGGCCTTGGCCATTTGCCAGTCCTCGACGGTGTCCGTCCCGGTGCGCAACGGTTCGCGTTGGCGCTTTCGGTAGAGGTTGATGTACGTGTTGGTCAGGATCCGGTACAGCCAGGCCTTGAGGTTGGTTCCGGGCTTGTACTGGTGGAAGGCGGAATACGCCTTCGTGTAGGCCTCCTGGACCAGATCCTCGGCATCGGCCGGGTTGCGCGCCATGCGCATGGCCGCGGAGTAGAGCTGATCAACATATTGCATCGCGTCGCGCTCGAAGCGCTCGCGACGTTGTGCGTCGGTCTCATTGGCTACCGGTACAGTGTCGGTGCTCTGTAGTGGTTCGGTCATCACCGCCCAGTCTACGCGTTGCCGTGGTGCATCCCGGGCAGGGGCCTCGAGCTGCAGTACTGACATATCCACTCCCCCGCTTGTTCTTCTTCTTCATCGACGGCAAGGGTGCTGCCGAGCGGCGTCTTGCCGCTTGGCCGTTGCACGTCCTGATGGGGACAACACGCAACCGGAGCAGAGTATTCCGCCGGGGCCACCGCACTGCGGCTAGAATTGCAGCGGTGGGGTACGTTCATCCTTCGGCCGTCGAGCCGGTTTGCGCGTGCGCGGACCAGGACCGGCGCCGTTCGCCCGCGAGAGGTGTTTTCCCCAATTTGAACGAACCCACAGCCACACCCGTGGGCCACGATGCCCTTGCCGTTCATGACCCAACCCTCTACCCAGCACCCCCCAGCCGGCGGACACAGCACCGCGGCCCACCTTGAGACCCGGAGGCAGCAGTTGAGCACCCAAGACACCCTGGACACCGCATGGGATGCACCGCACCCCGCAGACCCCGTTGATGGCACGCTCGTCGTTCCGGCGTCCAAGTCCTTGACCAACAGGTACTTGCTGCTCGCGGCCCTGGCCGATGGCCCCTCGTACATCCACAACGCACTGGCCTCGCGGGACTCGGATTTGATGATTGCCGCGCTACGCGCCCTGGGCACCGGGATCGAGACGGTTGCAGCACCCGATGGAACCCTTGAGCTGCGCATCACCCCGATGGACCTCTCGGCCCGGATGGGCGAGGTGGAGATCGACTGCGGCCTGGCCGGAACCGTGATGCGTTTCGTTCCCCCGCTGGCAGCCCTGGCCAACGGGTCCTTCACCTTCGACGGCGACCCGCATGCCCGGCTGCGCCCGATGGCCCCGGTGCACACCGCCCTGAAGGACCTCGGCGTCACGATCACCGAGCACGGGGCGGCCGGACTGCTGCCGGTGACCGTGACGGGCACGGGGTCGTTACGCGGGGGCCGGATCGAGGTTGACGCCTCGGGTTCCTCACAGTTCATCAGTGCCCTGTTGCTTGTTGCCGCGCGCACTTCCGGAGGCATGGAAATCATCGCCGCCCCAGGGCCCATCGCCAGCCCCGACCACATCGAGATGACCGTGGCGACCTTGCGTGAGCTCGGCGTGAGCGTCATCCGCCCCTCCGGGCGCAGCTGGAAGGTCGAACCCGGGGGCATCACGGCCTTTGACCGCACCATGGAGCCGGATCTCTCCAACGCAGGCCCCTTCCTGGCCGCCGCCATGGCCACCGCGGGCACCGTGCGCATCCCGCACTGGCCCACCCAAACCACCCAGGTCGGCGACCAGTGGCGCAACATCCTGGTGCGCATGGGCGCAACGCTCACCCATCACGACGACGGCACCCTGGAACTGAGCGGTCCGCGTGAGATCTCCGGGATCGACTTCGCCGACGCCTCCGAGCTGGCCCCGACCCTGGCAGCAATCTGCGCATTGGCCACCGGGCCCTCACGCCTGACGGGCATCGCCCACCTGCGCGGCCACGAGACAGACAGGCTCGCGGCCCTTGCCACGGAAATCAACAACCTCGGCGGCAAGGTCACCGAACTCGACGACGGGCTGCTGATCGAACCGGCCCCCTTGCACGGTGGGGTGTTCCAGACCTATGCGGACCACCGCATGGCCACCGCGGGGGCCATCCTGGGCCTGGCAGTGCCCGGGGTCAAGGTCGTGGACATCGCCACCACAGCCAAGACCATGCCCGACTTCCCCACCCTTTGGACGACGCTGGCATTTAGCGGGAAGGCCGCACACTAAGCACATGACACGCAACACACGGGACTGGGACGAGTCGGATGTACGCATCCGCCCCAACAAGAAGGGAACGCGTCCGCGCACCAAGGACCGGCCCGCCTATGAAGACGCACTGGTCGGCCGGATCATCACCGTGGATCGCGGCCGCTACCGGGCGATCCTCGATGAGGATACCCCCGATGAGCGGATCGTGATTGCCGCGCGCGCGCGCGAGCTGCGCCGCAACCCCGTGGTCCCCGGGGACTTCGTGGCCCTGGTGGGCGACACCTCCGGGGAGCCCGACACCCTGGCCAGGCTGGTGCGCATCGAGGAACGCACCACGTTGCTGCGCCGCAGCGCCGATGACACCGACCCGGTGGAACGCGTGGTGGTGGCCAACGTGGACCAGCTGGTCATCGTTGTGGCCGCCGCCAACCCAGAACCCCGCACCGGCTTCATCGACCGGGCGATCGTCGCCGCGTTCGACGCCGGCATCGCCCCGTTGCTGTGCATCACCAAGGCCGACGTGCGCGATCCGGAACCGTTCCTGGAGAACTACCGCCACCTGGACATCGACATCATCGTCTCGCGCACCACCGACAAGTCCGCCTCGGGCATCGATGCACGAAGCGCCGACGGGCTCTCGGCCAGGCTTGCCGGCACACCGGTCGAGGAGTTGCGCGAGATGCTCGCCTCCAAGGTCTCGGTGGTCATCGGGCATTCGGGCGTCGGCAAGTCCACCCTGGTCAATGCGCTCACCAGCGCGCAGCGGGCCACCGGCAACGTCAACGCGGTGACCGGCCGAGGCCGCCACACGTCCTCCTCGGCCCTGGCCCTGCGCATCGACGATGCCCCTGCGGGCAGCTGGATCATCGATACCCCCGGCATCCGCTCCTTCGGCCTGGCATTGGTTGATCCCGAGAACATCCTCAACGCGTTCGATGACCTGGTCCCGGTCGCCAACAAGTGCGCCCGCGGCTGCACCCACAAGGCCAGCGAGCCCAAGTGCGCCCTCGATGCCTGGGTGGCAAGCGGTGAAGCCGGTCCGGTGGGCATCGCCCGTCTCGAATCCTTCCGCAGGCTCCTGGGACAGGAAGAAACCACCGAAGCCAAGGAACTCGGAGCCCGCTGATCCATCGATCGTGGGCGGCCAGGCCCGGACCCCTTCAGGGATTTCGTTGATCATTCGAAGAACTGGGCCATGACCCGCCAGCGGCAACGGGAGAATACGAGACCCGGGACCTGGGTACCCCAGCAAACCCGCGCCGCCCAAAAAGCCAGGTATCATCGGTTCATTTCGGGACCATAGCGGTTCGACAGCGAGTGAGCACACCTTCAGGTGCCTGTTGGCAGACCCATACACCCAGGGTGAGCCCTGCGGTCCCGTCATGGGTGTTTCATCAGGCTGGATCCACCGGTTCCCATGGCTCCTAAAGGCTGCCGTTCGCACATGGGTGCTCCGGCCACGGAGCACCCACCAAGTTCCAAGGACGCCACCAGCGCCTCTTCGAGTCGATTTCTCCCGCCGGGCCCGGTTTCCTGCGGAGCTGGTGATCCCCGGTGGGATAGGTTTAAGCACATGAAC
>JAUNVO010000246.1 GCA_030540695.1 Micrococcaceae bacterium | reverse complement strand
GCGCTGTTGAGCAGCGCCTCGTCCCCCGCCGGGGAGATCGCGGCAGCGGCAAACTCCACGGTGTGTGGCACGGCCGTGCTCTCGCGAAGCACGATCATGGGGTGGATCGAGGGCAGGTACGCGGAGATGTTGCCCATGTCCGTCGAGCCGCCCGGTGTGCCGTCGGGGGCAGCCAACGTGTATCCCAGTTCCTGGAGGTTCTTGTCCCAGTACCCGGCCATCACCCCGTGTTGCTGCATCGGCGCGTAGGGCTCTTCGGTCTGGACCATGTCCAGCTGGCATCCGGTGGCCAGGGCAGCACCGCGCAGGCAATTGCGGACCCGTTCCTTGGCATCGATCCAGTCCTCGTTTTCCATGGCCCGGATTTCCACCTGCAGGTTTGCTTCCCCGGGGATCACGTTGCTGGCTGCCCCGCCGCTGACCACGAACGAGGCCACCACCACGCTGGACTTGAGCTGCTGGCGCAGCAGCCCGATGGCCACCTGTGCCAGCGTTGCCGCCGATCCGGCGTTGATGCCCTCATGGGGCGCTGCCGCGGCGTGCGCCGTCTTTCCGGTGAAGGTGACATCGAGATGTTCATAGGCCTGGGTGAGCATGGTGGCACACGGGGTCTGCTTGCCCGTGGCGCCGTGGACCATCAGGGAAAAGTCGACATCGTCCCAGGCTCCGCGGTTGAGCATGATGATCTTCCCGCCGCCCTTTTCCTCCGCCGGGCTGCCCAGGACCTTGATGCGCAGGCCCAGCTCCGCCGCCAACGGCTTCAGGGCAAGGGCCGCACCGACGGCGGCAGAGGCGATGATGTTGTGTCCGCACGCGTGCCCGATCCCCGGCAGCGCATCGTATTCGGCGACGATGGCGACGGTGCATTCACCCTCGCCGTACACGGCCTCCAGTGCGGTGGGCAGTCCGTAGGCGCCACGTTCAACGGCGAATCCCGCGGACTCCAGCACCTCGGCGACCTCGGCGGCGGCGTAGTGCTCCTGGAAGGCGAGTTCGGGCCGGGCACTGATCCGCCGGCTCAGGGCAATCAATGCTTCTTGCTGTTCGGCCACGGAACCGCTGATGGACTGGTGGATGTGCTGCTGGTTATTCACGGAACTTCCTTGTCGTTGGTGTGTCGGGTGCTCCGGATCAGGAGGAGCTTGGGGCTGGTGCGGGAACGGTCTGGGCTATCTGGCCTTCGGCGGACTTGCGTCCAGAGAAGCCAGCCACGGCCGCGGCGAGGATGTTGATGCACGCGAAGGTGACCCAGATGAGCTGGAACGCCTCGAACGAGGGCGCGCTGCCCTGCCCGCCGGCCTGCGGGGAGACAATGAGCAGCGTGGTGATCGAGGCGACGAAGGCCCCGGCCAGGGTCCCGCCAATGGTGCGGGCCGTGTTGTAGACGCCGGCGACGGAGGCTGCCGCCGACTCGCTGGAGCGCTCGATGACGATTCCGGGCAGCACGCCCAGCACGACGCCGGTGCCGATGCCGCTGAGCGCCAGCCAGAGCGCGAACAACACGGTCGAGGAGGGGATGAACGCCATGGCGAGCATGGCCGCGGCGGAGAGCAGGCAGGAGGCCACCAGGATCCGGGTCCGGCCGAAGGCCTTGGTCAGGGCAAAGGAGACCAACGAGCCCAGGGTGAGGGTGGCTGCCGATACCGCCACCACGATCCCGACCCCGGTCGCGGCCAGCGAGTTGCCGTATCCCACGGCGTCAGGGGAGGCGGTGAGGAACAACACGGGCGGGGATTGGTTGCCGAACATCGTCACCGCGACCAGGAATCCGATGACCATCGGGCTGGCCAGCCGTGCCGAGCGCATGGCCGGGATGTCGACCAGCGGGGATGCGGCGCGGCGCTCGACGGCCAAGAACGCGACCAGCGCGCCGATGCCCACGAGCACCGGGACCAATGCGGTGGTGGAGAACAGCCCCACGTGGGGAGCCTCGGAGAGCCCGTACATCAGCCCGACCAATGCAATGCCCAGCAGGGAGGCCCCGAGCCAGTCAACGCTGCGGGTGGCATCGGGTTTGGATTCCGGCACACCAATGGCGACCAGCGGAATGAACACGACCAGGGCGATCGCCGGGATCAGCTGCACCAGGTGCAGTTGCCCGATGGCGTCCATCGCCACCCCGCCCAGCACGCTGCCGGCGGCAACGCCGAAGGTAAGGGTGCCGACGATCAGCCCCACATCCCGGTTGGCCGACTTGCCGCGGTGGGTCTTGAGCAGTGCCATGGCCAGGGGAAGGAACGCCGCGACCGGTCCCTGGATGGCCGCGCCGGCCAGCACCAGGGCGAAGCTGGGGCCCAGGGCGATCAGGATGGAACCGGCGGCGGCCAACACGACCGAGACCACCAGCAGCAGCCGGTGGCCAAAGCGGTCCCCCAACACCGCGAGCAGCGGCACCGAGACGGCCGAGGAGAGCAGTCCCACGGCCAGCACCCAGCTGGTGGCGCCGAGCGGCACATCGTAGACGCGTCCGATCTCGCCGAGCAGCGGAATGATCCAGCCCTGGACCAGGCCGGAGAAGAATTCCAGGGCAATGAGGATCGGAACCAGTGCCCTGAGGCCCCTGGACAGGTTCCCGGTCGAGCCCTGCGGGACGGTATCCATGTGTTCTCCTTTGACAGCGCCGGCAAGGCAATGATGTGTATTACAGTGACACGAAGCGTGGCGATTGCGTCGATGGTGAGGAATTTCCATGAATCAAGGCGAATAAATGAAGAATATTGAACTTGACGGTCTGGATTTGCAGATCATTAATGCGCTGCAGATCGAGCCACGGGCCTCGTGGTCCTCGCTGGCCCCCGTGATCGGGGTTGACTCGCTGACCCTGGCGCGCCGCTGGGAGCGGATCACCGCACACGGTCTGGCCTGGCCGGTGGCCATGCTGCACGACTCCCGCAGTGCCAGCAACGCCATCGTGGAGGTTCAGTGCCACCCCGGGCAGGTCCTGGACACCGCGCGGCACGCGAGCCGGGATCCGGCGATCTCCTCCATCGACCTCACCAGCGGAACCCGCGACATCATCATGACCCTGGGCGCACGCAACGACGATGAGTTGGCCGATTACATCCTCACCCGGCTGGGGAAGCTGCCCGGGGTCCGCTCCCTGCGGACCTATATCCTGAACTCGACCCTCAAACTTGGCTCCAAATGGACGCTTCGGGCGTTGAGCCCCGCCCAGGCCGGCCGCGTGCCGAGGTTCCGTCCGCCGCGGGCCGCGGCCGCCAAGGTCGTCCCGGGCACGCTGGCTTCACGGCTCGTGGGATTGCTGGAGCAAAACCTGCGCAGCACCAACACCGAGCTGGGGCAGGCGCTGGGCATCGGCTCCCAGCGGGTCGCGGATGCGATTGCCACCCTGCGCACCGAGGGGATCCTTGATCTGCGCGTGCACCTCTCGCAGAACTATTCGAACTGGCCCGTGGTCACCTGGTATTTCCTGCAGGTGCCAAGCATCTCGCTGCTGGCCACCGACCATGCCTGGCTCTCCATGCCGGAAATACAGTTCGCCGGGGTCACCTTTGGCCAGTACAACCTCATCGTTGCCCTCACCGCGCACAGCAGGGCGGACACGCTGCGCCTGGAGGCGGAGCTCGAGGGCCGGATCCACGGTGCACGGGTGGTGGACCGGTCCGCGGTCATCCGCGTCCACAAGCACATCGGACACATCCTGGACGCATCCGGGTGCGCCACCGGGGAGATCGTCTCGTTGCTCCGCCCGTGAGCCCCGGTCCAGTCGGCTAGATCAGGGTGGGCGTCCGGGGCGGGGCGAGGAACTTGCCCGGGTGGGTCACCGGTGCCGAGAGCATTCCGGCTCCGGCGTCAATGAGGAAGTAGCCCACCGAGAGCCAGCTGCCCTCATCGGAACCCTCGTGGATCTGCGATTCATACTCGGCGCAGATGCCCAGCGCCATGTGGCCCAGCACGCCGGCGCGGGCACGAAGCACCGCCTCCGGGATGCCTTCGAGTTGTCCGCGCACGGTATCGAGCAGGATGTCGAAGTCGTCGTTGACCTCGAACGAGGAAATAAACACCGCGGCCACCGAGGGGATCGTGCGGATCTGGTAGAGGAAGCGCGCCCGCCAGCTGGGGTGCGGCATCGATTCAAGCGACTCCACCCAGGGCAGCACCCGGCAGGCAATCACGTCGCTGAGTGTTGCGCTGTCCCCCAGCCCGGCGATGAGTTCGGCCTTGCGCCCCTCCAACTGTCCCAGGTGGCGGTTGATCAGGGCACGGATGAGCTCGTCCCGGTTGCCGAAGTGGTAGGCGATGGCCGAATGGTTCGCCGTTCCGGCGCGTTCGGCGATCTTCCGGTTCGAGACCGCGTCGATGCCATGGGTGGCGAACAACTCCTCCGCGGCATCCATCAAGATCTCGCGCGCCTTGTCGCCCTGCTGTCCCATGGAGAACACCTTCCGTTGGGTCCCCACGTTATCGCGGAGTCGTGTT
>JAUNVO010000245.1 GCA_030540695.1 Micrococcaceae bacterium | reverse complement strand
TGGTCACCGCCGGGTTGATGTGCGCACCGGAGATCGGTCCGATTCCATAGGCCAGCACCAACATGATCAGCCCGAAGGCGAGCGCGGTCGTCACCACTCCGGCCGAAACGCTCTCACCTGTCATCCCGAAACCAAACGACAAGGTCGCAACACCGACGCCGAAAAAAACCAGCAGCAGCGTGCCAAGAGCTTCCGCAACGAGTTTTCGCGTGTCCATCTGTTCCTCCTGAAATTAAGTGGATTTCCGTTTCAACCTCTGCGGCACCTCTCCGCAGCTTCTCCAGGCCGGGCTGATGCCGTCCATGCCATCAGCGGTGCGGAGAATCCGCCCACAAACTGAGCATCGCCCGTTGTCCGACATCAGTCAAGAGCCGTAAATTTGTCGGTTGAAGACATGATCGCCAGGGATGCGCGCAAGGTTCCCAATAGGCACGCATCGCCCGGGACGTCGCGCAACCAGCCGGTCAACTCAACATGCTGGCTATGGACCGCAGTCAGTGGGATTGATCGCCCTGGGCAATGATTGATGGAGCGACCGTTTCGGCGAAAATTAAGTAGGAGGAACTCAATGAGCACCCACGAAAGTAACTCCCATGACCCGCGGCAGGTATTCACGATTGGACACTCCACACGCGAATTCGATGAAGTGGTCGCGATGCTGCAGGCCAATCACGTCACGGAGCTGGTAGACGTACGTGCCTACCCTTCTTCACGGAAGTTTCCGCAATGGAATCAGAGTGCGATCCAGGAATCACTGCCCCGCAAAATCGGATATCGCTGGATCCAGGACCTGGGCGGTCGCCGACATACCCCTGCCGGTGTGGCCACTCCCAACCTCGGATGGAGGGTCAAGGCGTTCCGTGACTACGCCGACTATATGGACACCACGGAATTCCGCACCGGACTTTCCGAACTGTTGGCGGTTGCCGAAAAATCCGTACCGGTGATCATGTGCAGTGAAGCAGTCCCCTGGAGATGCCATCGTAGGCTAATCACGGACGCACTCATCGTCGCAGGAGTACAGGTACTCGACATCATGTCGGTTACTTCGACCCGGGAAGCAAAACTAACCGACTTCGCCAAAGTGGATAATGGTCAAATCATCTACCCTCCCATCAAGGAATAATGCCCCTTTTCCTTTGTCGCCTTCACAGATGCTCACAGCCCTATGCACTGCGAGAGCACTCCCGGAAGCTAAGCCGAGACCGCCGACAACATGGAACACAAATTTCAATCCGGCCCAAGGACCCGTCACTTGCCAACAAGAAGAGTGACCAAAGCGCTTTTCACTGTGCCAACGGATTCGCGCTGCGTTCAGCCCCACAAGGCAGCAATCGCCGTGGGCACATGATCGATTGATCGGGAACACTTCGCGGTGAGTAGTCGGGTTCCCCGGAGACGGTTGCTCTCTTTTGGTGCCATGGCACTCAGCAACTTTCCAAGACCAAGACGAATGATGTAGTGACCTGCGCAGCTTGACGCACGCTTCCCTTGGCCAAGGTCCTCCTCTATCCGGTGAATCCCTGCACGTCATCGATTTACCATAGATTCAGTACGGCCCGGGCTTGGTAGCGCATTGGAAAAAAGTGGCTCGTTCCCTTTGCTCTCTTGAACCAACATGTTTTCTTTATACGTCGCTTCCCGCTTTATGGCTTACCGGCCTGGACGCGGGCCGGTGTTTAGATGCGTTCACCTCCAATTGACGATCCGCCCTAGCACTTGTATTAAAGCCAGTTGAGCTTCAGGGATTTTTCGTGGCCGCTGCAAAAGTTCCCGTTGCGGTGCGTGGTAATCCGTTTGTTGCCGAGCGCGTCAGTCCATCCAGAAATGACTCATGGTTGTCCGATCATCAATAGGCATCTCGTCCTCGTCTTCACCATCGCCGAAGCAGGCTTCAGGAATGGAGGACCGCTCCGCTGTCGGTCAAAACCCATGCCGGTAGGCCCTCGTTTGTCATTGATTTCCAGCCTTCTCTTGAAAGTGGATCCCCTTCACAACACTCGGAATTGTGCGTCGGGCATTAGGCACCAGATGACTCGCAAGCGGCTGAACATCAAGATTCTCCGTGACTTTCAAGAGACTAAACCGTTCTAGGTCGGTCCGTCGATGAAGGCCTTGGCATGCTCCACGGCCTTCTTGAACGCGTCATTACGCAACCTCACCTCCTCCAACTGCCCCGACTCAAGGTAATCAGTGAGCCCGGGCCGCAACAGCCAGATATCCCCTTGAGGTGGAAGGTAAAACATCGCAAACGACCTGTGGGCCTCATCATCACTCCACACCGGAACAACCGCCAGAGCAGCCCCGGTATCAATGTTGATCCATTGGGCCCGCGGCATCGGCTGCTCATGGACTTCAGGATCCAAAAACGGTGCGGTGCCCGGACCCCAACGTTCCTCGAAACGTTCATGGAAAACCGGCAGCAACGGCGAATCGTAGCGACGCCATGCACTCATCGTGAAGCACCTCCTAACTAGATGGTTCCCACCGAAGAGGGGAAATCCGGATGGGTGGGGAATCTTCGGCCACAAGCCGTGGTGCGTGATAACGCACCCTCACAGGCTGGAACTGCGATCCATCACCTGATGGTCGATCAGATGGCGCTTGTCGAGGTGGCGGTGACGGAGCCTCGCCCCCACGAGCGCCCCCAGCGCCGGTGGTTGGACGTGATAATGCTTCGTAGGCTTCCATCACGCGCGCCAACGACTTAGCTGCGCTCTTGCCAGAAGCAGCGGAGGACCCTCCGGCAGACATGGTATCCGGGTGGTAGCGGCGAACCCCGGCCCTGTAAGCCCTGGCTATCTCACCCGGCGTGGCCCCGACGTCCAGTCCCAACACCAAGTAGGGATCTAGTGGTTCATCCATGCTCCCGTCTCCTTCGATAACTCCCTCGATAGCCTTGGGGTTTGATCACCCATATGAATGCCAAGGGGTGCTGGTGGGTTCCGTGACCACTAGGTCCCGGAACCCACCAGCACCAAGAAACCGCTGGGGACAACCGATATTATGGCTTTTTCGACGCAGTGGCGGGTGTAAAAGAACTTCACGCCGCACCGTGGGGTCAGGTTATCTGCGATCTCTTGGCCCCTGCCGGGGAAAGCTCCCAAAGGGTACTGCCCCGGTGAGGGTGCCCCTAGGCGTCGATCGCTTCGCGGTCCTCGCTGGGGGAGGTAATGGAAATCTTGCGCGGCTTGGCCTTCTCGGCTACCGGAATCCGCAGACGCAGCACACCGGCTTCGTAGCTGGCTTCGATATTTTCGGTATCCAGGTTCTCACCCAAGACCAGCTGCCGGCTGAACACGCCCCGGGGACGTTCCGAAGCGAGCATTTCCAGCTCCTTGTCCAAGGCCGGGCGCTCCGCCTTCACGGTCACCACGTTGCGTTCAACATCCAGGTCGATCGAATCGGGCTTGATCCCGGGTAAATCGAATTCAACCTCGAAAGTGTCCCCATCACGCCAAGCATCCATGCTCATCGCTGCCGGGCGACCCGGGGTTCCGAAAACCTGCTGAGCGATCCGGTCAAGATCACGGAACGGGTCAGTACGCATCAACATGGCAGTTGCACTCCTTCACAGTGTCTCTGATATGCCATTTCCAATTTGTCGTATCCCCGATAACCTGTATCGGCGGGTACAATTTTTATAACACAATCGTCATGGGGGTGCAAGCCTGCCAGACGTCCCTCACCGAAAGACCCACCGATCAGGGAAAGGACGGGAACATGACCCAGGACAGACCAAAAGACCTCGCTGTGTACGCTATTTCAGTGGCTGCCGAGCTGGTGGGCACGGGGCAGCAAAACCTGCGCCTTTATGAACGCAAGGGACTTTTGGACCCGCAGCGCACCGAAGGCGGAACCCGCCGCTACAGCGACGCGGACCTCGATATCCTGCGTCGGATCTCCCATCTCTTGGCCCAAGGTTTGAACTTATCGGGAATCCGGCTTGTTCTGTCCTTGGAGGCAGAGAACACCTCGCTGAGAAACGAACTTGACCAGCAGGACGCGAAGCCTAACAAGCAGCAGAAGACCTCAGAAAGCTGATCCCACCGGCTTTGCGGTTTCAGTTGCTTGGGGCACGGCGCATCTTGCCCGATCAACTTTCCTCGGCGCGAGGGCGGCCCTTACCATCTAAGTTGAACCGCCATGAGACCTCTCTCCCCTACCCCGAGAGCCATAGTGCCACAGACGCTCCAGGCCAAGGCCCTTCCTTCACCCTCGAATGGGCCGGAACCGAAGTCGGTGGTGACAGGCGCCGGATGGATGTTAGGTTGGGCAGGATCTGGCTTTATTGGTGCGCCAGTGCATCGTTGATCGAAGGGACCCCGCATGAAACGTACATCGGTTGCCGCCGTCATCGCAGGACTGAGCATGATCCTCACCGGATGCGGGCCATGGGCAGAAGCCCCGGACAAGAACGCTGCCCCGGGCGAAGAAGTTGATGTG
>JAUNVO010000244.1 GCA_030540695.1 Micrococcaceae bacterium | reverse complement strand
GGAAGGGGCGGTGTGCTGCCGTGGTGCGGATTCAGCTGGACCAGTGGTCACCGCCGGCTCGGGCCGGCGATCAACTTTTGGGCCAGAACCACCCGCGGGTGCGGAATCTCCCTCGGTGACAACCAGCTCAATGTTCACGCCGAGCACCTTCTGGATGCTCTGCCCCAGAATCGCGAGATTCTCGGCGCGGCCGGTAAACGCATTCAGTGCGCCGGTGTGGGCAAAGCTCACGGTCAGCGTGCGGCCGTCAAACCCCGTGACGGAAGCGTTCGGCGCCACCATCATCCAGACGAACCGCTTGTTGCTCTTGAGCTCCTCCATGATGTCGGGCCATGCCCGGCGGAACATTTCCACGGAACCGGTGCCACCGGAATGCGCCGTTGGGCCTTGGGCCTGGCCAGGCTGCGTGGCCGGGGTCTGCTGGGCTTGCTGTTGCACCGGCTGCTGTTGAGGCGACCGGTTTTGCTGTTGCCCGGGTGCATGCTGTTGCCGAGCCGGTTGCTGCTGTGCGAAAGCCTGCTGTTGAGCCGCGGTTGGCCGTTGTTGTTGCGTTGGCGCTTGGTCCGCCTGGTTTGGCTGCGGTGGGGTGGCCTGCTGCTGCTGCTGCTGGTGCTGCGCGGCCCTTTCCTGGGCAGCCCGCTGTTCGGCAGCGGCCTTTTCCTGCGCGGCACGTTCAGCCGAGGCTTGTTCTGCGGCGGCGCGCTCGCGGGCGGCCTGATCTTCCTTGACCTTCTTTGCGAAGTCCGCCATGGCTTGGTTCTGCTGGATTGGTGCGGGTTCCGGGGCAGATGCTGCCGGCTCGTCAACAGTCTCTGCGGTGCGATCGGGAAGGATGCTGAACGGCGGCACATCCGCGGGCGGGTTCACCGTGGAGCCTTGAGCTGCGGAAACCGGCTCGGTGACCGGGTTGGCGGGTCCATCGGGAACAGGGCCCCAGATGCCTCCCCAATCAGCGGAGTTCTCGGCGGGCTTCTCGGCCGGAGCCGCCGGTTCCGGAGGGGTGGGTGCTGCCTCTGACGGCGAGGAAGCAGAGGCCTCCGGGGTCGACGAGGAAGGTGCCGAGGACTGCACGGGAACAGGTGCCGCAAGGGGTGGTGATGGCGCGGGAGGTGTCGAAGGCTCGGCGGCTGCATCGGACGGTGCATCGCTTTCCTTCTGCGCACGGGCAGCGCGCAG
Source organism: Micrococcaceae bacterium (assembly GCA_030540695.1). Taxonomy (GTDB): domain Bacteria; phylum Actinomycetota; class Actinomycetes; order Actinomycetales; family Micrococcaceae; genus Paeniglutamicibacter. The sequence goes on along the minus strand of JAUNVO010000244.1, from coordinate 3,271 downwards.
CGCTTCGCGTACCGAGGCTGCTCCCTGGCCGGAGGATTCGGCTTCGTACCCGACGACGGAACCTTGCTGGCCCGCCATGCCCGAGACATCACTTGGGTCCAGGGGGATATCGTGGCCGGCTTGGGCCAAGCGGCGTTCAATGCGGTCCAAGCGTGCGTTGAAGCCGCGTTCGGTGGCATCGGAGGCCGGAAGAAGCAGGCGGGCACAAAGAAGCTCGAGGTGCAACCGAGGCGAGGTCGCCCCGGTCATCTCTGTCAGGCCGGCATTGGTGACATCGGCCCAACGACTCAGTTCGGCCTGGCCGAGCCCCGCAGCCTGCGCCTGCATCCGGTGAAGCTGGTCTTCGGGCAATCCCCGAATGATCTGCGATGCGTTCTCGGGAACCGCACGCACGATGATCAGGTCCCGGAAGCGTTCCAGCAGGTCCTCGACGAAACGACGTGGATCGTGGCCGGTCTGGACGACTCGGTCAACCGCTGAAAACACGGTGGAAGCATCGCCGGCGCCCAGCGCGTCGACCACGTCATCGAGCAACGTGGCGTGGGTGTATCCAAGAAGCGAAACGGCCAGCTCGTAATCCAGGCCCTCCGGCCCGGCGCCGGCGATCAGTTGATCGAGCACCGAGAGGGAGTCACGGACCGAACCGCCGCCGGCTCGGATGACCAATGACAGCACACCTGGGGCAACCGTGACGCCTTCGGCCGTGGAGAGATACTCGAGGTACTTGATCAGCGGCTCGGGCGGAACCAACCGGAAGGGGTAGTGGTGGGTGCGAGAACGGATGGTGCCGATGACCTTGTCCGGCTCGGTCGTGGCGAAGATGAACTTGATATGCTCCGGCGGCTCTTCAACGATCTTCAGCAGCGCGTTGAATCCGGCCGAGGTGACCATGTGGGCCTCGTCGATGATGAAGATCTTGTATCTATCGCGCACCGGGGCGAATGTCGCACGCTCACGCAGGTCACGGGCATCGTCGACGCCGCCGTGGGAAGCCGCGTCGATCTCGATCACGTCGAGGGACCCCGGGCCGCCGCTGGCAAGCTCGATGCAGCTGGGGCAAGTGCCGCATGGGGTCGGCGTCGGGCCCTGGGCACAATTCAGGCAGCGGGCAAGGATGCGGGCGGACGTGGTCTTGCCACAGCCGCGCGGACCCGAAAAGAGATAGGCATGGTTGACCCGGTTTTTTTCCAGGGCCGTCATCAGCGGTGTGGTGACATGTTCCTGCCCGATCACGTCCGCGAAAGTGTCTGGACGGTAGCGACGGTAAAGAGCTGTACTCACGAGGGCCACCCTATCGGTTTTCCGGCCGGATGCGCATCCCGTGCGCCCCGTCCCGGTCGGTTGTGAAGACCCACGGATGCGTGGGTAGTTGTGCTGGATCGAAGGCTTCCAACGCGTCGTCGAGCGACGCGGAGGGCAACCCCAAGGAGTAGAGGATCAAGGCCCGGGCGGTAGCGTTGTCGGTGCCCGCGGCGGCCAATTGCCCCAGGGTCACTGCTCCGTCGCGCTTGGCCAGGCGCTTGCCCGCCGCATTCAAGGCGAGCTGGACGTGCGCGTAAGTGGGTGGCTCATGTCCGAGCAACCCGGCCAGGTATCCCTGGCGTGGGGACGAGGAAAGCAGATCGTCGCCACGTACCACCTGGTCGATTCCCTGGGCGGCGTCGTCAACCACCACGGCAAGGTTGTAGGCGGGAACCCCGTCGCTGCGCAGAACCACGAAGTCGTCCACCGTCCCGGTGTATGGCCCGTGCAGCACGTCGGTGACCGTGAAGGTATCCTCCTGTGTGCGCAGGCGCCACGCGGCAGGGCGCAGATCCCGTTTTGCGGCACGTTCGCTTTCGGTGAGATTCCGGCAGGTCCCGGGGTAGATGCCCGGTGCCGCATGCGGGGCGCTGGCGGCCTCGGCAATATCGCGACGGGTGCAGAAGCATTCGTAGAGCAGGCCGCGGTCCCGAAGCTGCGACACGGCGGCGGTGTACAAGGGGAGGCGCTGGCTTTGCCGGGTGACCGGCCCGTCCCAGGTCACTCCGATGGCGTTCAGGTCCGAGAGCTGGATTGCCTCGGCGCCTGCGCGTGCGCGGTCCAGATCCTCGACACGCATCAGGAACTCACGGTTCGTGGACCTAGCGAAGAGCCAGGCTAGGATCGCGGTGCGCAAATTGCCCAAGTGCAGTTCCCCTGAGGGGCTGGGAGCGAACCGTCCGGCACCCATGGAATTACTCCCTCGTCGATCCCCGGGCCCGGCGTCGAGGGGCAAACGCGCGCACGGGAAAACAGTAAAGGCCCCTCATGCACCTGCCAGAGCCCATCTACCCTTGCTACCTTCCGGTCCTGGGGGAGTTCGACAGGATGACACCACATGAGGGGCCGTCAAAAAGTATACCCGAGGTAGGGCCCCGGCTTGAAATCCGTCGTCGTTAGCCCGCTCACTCGTCGCGGGCATGTGGTTTGGGCTCGGCGTCAGGAATTCCGGGGACCTCGGTGGGTCCGTCCCAGCCCAGCAACCTCTTGGCTTGCGTGTCGATGGTGGTTCCGGGCAGCATCAGCTGGATCGGCGGGGATTCCGGGCCTAGCGTGCGTGGATAGAGCAGTCCGTCGGGCAGTTCCAGCTCGGTCACTCCGTGCGGGGTCCGCCATTGCAGCGAGCCGTTGCCCAGATGGACGACCCGCCACCCCAGCACGTGCTTGTAGATCTGGTGCCGTTTGCATAACAACTGGGCGTTCTGCGTCGATGTCGCCCCTCCCGCAGCCCAGTCCTCGATGTGGTCGAACTCGGAAAGTTCGGGGGTGCGCCTGCACCCTGGGAAGCGGCAGTGTTCATCGCGCACCCGCAGGAAGTCACGCAATGCCCTTGAGGGCTTGTATCGTTTGCGGCCCAGGTCGAGCACGGATCCTGTCCACGGGTCGGTGAGAATGGCCCGCAGCGTCGGTGCCCGGGCAGCCAGCAGCAAGGCGGCCCCGATCGGAATCGGCCCATACCCCTCAAGATTGGCGGTCCCGCGTTCGGGGTCGGTGAGCAGCTGGAGGGCAGGAATGGTCAGTCCCACGAAAGGGGGTTGTTTCTTGGGATGCTGCCCGGGCCATCCGTCGATCAACGAATCCCGAAAAACGTCGGCACGAAGCTGGCCCAGAGGCCGCTGTTCTTCACCCGAGCAGAGCAGGTTCGAATGCATGGAAACGGTGTTGTAGATCGACAGCACGTCCTCGGCCGGCAGGTAGGCCTGCAACACGGCCATCCCGTCCGGCTCGGGCCACCACATCAGCGAACGCC
>JAUNVO010000243.1 GCA_030540695.1 Micrococcaceae bacterium | reverse complement strand
CACGCCCCATGGAGCAGGCCGCCGCGGCCGTCACCGAGTCCATGGCCGGGCACGCGGGCGGCAAGATCGTCTTGACCTCCTTCACCGACTGACTCTGTGCCTGCATCCGCTGCCCGCATGACGCCGGGGTGGCGCGAAAGTCCGCCCTGCCGGATACAACCCCGCCCTCAGCCTTGTTGGCCCATTCGGCGGGGGTGTTTCCGGCATGTGATCATTTAACCAAATGTTCAGCTTTAGACCTCCCACTAGCGGCTAAGTGCCAGTAGGGTGTGGTCAGAGGGTCATCCGCTTCGCGGGTGCCGAAGGTGCATACCTGGGTTTTGCCCTCCAACGGTTTGTAGACTTTTGGGGAAGGAACCTCTTAAATGAAGCGTAGTTCTTTGCTGGCAGCCTCAGTCGTGCTGGCACTATCAACCACACTCGCCGCCTGCGGTTCAGGGTCCGGGGCCAACGAGACGGCTGGCGGTGTCGATGCCGCGACAGCCACCAGCGCCATGGACTTCGGCAGCATGGAGGAGCTGGTCGCGGCAGCGCAAAAGGAAGGCGAGTTGAACGTCATTGCGCTGCCGGATGACTGGGCCAATTACGGTGCGGTGATCACCGGGTTCGAGGACAAATACGACATCGACGTAAACTCCGCCAATCCCAATGCATCGTCGGCCGAAGAAATCCAGGCGGCGGTAAACCAGAAGGGCCAGAGCACCGCACCTGATGTCTTTGACCTCGGGGTTGCCGTGGCGTTGGCCAATACCGACAAATTCGCGCCGTACAAGGTGGCCACCTGGGACTCGATCCCCGAGGGGAACAAACACCCGGACGGACTGTGGGTCAACAACTACACCGGGATCATGTCAGTGGGATACGACTCCTCCAAGGTGCCTGAGCCCAAAGACCTCGATGGGTTGCTCGGAGCGGACTACAAGGGCGCGGTGGCATTGAACGGCGATCCGACGCAGGCCGGAGCCGCTTTCGCCGCCGTGGGCACGATCTCGGCATTGGCCGGCGGAAGCGTTGCCGACTTTGCCCCGGGGATCGACTGGATGGGTAAGTTGAAGGCCGCCGGCAACTTCTTGACGGTGGATCCGACGCCGGCGACCATTGCCTCGGGTGAAACCCCGGTGGTTTTTGACTGGTCTTTCAACAATGAGGCCGCTGCCACCGGAAACCCGAAATTCAAGACAACGATCCTGCCGGGGGCCGCATACGTGTCCTTCTACAACGAGGCGGTCAACGCCGACGCGCCACACCCCGCCGCGGCGCGGCTGTGGCAGGAATGGATCTTCTCCAACGACGCACAGAAGCTGTTCATGGAAGGCAACTCGGTTCCGGTTCGCGTGGACGCATTGAAGGAGTCAGGCTCCGTCGATGAAGCGTTGCTGCAGAAAACGACCTTCGGAACCACCTCGAAGGATTGGATTTCCCCGAGCGAAGCGGAGACCGAAGCTGCCAACAAGCTGCTTGGTGATCGTTGGGCGGAACTAACCCAGTAAGGTTCGCTGATTGAAAATCCTTCCTGCGGGGCTGGGCCCCGGGTACTGCCCCGCAGGAGTCCGACGAGTATTCCAAGGAGCGCTGCCTTTTTGAAGCGCAAGCTTTCATGGTTGGGGCTGGTCCCCTTCACTGTCTATATCTTCGCCTTCCTGGTGGTGCCCACCCTTTTGGCCGTCGGCAGCGGCTTTGTCGACGCCGCCGGCGGCTTCACCTGGGGGAATTTTTCCGTCTACGAGAATCCGGTCGTTTGGCGCACCTTCGGTTCCTCCACACTGATCAGCATGGTGACGGCCGTCATCGGCGCAGTGGTCGGAGCCTTGGTGTGCTGGGCGTTGACCGGCGTGCAACCAGGTGGACCAATCCGTCGCGCAATGGACGCTGCCGCATCGGTACTCGCCCAGTTCGGCGGTGTGATGTTGGCCTTCGCCTTCATCGCGACCATGGGCGCACAAAGCATCCTGCGTATATGGCTGCGCGACACCTGGGGAGTGGACATCTACGCCGAGGGCGTCTGGCTCTACGAATTGCCCGGATTGGTCCTTCCCTACCTGTATTTCCAGATTCCTCTCATGGTCATCACCTTCTTGCCGGCGATCGAACGCCTGCGCCCCCAGTGGGCCGAATCCAGTGCCACGCTGGGTGCCACCAGATGGCAGTACTGGCGGTATGTCGGCTTTCCTGTGCTGGCACCATCTTTCCTCGGAGCGCTCCTGCTGCTCTTCGCCAACTCCTTTTCCTCCTATGCAACGGCCGCGGCGTTGATCAGCCAAGGTGCGCAGATCGTTCCGCTGCAGATCCGTGCGGCTCTGATCGGTGAGACGGGCGCATCCGTCGCCAACACCGCAGGGGTGCTTGCCTTGGGCATGATCATCGTCATGGCAGTGGTCATGTCCCTCTACAGCTTGTTGATGCGGAGGGCAGCGCGATGGCAGCAGTGAATAGGGTTTCAACCCCACCCAGCCCGGCAGCCCGACGCACGATCCTGCTGGTCATCTCGGTGCTCTTCCTGTTGCCGCTTGCGGCGATGGCCGAGTTCACGTTGCGCAGCACCGCCGGCGGCTACAGCCTTGAGCACTGGATCGGGCTGGGGTCATTGCAGGAAAGCCGGCAGTACCGGGCCCTGACGCGGGGGCTGGGCAACTCCCTGGTGCTCTCCGCGCTCTCGCTTGGCCTGGTGCTGGGGGTGTTCGCCCCCACGGTCATCTGGGTCCACCTGCGCTTCCCGAAGCTGCAGCGGATACTGGACCTTTTGACGGTGCTGCCCATCGCGATCCCGGCCATTGCCTTAGTCGTTGGCTTTGCCCCGGTCTACCGGATACTCGGACGCACACTGGGCTCCGGGGAGTGGACGCTGTTCCTGGCATACGGGGTGTTGGTACTGCCTTTCGCCTACCGTGCCATCGCCGCTGACCTGCAGGGAATGGACGCGCGGGTGCTCAGCGAGGCCGCACGGACCCTGGGTGCCGGATGGCCGGCGGTGTTCGGCAGGATCTTAATCCCGGGGCTGCGCCGCGGATTGCTCTCTGCCTCGCTGCTGACCGTGGCCATCGTCATGGGCGAATTCACTGTTTCCTCGCTGCTGAGCAGGGACACCTTCCAGACCGGGTTGCTCCAGATCTCGCAAACCGATCCATACATTGCCGTACTGGTGTCGTTGTTGTCCCTGTTGATCATGTTTGCCCTGTTGGCGTTGGTATCCGGCATGGGAAATACCCGCCGCCGATCCACCCGAAGGCGCACTCTGACGCGAAAGAAAGACCAAAATGTCACATAAACCAGCCTCCGCAGGCACCAAGCTTGATGCCCTCGACGGCACCGGAATAGCGTTGCGGTCGGTGCGCAAGGACTATGGGGCCAGCCGGGTCCTGCACGGAATCGACCTGGAACTTGCGCCCGGAGAGCTGGTGTGTCTGCTGGGGCCCTCCGGCTGCGGAAAAACCACCGCCCTTCGTTGCCTGGCCGGGCTTGAAGAGGTCACTTCCGGCCAAGTCCTGATCGATGGAAAGGACGTCTCAGGGGTTCCTGTGAACCGACGCGACATCGGCATGGTTTTCCAGGCCTATTCGCTCTTCCCACACATGACGGTGGCCAAGAACGTCGAGTTCGGGCTGAGCATGCGCAAGGTGCCTCGTGCGGAACGTGCTCTGCGGGTGGCCGAAGCGCTGGAGTCCGTTGACTTGGGTGGTTACGAGGATCGCTATGCGCACCAGCTCTCCGGGGGCCAGCAGCAACGTGTTGCGCTGGCGCGCGCTTTGGTGACCCGGCCCAGGGCCCTGCTGCTCGATGAGCCGCTGTCGGCGCTTGATGCCAAGGTCCGTATCCGATTGCGCGAAGAGATCCGCGCGATCGTCACCGAGTTGGGGATCACCACGGTGTTCGTGACCCATGACCAAGAGGAGGCCCTGGCCATCTCGGACCGGGTAGCGGTGATGAATGACGGACGCATTGAACAGTTTGACACCCCCGAAGGGCTCTATCACCGTCCGGCAACCCCATTTGTTGCCGATTTCGTGGGGATCTCCAATCGCCTTAACGGCCTGTTCGAAGACGGATATTTCACGCTCCACGGCCAGCGGCTTCCGGTTTCCTCCGCACACGGAGCAGCGTCCGGTCAGCAGGCCATAGCCTATGTACGGCCCGAACACATCAGGATTCTTCCCGCCACGGACCACGGGGACAGCGGGTTGGAGGGGACGGTGGTTTCCTCGGGCTTCCTGGGTTCGATGCGCCGCACCGTGATTCTGGTCCAGGATCACGGTGGAGCTGTTTCCGTCGCCGTCCAGCACGAAGCCCATGGGGCCTATGCCCCGGGACAGCACGTGCGGCTGGGATTCGACCCGGTTCCGGTTGCCTTGGAGGGCACCAGCAGCTGAAGGAAACCGGGGATGTTTCCGAGGCGGGTGGAACCGGCTAGCGATCCAGCGTGACCGTGCGCAGATCCAGCCGGCGCAGCACCCGGTCCACCAG
>JAUNVO010000242.1:4098-4460 GCA_030540695.1 Micrococcaceae bacterium | reverse complement strand
GGATTTCAGTGGACATGTCAATGCCTTCTTCAGCCATCGCGGCCACCGCGGCCGGGTTGACTGTCTCTGCTGGTGCTGACCCGGCGGAGCGAACCTCAATGGCGCCATTGGAAAGCGTGGTGAGGTAGGCAGCGGCCATCTGGGAGCGGCCGGCGTTATGCACGCAGACGAATAGGACGGAGGGCTTCTTGGATGTTTCGGTGGTGTTCATGTGTTCAGGCTCCTGCTAGAAAGTATGTGGGGGTCGGGACTAACCGGCCCTGCTTAGTGGGTGAAGAATCGTTTCCGTGCCCAGAGTGCCACGTAGACAAGTCCTACGAGGACGGGGACCTCAATGAGTGGCCCGACGACGCCTGCCAGGG
>JAUNVO010000242.1:0-4088 GCA_030540695.1 Micrococcaceae bacterium | reverse complement strand
GCTTGGCCACTGGTGACACCGAAGGTGCCAATCGCCACGGCAATGGCGAGTTCGAAGTTGTTCCCGGAGGCGGTGAACGCCAGGGTGGTGGTCTTCGCGTAGCCCAGATTGAGGAGGCGGCCAATGACCATGCTGACGCCGAAGACGACGATGAAGTACACCAGCAGCGGCAGCGCAATGCGGGCCACATCCAGGGGGTTGGAGGTGATGGAGTCACCCTGGAGTGCGAACAGCAACACGATGGTGAACAGCAACCCGTACAACGCCCACGGGCCGAGTTTCGGTAGGAACTTGCCCTCGTACCAGTCGCGGCCCTTGGCCTTCTCGCCAATGGTGCGGGTCAAAAACCCTGCCAACAAAGGGATGCCGAGGAAGATCAACACTGAGGCGGTGATGGCCCAGAAGGAGAAATCTGCGCTGGTGGTGGGAAGTCCGAGCCAGCCCGGCAATACCTGAAGGTAGAACCAGCCCAAGACGCCGAAGGCGAAGACCTGGAAGACGGAGTTGATCAGGACCAGTACGGTGGCGGCCTCGCGGTCGCCGCAAGCCAGATCGTTCCAGATCATGACCATCGCGATACAGCGAGCCAGGCCCACAATGATCAGGCCCGTGCGGTATTCCGGCAGATCCGGGACGAAGATCCAGGCCAGGGCAAACATGAAGGCCGGTGCCGCTACCCAGTTGATGATCAGCGAGGTAATCATCAACTTACGATCCCCCAAAACGCGGCCAGTCTCGTTATAGCGAACTTTCGCCAACACCGGATACATCATCACCAGCAACCCAATGGCGATCGGCAGCGACACGCTGCCAACCTTCACAGCATCCAAGGCGGTGTTCAAACCCGGAATGAACCTGCCCAGCAACAAGCCCACGGCCATGGCGGCGATGATCCACACCGGCAGGAAACGGTCTAGGGTGGAGAGTTTGCCGACGACGGCAGCCTCTCCAGAAAGGGCAGGGGTAGTGGTCTTGATACTCACAAGGCTCCTAGGCGGTCCAGCTAAGATTGATGATTGTCGATACAAAAAGTATCAACCTCTATATCGACAATTGTCAATCTATGGGCATAATGGATACATGAACACTGCATTAACGATGGAGACAACCCCTGAGCAAGTTTGCTGCGAACCCAGCGACCGGCCCGTACTGAACGCCGCTGACGCCCAGGAATCTGCCCGGATCCTCAAAGCGCTCTCGGATCCGAACCGGCTGCGTCTGCTCTCCATTGTCAAGGCCGGCGAAGGCGGGGAGTCCTGCGTCTGTGACCTCACCGAACCCCTGGATCTGGGTCAACCCACCGTCTCCCACCACCTAAAAATCCTGGTCGATGCCGGATTGTTGGAGCGCGAGAAACGCGGGACTTGGGCCTACTACTCCCTTGTTCCCGGGGCGCTGGAAAAGGCCGCCAGCATCATCACCGGGCTGTGACTACGCACCACGTCACCGATGTGCGGGTTCGACTCATGGCCGATGGCGATTGGGACGCTGTCCAGAACATTTACGCGCAAGGAATCGCCACCGGCAACGCCACCTTCGAAGAACACGTGCCAGCAAAGGCGGACTTCTTCTCGTCCCGGATCCCCGATCTGCTCCTCGTCGCCGAAGATGCTAAAGGGACCGTTGTTGGCTGGGCCGCAGCATCGTCCACCTCCGCCAGAGCCGCCTACCGGGGTGTGGTGGAACACTCGGTCTATGTTGATCCTGCCCGTGCCGGTAGAGGTGTCGCGAGTGTCTTGCTCCAAGATCTAATCTCACGGTCCAGAACCGAGGGGTATTGGACGATCCAATCCGGTATTTTCCCTGAAAATATGGCAAGCCGTGCCCTCCACACAAAGACAGGCTTCCGCGAAATCGGCCGACGGGAACGCATCGCGCGAATGACCTACGGGCCATTAGCCGGGCAATGGCGCGACACGATTCTCTACGAACTGCGTCTCTAACCTCTACAGGCCGGTATCTCAACACTGAACGATGAACGCGCTAGGCCCAGCGTCAGGTCATACTTGGCCCCCGCCGTCCCTCAAGGAGGGTTCCTTACGGCAATAACCAAAGAATTGCGTAAGCCGGTCGGTGACTGGCGCAACGGTGATTGAAGTTCTTGGAATTGACGATCTGCGTGATCCAGCGGCCTCCCTATTCCCGTATGCCCCGATTTATGCCCGGTGAGCGTGCCTTATACGAGAAAGGGTTTCGATCGCTTGAGGTCGTAGGAAAGTGTCACGAAATTGAGAATCACTGTGACTTTGGCCTGAGCATCGTCGCAGGTCAAAGTGATTCGCTGATGACACGTAGCGCCGGATCCTACATTTTTGTAGGATCCCAAGCTGTTTGACACTTGTCCCAGTTTGGTGACATCAGTGTGTCACTTGTCCCAATTTCGTGACACCGCTCGGAGATATGGGTTCCTGGAGGATCCGGATCTACTTGTGACTAATCCGGGTTTCGTGTCACCAGCGATTGGCCTGGGAGCAGTAGACAGCAAGACGAGGAACCACCGGCTTGTGGTTGCATGTCCCGTAAGAGGAACGCTCTACGGGACGGCTCGTTCCAAGACGGGCGATGACTAAGTCATTAAGCCGTTCCAGTAGCCTGACTCAGTGAGCGCTTTTCACATTGGGTCTGACCGTTAGCGGAACAGTGGTTGGCGCTAAGGAATCTGTTGGGTGGATTGGTTCAGATGTTGCTGGTGGGCAGGTGTCGGTATATGGATGCACGGGAGACTCCGACGGCTTTGGCGATCTGGGTGGGGCTTTCCCCGTTGGCGCGTCTGGCCTGGGCGGCGGCGAGGGTATCGGCATCCATGACGGTGGGACGCCCGCCGGTGCGTCCTTGGGCTCGGGCTGCTGTGAGGCCTGCCATGGTGCGTTCACGGATCATGTCGCGTTCGAGTTCGGCGAACGCTGCCATCATGACAAAGAAGAATTTCCCCTCACCGGTCGGGCTATAGGTTCCGGTCAGGGTTCCGGTGAGAATGCGCAGACCGACTCCTTGCTCGTGGAGGCTATCGGCGATGGTGAGTACTTCCTTCACTGACCGACCGAGACGGTCTAACTTCCAGACGCACAGGGTGTCCGTCGGCCGGAGATGGTCGAGCGCTTCAACGAGCCCTGGGCGGGCGGTGACGCGGCTGGAGATTTTGTCCTCGAAGATTCGTCCGCAGCTGGCTTCTTCAAGGGCGTCGCGTTGGAGTTGGGAGTCTTGTCCGTTGGCGGAGACGCGGGCGTAGCCGATGAGATTGAAATGTTGGGTTGCCATGGGTTAACTGTCGCACAACCGTCTCACAACATCATTGTGCGCTTGGCATGTTATGAGACGGGTTGTGAGCGGTTTTTGATCGGCGCGCCGCCGGACCCTGCAACCGTCTCAGAATCGGTCGTTTCCGGACTCACCAATGATCGTTTCCAACTTCGGATGGGAGCGCGTTACCGATTCACGTGCGGGCGGACCGTCTCGCATAGCATGGACAGGGTGAATACCCGGAACCTCATTGCACGGATGGAACACCATCAGATCAGCCTGTACCTCTTGGCCATCTTGATCGGCGGTGTCATCGGATTCCTTGCCCCCGGTTCGGCCGTATCCCTGGAACATGCGATCAACCCGGTTCTCGGGCTGCTGCTCTATGCAACCTTCCTGGGCATTCCTTTTGCATCCATCGGGAGGGCTGCCAAAGACCTGCGGTTCATGGGTACCGTACTGGTACTGAACTTCGTGATCGTTCCCTTGGTGGTGTTTGGCCTGACGCGTTTCATTGCCGGGGACCAGGCCCTGCTCCTCGGGGTTCTGCTGGTGCTGCTGACCCCGTGCATTGACTATGTCATTGTGTTCACCGGGCTGGCAGGAGGTGCCAGCGACCGGCTGCTGGCCGCCGCGCCGGTCCTCATGCTGCTCCAGATGCTACTGTTGCCCGTCTACCTGCTGGTTTTCGTCGGCCCCGACGTGGTCTCGGCTATCGACCCCAGACCCTTTGTCGAGGCCCTGGTTGTCCTGATCCTCATTCCGCTGGCTGCGGCGGCGCTGACCCAGTCGCTCGCACGCCGGGCAGCAGCGGGCAGGATTATCATGGCAGTCATGCAGGCCTTGAT
>JAUNVO010000241.1:4206-4460 GCA_030540695.1 Micrococcaceae bacterium | reverse complement strand
TGACGCCTTGCGCCGGGAAGGCAGGGAAGGCCTACAACGGTTGTTCCGTGGACGTGATTTCAGCCTGGACCCCGGATGGCTGACTCGCTGGCCACTACACGCGTTCGGCCGGGCGTTGCCGAGCTTGCACCGCCTTCTCGGTATCCCGCGCGCACCGGAAATGGTCGTGGAACGAGAACCCTGCTGGTGGCACCATGGATTCGCCACCCGATGGCCACCAGGCTTCCGCCGTGGCGGACCCTCCGTCATCCACC
>JAUNVO010000241.1:0-4196 GCA_030540695.1 Micrococcaceae bacterium | reverse complement strand
GGGTGGGGTTACGCGGGTTTTGGGCCATAACCCCCCCAACCCCGGCCCGCTGCCAGGAAAATGCTCAGCTGTGAACTGCCATTGGGTTAGGCGTGGTTAAGCTCTGTCGTGCTTTGTTGGGTGCTTTGGCGCCTGCCGCTTTTTTTTGCGGCATTGGCCTTGTTGTTTGCGCCGGTGACCACCTTGAGTTGGTGGGTGATCAAGGCATCCTTGAAGTCGTCGTCGGAGACAACCGGGATTTCCTCGCCGTCGGCGTCGATCAACTTGCCACCTACGAAGTGGTCACCGTCCTGCAGACCGCGAACTTCTTCAACACGAATCATCCGCGGAGGCGCTGCAGCGAATACCGAGGCGTTGCCCTTCGGGGTGCCGAACTTCAGCTCGTTGAAGAGCAGGTTCAGCAGGATGGCCATCACTGCGGCCGAGCTGATGCCCGAGTCGAAGATGGTTGCAAACCAGGTCGGGAACGAATCGTAGAAGTCCGTCTTGACGATCGGCAGGCTGCCGAAGGCGATCGAGGTTGCCACGATGATCAGGTTCAGGTTGCCCTCGTACTTGACCTTGCTCAGGGTGCGAATGCCCGAAGCCGCGACGGTGCCGAACAGGACGATGCCGGCGCCGCCGAGGACGGCGGTCGGGACGGCTGCGACAACGCGGCCCAGGACGGGCAACAGGCCGAGGATCACGAGGATTCCGCCACCGGCGGTGACCACGAAGCGTGACTTCACACCGGTGATGGCCACGAGGCCGACGTTCTGTGCGAAGGCGCTCTGGGTGAAGGTGTTCAGGAACGGTGCCAGGATGCTGGAGGCCATGTCGGCACGCAGGCCGTCGGCGATACGGCGTGAGGTGATCTTGCTGCCGGTGATCTCGCCAACGGCGAGGATGTCAGCGGTGGTTTCGGTCAGGATCACGATCACGACGATGAGCATCGAGATGATGCCGCCGAGCTCGAAGACCGGCCAGCCGAAGGCCAGTGGCTGTGGGAAGGCGAAGACCGCCCCGTTGCCGACCTTGGAGAAGTCGGCCATGCCCAGGAGCACTGCGATGACGGTACCCAGGACCATGGCGAAGAGGATCGACAGGCGGGAGATCGCGGCGTTGCCGAGCTTGGAAAGCAGCAGGGCGATCGCCAAGGTGATGGCGGCCAAACCGATGTTGGCCAGGCTTCCGTAGTCATCGGCCTTGGCATTTCCGCCCATGGCCCAGTTGGCTGCCACGGGGGTCAGTGAGATGCCGATCATGGTGATGACCACGCCGGTGACAACCGGCGGGAAGAACCGGATGATGCGGGCGAAGAACGGAGCGATCAGGAAACCGATGGCCGAGGCCGCCAGCACTGCACCGAACACGGCTTGGATTCCTCCACCGCCATCGATGATGGCCACCATGGTGGCAACCGAGGCGAAGGATGTGCCCTGCACCAGCGGCAGCTGGCAACCAAAGAACGGGATGCCCACGGTCTGCAGGATGGTGGCCAGGCCGCCGACGAAGAGGCAGCTTGCGATCAGGACGCCGACTTCCTCGGACGAAAGGCCGGCTGCACCGCCAATGATCAAGGGTGGTGCAATGATTCCGCCATACATGGTCAGCACATGCTGAAGCCCGTATGCGAGGGTGCGTCCGAGCGGCAGGCGCTCATCCTCTGGTCGAAGTTTGGTAGTTTTGACGTGCGTAGTGTTCACAGCTGATCTCCTAAGTCGGTTGCTGCGGTGAAGGGTGTGCCGACGTGACAGCGCCGGCACACCCTTTCATTCACCGCTTAGCAGAAACCTGGCGTATTTTCCCAGATCGGATGCGTGGCGGCAACGCCTTCACGCGTGATGGTTGCTTCAATGAGGCCGTACGGGCGATCCGCCGCGAAGAAGACCTCATTGGGGTTGTCCTGACCGAATGCGTCGAGATCAACCAGGAAGTGGTGCTTGTTCGGAAGCGAGAACTTGATCTCGTCGATTTCCGGGTGGGCTTCGAGAACCGCACGACCCATTTCAAACATGGTCTGCTGCAGTGCGTAGGAGTGGTTGTTGGCGAACTGCTCCAACAGGTGTCCACGAACCGAGGTGTACAGTGCGTCGAAATCGATACCGCCGGCGTTGACAGCCTCGGTGTTGTAGCGCCAGCGCGCCGTGACGTCGGTAGCCAGGATACGATCCGTGGCTTCCTTCAAGGTGGTGAAACGGTCTACGGGGAAGCCGACGAACTCGCTGCCGGTGGACTTCAGGACGGTAAGGCCCGAAAGTCCGCCAACGATGTTCTTCTCGCCGTTCTCGGAGATCTCAAGAACCGCGGTGCGAACCTCGGACTTGTTGGTCGAGAAAGCGTGGTCGTGGTCGTTGATGCGATCCCAGAAGTACTGTTCGGCTGCCCAACGGCCACCGGTGATCCATTCGAATTCGCTGGTGAAGTGCTCGCCCAGGCGAACCAGGAAGCTCTCGACGGATCCAACGCCGTCACGGGCAAGACCGTAGACGGTGTTCTTCTGCGTGTCGGTCGGGACAACCCGGCCGTTGTCGCCTTCGATGTGGGCCTTGGTGAAGTCGCCGTGCAGCTGCGAGGTGACGTTCAGGTCCTGGATCTCGTGGCGTTCGGTGTCGCGGGTGATCTTCACGAGGCGTACTTCGGCCTTGCCGTACTGGTTCTTCCCCAGCACGATCTTGGTCGAGACGTTAGCTTCGGTGGTGGTGCTTGTCATGATAATTAGCTCCCTCGGTACGTGGAAAATGCAAACGGGCTGATAAGAAGAGGTACGTGGTAGTGATCTGCGGTGTTGGACACCGTGAAGTTGATCGTTACCGCGGGGAAGAAGGTTTCCGTACCCTTCTGCCCGAAGTAGGCGCCGGTTTCAAAGGAAACTCGGTATTCGCCTGCTTCAACCTGGACTGGGCCGAGGTTTGCGATCCGACCATCACTGTCGGTCACCCCGGTCCCTATTTCTTGCCAACCGGATGCCTTCTTGGCTTCCAGCGTGGCCTTGACACCGGAGGAAGGCCTCCCGGTCCCGGTGTCGAGTACATGGGTTGTGATGTGGCTACGTTCTGCCATAGCTGTGCTCTCAGAGCTCCTCAAGGGTAGTTTGTGGGGCGCTTAGCGCGCGGAGACGGAATCGAAGAGTGCGCCTAGTCGGAGCAAGGCGATTTCTCGCAGCTGCTCGCCAACTTCGCGGGTTTCGGATTCGTCGTCATTCGTAAGTCTGCGGTTGAGCTCGGCGAGAATTTCCTCGCTGCTGCGTCCTGCGGCCCGGATCAGGAAGACGCTGTCAAAGCGCTCTTCGTATGCTCGGTTGCCTGCGGCCAGCTGCTCCTTGATGTCGGCTTCCATGTTGAGCCCCGACTGTTCGTCACGGCTCAGCGTTGCTTCAGCAGATCCGCCCTCGGCGCGTTCACCGATCCTGGGGTGGTGGGCCATCGCCGAGGCGATTTCACTTTCCGAGAACGGGTTTGCTGCATTGCGGGCCTGGACCAGCAGCTCCTCGGTGGAACCAAAGGGGCGCTCCGACACGATGGAATCAATCCAGCGATCGATATCGATGCAAGGTCGCAAAGTATTTGCTGCTGCCTCTGCGTCAAGGTTGTTGAAGATCAACACGTCCATGGGTGATCAGCTCTTTCAAGTCTCTTGTTGCCTGCCACGATCAAAGGCTGAACACCCTTACCACCAGCAGTGCCGGCTTCGACTCGATGTTTTTGAATCGTGGAAACTTTCTCTCACTCCATGTAACCCGCATCACAGGGTGTTCGTCAAGTGAAAACGGAAAAAACTTTTCACAACTTGCAAAAGCCTGCCAATTCGCGCCCTGGAGCAAGTTTTTCCTCTCAACCCCTTGCGCAAGCACCCCAAGTGTGACCATAATCATTTCGTACAGCAAAACATTAATTCCACATTGCGGAAGCATTTAGTAAGAGGAGGTCGCATGAAAATCGTCGGTTCAGCAGCTAAATCGCCTAGTGAACACGAAGCGCACGCATCCGCGGAGACACCCGCGGCCCTATCCACTGGGATATTCCACCCGATTCGCGGCCTCGACCCCGATATGGGCCCTCGAGCAATCCGTGGCAACGGCTTGACTCCTTGGTGGTCGCGTTTGCGGCCCGGACGTCGCCTGCCCAACCAAGCACGGTAGTAGCGCGGCCCGTGGGGCCGACAAAGCGAGGGGAAGCCATCGATTTATCGATGGCTTCCCCTCGCTTTGTTGTGCT
>JAUNVO010000240.1 GCA_030540695.1 Micrococcaceae bacterium | reverse complement strand
TTCCCGCAGCGCTGGCGCTGGCCTCACACCCGGCGGTGCACGGCTGGGGAACCAAAAGAACCGACGCCTTCCTGCGCACCACCCACGCCCTGGCCAACCCGTCGCTGGACCCGGTGATCCGCCGGGCGTTCATGGCCCCGTACACCAACGCCGCCCGGCGCACCGGGGTCGCCAACTTCGTCGCCGACATCCCCTTCGCGCAGGACCATCCCTCCCGGGCGGCCCTGGATGAGATCTCTGCGGGCATCCGCTCGCTCAAGGTCCCCGCGCTATTGCTCTGGGGCCCCAAGGACCCGGTCTTCTCCGATCGCTACCTGCGCGACCTGATCTCCCGGCTGCCCCACGCCTCGGTGCACCGCTTCGAGGGGGCCGGCCACCTGGTGGCCGAGGACCGCGACATCGCCACCCCGGTCTTTGACTGGCTGGCCTCGGACCATGCGCCGGCCCGCCGGGCCCCGGCCCTGGCCGGATACCGCCCCATGCTGGCCGAGCTCGATGAACGCACGCACGACACCTCGCTGGCCGTGGTGGACATCAACCCGCCCAACTCCCTGTCCTGGGCGCAGCTGGGCGCCCGCGTGGACGCCCTGGCCCGCGGACTGGCCTCGATCGGGGTCTGCCCCGGTGACCGGGTGAACCTGCTGGTGCCCCCGGGCATCGAACTGACCTCGCTGATCTACGCCTGCCTGCGCCTGGGCGCGGTGATCGTGGTGGCCGATGCGGGCCTGGGAACCAAGGGCATGGGCCGCGCGATCCGCGGTGCCGGCCCCTCCTACCTCATCGGCATCGACCGGGCCCTGCTCGGCGCCCGGCTCTTCGGCTGGCCCGGGGTACGCATTGCGCTCAACGAGCTGCCCGCCGCGAAGGCGCGCATGCTCGGGGTCTCCCACACCGTGGCACAGCTGCTGGCGACCGGCACCCAAGCGGCGCAACACGGGACGGCTTTCACCGCTGCGGACCCGGATGCCGACGCCGCGGTGCTCTTCACCTCCGGATCCACCGGCCCGGCCAAGGGCGTGGTCTACACCCACCGGCAACTGGCCGCGATGCGCGACACCCTGCGTGAAACCTACAACCTGAAGGCGGGCTCCGCCCTGGTGGCCGGGTTCGCCCCGTTCGCGCTGCTGGGCCCGGCCCTGGGCGCCACCTCGGTGACACCGGACATGGACGTCACCGCCCCGGCCACGCTCACCGCGGCCGCGCTGGCCGACGCGGCGGCCGCGGTGAACGCCACCGCGGTGTTCGCCTCCCCCGCCGCCCTGGCCAATGTGCTCCAAAGCGAAGACGCGCTCTCCGAGGCCCAGCGCACGACGCTGCAGGGCATCTCGCTGATGCTCTCGGCCGGCGCACCGATCCCCGAACCGCTGCTGGGCCGGGTCCAGGAGCTGGTCCCCGCGGCCAAGATCCATACCCCCTACGGGATGACCGAGGCGCTGCCGGTCACCGACATCGACCTGGAATCCATCCGCGCCGCCGGCACCGGCAACGGGGTCTGCGTGGGCACCGCCGTGGCCGGGGCCAAGATCGCGATTGCGCCGCTGGATTCGGGCGGGGCCCCCGGAAGCGAACCGCTCACCGAGGCCAACCGGACCGGCGAGATCCTGGTGCGCGCCCCGCACGTGAAGGACCGTTATGACCGGCTCTGGATCACCGAGGCGCTGAGCACCTCGATCCCCGGCTGGCACCGCACCGGGGACGTGGGGCACCTCGATGACGCCGGACGGCTCTGGGTCGAGGGCCGCCTCACCCATGTGCTGTCCACCCCCGAGGGCCCGATGACCCCGGTCGCCGGGGAACATGCCGCCGAGTCCGTCCACGGCGCCGGACGCGCCGCGCTGGTCGGGGTGGGCCCGGCCGGCAACCAGGTGCCCGTGATCGTGATGGAAACGGTGCCGCCGGCCCGCCGCGCGGCCCCGGCGCGGCCCGAGCTGGCGCACCGCGTCCGTGCGGCCCTCGCGGCCACCGGCATCAACGTCTCCGCCGTGCTGGTGATCCCCGAGATGCCCACCGACATCAGGCACAACTCCAAGATCGATCGCAGCGCCCTGGCGCTCTGGGCCACCGGCACGCTGGCCGGGGGAAGGATCCGCAACCCATGAGCGCGCCCGTCCCCTCCGGCACCCCGCGCCGCGTCTTGGTCACCGGTGCCAGCGGACTGCTTGGCGGCGCCGTGGCGGCCCTGCTGCGCGCGAAGGGACACCATGTGCGCACCTTCCAGCGCGGCGCCTCGGACGCGGCCACCGACGAGGTGCTCGGATCCCTGAACGACCCGGCGGCGGTGCGCCGTGCCGTTGACTCGATGGACGCGGTCATCCACCTGGCCGCCAAGGTCTCCTTCACCGGTGCCTGGCGCGACTTCGTAGCCACCAACATCACCGGCACCAACACGCTGCTCGATGCGGCAGCGGAGGCCGGGGCCCGGGACTTCGTGTTCGTCTCCTCCCCCTCGGTCGCCCACTTCGGCGAGCCGCTGGCCGGTGCCGGTTCCGGTGTCGCCAATCCGGAACGCGCCCGGGGAAACTATGCCCGGTCCAAGGCCGCCGCGGAACTCCAATCGCTCGACCGGGATTGCGCGGACTTCAGGGTCACCGCCATCCGCCCCCACGTGGTGTGGGGCCCCGGGGACACCCAGCTGGTCGAACGCGTGATCGAGCGTGCCCGCGGCGGACGGCTTCCCTTGCTGGATCACGGTGCGGCGCTGATCGACACCACCTATGTGGACAACGCGGCGGCCGGAATCGTGCGCGGGCTCGAACGCATGGATCAGGCCCACGGGCGCGCGCTGGTGATCACCAACGGCGAACCGCGCACCGTGGCCGAGCTGATGGCCGGGATCTGTGCGGCCGGCGGGGCTCCCGCCCCACGGCTGAACGTACCGGGCTGGTTGGCCCGCGGCGCCGGTTCGCTCATCGAGCGCATCTGGCTGGCCGCCGGGAAGCTGGTGCACGACGAACCACCGATGACCCGGTTCCTGGCCGAGCAGCTATCCACCGCGCACTGGTTCGACCAGCGCGAAACCCGCGAGGTGCTTGATTGGACCCCACAGGTCAGCCTCGATGAGGGCATGGCCCGGCTGGCCGCGCACTACGGCGGCACGGAAGCCGGGAAAGCCTCCTAAGCGCGGGGAACTGCGCCGCGGCATCCGCCCGATCCGGTGCACACCGGCAATCGCCCGTTTTACTGCGATAATTCTGCCCATGGACAAAATGCGCCAGACCTATAAGCGCGACACCTCCCGGCGCGTGGCCTCCTATGCCGTGGCCATCCTGGCCGTCGTGGGGTTGCTCTCCGCCGCCTCGCGTCCCTTGCGCGGCATGCTGGCTGACCTGCTGCAGGTCGTCCCCTTCGTGGTGCCGCAAACGGCCGCCATCACGCTGGTCTTCGTTTCCTTCAGCCTGCTGTTCACCGCCCGCGGATTGCGCCGGGGACAGCGCCTGGCGTGGGCGGTTGCCATGGTGCTGCTGCTGGTCTCAAGCATCCTGCACATGGTGAAGGGCATCGATTTCGAGGAGGCCACGCTCTCGCTGGTCGCCGTCATCTGGCTGGCCACCAAGCACAAGGCCTTCCCCGTGCTGCCCAGCCGCGCCGTGGCCATACGGGCGGCCGTCGTCGGGGTCGTGGGTTCGGTAACGGTGCTGGCCATCGCGACGGGCCTGGCCATGAGGGCGGATCGGCGGCACCGCCGCGACTTCGATGACACGGTGGATGCGCTGGTGCATGGGCTCGGCGGAAAAAGCCACCTGCCCATCGACTTCGGTGGCCACTTCGCGGTCCCGGTGCTCATCGCCATCGGGTTGTGCGTCCTGGGAACCGTCCTGTGGCTGCTGATTTCCCCCCGTGTCCCCGCCCCGCTGACCGGTTCGGCCCACCATGCCGAGCGTGAACGCGCCAGGGTCTTGTTCACCGCCCACGGAGGCGGAACACTGGACTACTTCGCGTTGCGCGATGACAAGCAGTGGTTTTTCACCGGACACTCGATGGTGGCCTACACCGTGAAAAACGGTGTCTGCCTGGTCTCCCCCGATCCCATCGGGCCGCCGGAAGAGCAGGAGCCGACGTGGGCGGAGTTCATGATGTTTGCCGAGCGTTCGGGCTGGTCGGTTTCGGTGCTCGGCGCAGCGGCCGATTGGCTACCCGTTTACGAGTCCTCGGGGCTGCGCAGCGTATACATCGGTGACGAGGCAGTGGTTGACTGTCCCTCATTCACCCTCGAGATCCCCGCGATGAAATCCCTGCGCCAGGCCCATCGACGGGTGGGTCGCAGTGGCTACACCACCGATTTCCTGGACCCGGCGACGTTGGATCCCTCCGTGCGCGAGGAGCTGGTGGCCCTATCCACCCAAAGCCGGCGCGGGGACGCCGAACGGGGGTTTTCCATGACCCTGTCCAGGCTGTTCGATCCCGAGGACAGCGGCCTGCTGCTCACCGTCGCCCGCGATAGCGCCGGAGCCATCCAGGCATTCATCCAGTGGGTTCCG
>JAUNVO010000239.1 GCA_030540695.1 Micrococcaceae bacterium | reverse complement strand
CCCCCTGTTGCTTGTCTGCAAGCAGGGCTAGCATCTAGTCATGGATACCCGTGTAAATCTCAGCAAGTCCGATCCCGCTGCATACTCGGCGCTGTTGGCCATGAACGAGGCCGCCAGCAAATCCGCCGACGCCGCGGGAATAGACCCCAAGCTCCGTGAGCTACTCAAAGTCCGAGCCTCGCAAATAAACGGTTGTACGTATTGCCTGCGCATGCACACCAGGGACGCCCTGGCCTTGGGTGAGAGCACCGATCGCTTGGCAGTGGTTTCAGCGTGGGCTGATTCCCAGTACTTCACCGCAGTGGAGCGCGCGGCCTTGGCCTTGTGCGAATCAATCACCATGGTCTCGGTCGACCACGTCCCGCATGGCGTCTACACCATGGCCCGCGCAGTGCTTTCCGACGAACAGATTTCCGCCGTTGCCTGGCTGAGTGCTGCCATCAATATGTTCAACCGGATCGCGATCATCAGCCGCTATCCGGTCAAGCCCTGACACGATCCTCGTACCCGATCACAGCGCCGCGGATGGCACTGCGTGCTGCGGGGCGGCAGATCTTTGCGCCAAACCCGGAACCCCGCTTCTGCACAAGTGGTGGAGCCTAGTGGTTTACGCGGTTTGGTGTATTGGTCCCCTGCGGCCCCGGCATTCTTCCGCGGCACGGGCAATGACGCAATAAACCGCAACGACCTTCCGACCCTTATGTTCGGAAACCCGTTGGACATAGCGGAGGTTGCACACGAGCCGGATCCGCTGCGGTGACCACGGTATCTGGATACCGATCACCATAGCTCCGCCACTGGCGCGGCTGCGGCCCCATGGATATGCCCGTTCTTTCACGGCCCTTGGGTAGCTGAGCCACCCTTTGGCCGGTCTACCCGGGAATGAGGTCGCGAGTACGGAAACGCCACAGTCCCACGGTTCCCAGCACCAGAGCGATGACCGAGAGCAGCACCAGCGGCATCGCGGCAAAATCTTCGGCCGGCATCCGCGGAACCATTCCGAATGGCGTCGCTTTGATGGCATCTTGCGACAGAGAGAACAGGCCTCCAAACATCGCAGCCCCGAGCGATATCCCATAGAATGCCCACGCGATGGTGGTTGCGGCGCGCGGCAACACTCCCTGGCAGAAGAGCAACACACCGATCATTAACAATACGGCTGGCCAATAGGCCAACGAAGCCGCTGCCATCTGGCCTCCGCTGGCGGCACCTTGGGAAGCGGCCCCGGTCAGGTAGCCGCCCAGCAGAAGCATTGCGGCAGAGCCGCCGGCGGCAACCAGCACGTGTGCGCCAAGCCATACGGGGCGGGCGAGGGAGCCCGCCAACAGGTTTTCGAGCCGGCCGCTCTCTTCCTCGCCGCGTGCACCCGCCTGGGACTGGACCGCGAAGGCACCAGCCAACAGCCCGTTGAACAGCGCCAGCGCACCCAGCACCCCGTTGAGCGTTCCGCGCTCGGTGCCGATCAGGGATTGTGTGTAGGCGTTGTCCGGGTCAAGGGCGAACACCATCGCCCGAGCCACCGACCCGAAGAATCCCCCGAGCAGTATTGCACCCAGCAACCACCCGATCAGAGAGAGGCTTTGCAGGCGCAGCACCAGGCCGAGCGGGGTTGCCAGGAACCGTGAGGCGCTTCCCGGTCCACGCCGCTCGGGGAGGATCCCGGAACCAAGGTCCCTGCGGTTTTCGATCCTCACGGCCAGTGCACAGCCAAGGACGGCCCATCCCAGCATCGCCAGCAATGGCCACCAGTTGTTGTCTCCAAAGGCACGCATGTTCTGTGCCCATCCAATCGGTGAAAACCAACTCAAAGCGCTGGCCGTGGTGCCTTCGCCCTGCAGGTCCGCGCCTGCCCTGATCAGGTAGAAAACTCCCAGCAGGCCCACGGAGAGCGAGTTCGCACCCCTGCTGGTGGTTGCGAGCTGGCCGCAGATCGCAGAGATCGCCACGAAGACCAAGCCGGTCCCGGCAATGGATGCACCCATGGCCCATGAGCCGTTTGGGGGTAACTTTAGCCCCAGACAGAGTCCGGAGATCAACAGGCCCGCAACTACGCTTAGTGACCCGACGACCAGATAGTTGGCCATCGAGTAGGCATGGTGCCCCACGGCGAGGGAACGCAGCAGTTCGGTGCGTCCGGTTTCCTCGTCGGCCCGGCCGTTGCGGGTGACGAGGAAGATCGAGGCAAACCCCAGGGCCACGGCCAAGGTCATCCAGACCTTGATGACCAGGATGCCACCGAGCGATCCCGCAGCGTAGGGAAGGCCCGTCATGGCCGCCACCACCGGGGTGTTGGCCACGCGGGCGTACGCGTCACGATCCGCTTGATTGGGAAATATCTGTTGCTGGGAGTCGTAAACCAGCGGGATCATAAGCGCCAGCACTGCGGCCCAAATGCTGAGCCTCATCCAGTTGCGGCGCAGAATGAATCGCACGCAGATCCCCAGCCCCGCCAACGTATCAGCAGCCGTGGAGGGGTGTCGTGCTGCATGCCTTCGCGCTCCGGCGGTGGTGTTCACCGCGCACCTCCCCCGGCAGAAGGCTCATGCCCGTGGGGCCCCGAGGCATCCGAACCAGGCGACTGCCCACCGTAATGGCGAAGGAACAGATCCTCCAGCGACGGGGGCGTCGCGACCAGGGAGCGTGGCGAATACCCTGCCAAGGTACGAAGCACTGGACCCAGGTCTTCCTCGCCGACGGTAAAGGTCGCCCGGGGCCCATCGAGCATCAGGTCGTGGACCCCGGGGACCTCTACCAGCATGTTCGCTTCGGAACCCAGCAACACCGTCACGGTCGTGCGGTGCAGGTGGCGAAGGTCCTCGAGGCGACCGGCTTCCACAGTCTTGCCCTCTCGTATGATGGTGACCGTGTCGCAGAGCTTCTCGACCTCGGCAAAGATATGGCTGGAGAGCAGGACACTGCGGCCCTGAGACTTGGCTTCTCCGATGCAGGCGGTGAACACCTGTTCCATCAACGGGTCCAGTCCCGAAGTCGGCTCATCAAGAAGCAGCAGCTCGGCATCGGAAGCCAGAGCCGCTACGAGGGCGACCTTTTGCCGGTTGCCCTTGGAGTAGCTGCGTGCCTTCTTGGTTGGGTCCAGATCAAAGCGTTCAAGCAGCTCGTCGCGTTTCGCCCTGTCAATTCCTCCGCGCAGAGATGCGAGCACACCCAAGGCCTGTCCGCCGGTGAGGTTCGGCCACAGATTCACCTCGCCGGGAACATAGGCGATGCGTCGATGCAGGGTCACGGCATCGTCCCACGGGTCTGCACCCAGTATTCGTACAACACCGGAATCGGCGCGCAACAATCCCAACAGGATGCGAATGGCCGTCGATTTGCCGGATCCGTTGGGACCCAGGAAACCGGCGATTTCCCCGGACCCAACGTTCAGCTCCATCCCTGCCAGTGCCGCGGTCCGCCCGAATCGCTTGTGCAGGGCGGTAACCGAAATCGCTGTCTCTTTCGAAGGCATGGGATTCTCCTTATCGGGCTTCAGACTGCCACGTGGGCCGCGCGGAAAAGCGTTCGTATCCGGGCAGATGGAGCTGGTAATCATCCAGATGACGACGGTCGGCCAAGAGGCCTTTGCTGCGCAGATCGAGCCGCCACATCGTGGTTCCGGCAAAGGACTGCTCCGTCAGTGATCCGAAGCCTCTTAACACGACATTGCGGCGCATGGCCAACCCGGCAACCATCGCGACTGACAAGTACCGAACCAAGAAAAAACTCTGGTCTCTTTGTCAGGGATGTGAACGATATTGCCCCTGGACTTCGGCTCGCTTGCTGGCCCCGGGAGCTCCGCAGCCAGGCACTGAAAGAACTCATGTGCACCATCAGTCGCCTCGCGGACAGGTCGCACTAACTTGACCGGCAGGAACCCGGTCTCTCCTGACAGCGAAGGCCCTGCAAATAACTGTTCTGAGGCCACCACGAGGCTTCGTTGCTGCAATGCTCGATAACACTCCGGGCTGATGTCGCCGTTGTCGGCCCAGGACGCTTCCTCTGGCCCAGAGCCGTGGCGCACAATACCCTTAGCAACGCCTGTGCGCCACACAACGTAGCTTGACGATTCATCTAAGCCTTGTGCAACGAAACGTATGATCGCCAAGTTGCGCAACCTGGACTGGTCAATCAAGTCGCCACGAGCTGCCCTCATGTACCGCAGGCTACTCGCATACGTGGCCAAAGACTATGCAAGCCTGAACACCGGCTTGCCTCACAGTTCTATGATTGTTCCGCGCTCTAGGATAAAACCCTGCAGGACGGATTTACCTGTGGATTCGACAGGCATCGGCGGGTCACAAGAGCCAACTTGTGGTGGAAATATTGAGTTGGGCCGCGCCAAGGGTATTGTCTAACCACCGCACGGCTGGCAAGCCCAAGAAGCTCCAAATCCAAACAAGGCCGCGATCCGGCGCTGCTCGGCTGACCTCCTTCTTTGCTTCATCATTTACGGGCTGCCCGTAAACGTTCGCGTGATCCGCACGCGAACTTGTCCGGCACGTAGTGGTCCATTCCACACCGCCTG
>JAUNVO010000010.1 GCA_030540695.1 Micrococcaceae bacterium | reverse complement strand
TACCGATGACCGCGCTGCGGTGGAGCGCACACCGGCCACATTGCCAGTACTCATGAGCCAACCCTAGGACGAGTTCGTGCAACACGCCAGCATGTTGCGCGAGGGGCTCAGACGGTGCGTGTGGAGGGGGTGCCCGGAGGATCCCTGGTCTTGGGCGGGATCATTCTTCAGCGGACCGTGGGGGCCAGGCCCTTTTACAGCTGCGTGGTGGGCGGCGCAAGCTGTCGCAACCCACCATTGGAATGGAACTGGAAAGCGTCCTTGGGGGATCGCCTCCCCGGCGGCTGTGGCGACTTTCAGACCGATCCAGCCGGTGTCCAGGATCGCGACGCGCGAGCCGGCCGAGAGGGCAAACATGGGCTGCTCGCAGTCTTAAATGCGACCCGGGTGATAGATCCGGTGGTTTCGGCATGTTCATGCTCGGCGTCGCGTGGCTGCAACTGATCTGGTCCGGGGGGTTTGACGGAATTGGCGTCCCAGCCGAACTTGACGGCCTGGTCGGCGGGGGCGCGAATCTTGTTGGCTCTGGGATCGTGTTGAACACGATCATCGTTGTGGTTTACATCATCATGCGAACCGTTGGGAACGTGATGTGCCCGGACCTGTCAGATGTTGAGCCCGCCGGTTTCGGTGATACTTTCTGCGCTGTGTGCGCTGTGTGCGCGGTGATCGTGCTGCTGAGCATTGCGCTGGTTGCAGGAGGACCAGAGACGGTGATGGTGATGAAGGCCCGTACGGCCTTGCTGAATCAAATCAGCGCAGTCCTCACCTCTGCGGCGGATGAGGTCAGAGTCAAATACCGGGGCATGGCCAGCGAAGCCCGGGCCCGAGCCATGGCCGCGAGCCGGCCCCCCGGGGGATCCCGCGAATCCGGTCGTGGCGACCTTGCTGACGCTCAAGCGGATGGGTGAGCGGCACCGGTTCCTGAGCGCGAAAATCGCCGAGACCGACGCCGAGCTGGCAGTCATCGTTTCCACCCATGCCCCGGAGCTCCTGGAGGTCAACGGGGTGGGTCCGGTGGTCGCATCCCAGCTGCTGGTGACCTTCGGGGACAACCAGGAACGCATGGGCAATGAGGCCGCTTTCGCCGCCTTGGTCGGGGTCGCACCGGTCCCGGCATTCTCCGGGAAGACGAACCGCCACCGGCTCTCCCGAGGCGGTGACAGGCAAGCGAATAGCTCGCTCTGCCGCATCGTCTTGGTGCGCATGTCCACGGATCCAAGAACACGGGAGTATGTCGCCAAGCACGCGAAGGACGGCCTTAGCAAGGAGGACATCATCCGCTGCATGAAACGCTACGTCGCCCGGGAACTCTATCAAGTCATGAACAATCCCATGCCGGCCCCACCGACCAACGACCTGCGCCCGATGCGCCTGGCATTGGGCCTCACCCAAGTGGCGGCCGCGTTCGGCTTGGGTTTCTGGCCGACCACGATTTCACGGATTGAGCGTGGCGAATCCCGTGACCGCGAGGCCATGGCCCGCTACCGAAATTGGCTTGAAGAACAAGCCAAGGAAAGCAGTTGACAAGAATAGGAGCATCTACACGCTCAACACCGGCGACACACCCGCTAAATAACCAGTGGCCCCTAACGCAACTAACGCAACTTCAGGTTAACTCCGGGGAACGACGAAAAGCCTGAGTCTCGCAAGGTGGTTGCCCAACGCATTCCACGTCACATCCACTGTGAAGACACTCATTCCCAGGGATGGGTACTCACGCTGCATCTCATCCAACGCCCGTTGCTCGGAGTCCTGGGATGCCAAGTCCCGGGCGAGTGACGCGATCGCCGGGTTGTGTCCCACCACCAGCAGTGTCCCTGTCTCGGCGGGCACTTTCCGTATCGTCTCAAGCAGACTGTTCGCATCGAAATTGTACAGATGGTCGTCATAGCTGACCTTGATTTTCTGCTGGCCGATTCCCTCAAACACCCCCGACAAGGTCTTTTTTGCCCTCTGGGCGCTTGAACACAACGCGTAGTCGGGGATCAGCTCACGTTCGGTCAGCCAGAGACCCGCCTGGACTGCATCTTTGATCCCTTTGTCGTTAATTGGTCTCAGGCGGTCAGGGACTCCCGTGGTCCAATCAGACTCGGCGTGTCGAAGCAGGATCAAGTGTTTGAGTACCATGGCCTTAGTCTGGCACCATGGCTGCGATAGATCCAGACCCTGTGGCGTGCAACTCTTTGGGCTGACAGGCTCGTTTGACCTGAATGTGATTGCGGTGGACCACGCCACCGTGCGAGCCGGCCTGCCGCCTCTGGATGCCCGATTCGCCTAATGGTTGAGAGCGGTGTCCGGCCAGCCGCGGGCCGAACTTTAGCCGCCCTACGCAGCGGACCTTGGGCCCGACCCCCTGGTCCCCGGGCTCCTGACACCGATCTCCGGTCAATGATCGAGTTCCTTTAGTTTCAGCTGTTTTTGGCTGGTGGCGCTGCCGTGGAGTGAATGGGTTGGCGAGATAATAGATGCAAGGTCAGCTGACTCTCCGATCGACCGAAACCCTCTACATCTCGCGGTTCTTCTGGGTCAGAACTCAGGACTCTGGATATTGTGAGATTTTCCATGTGGGGTAAATTGCTGTTTGTGACCAATTTGGCGGCGCGATTCCGCGTAAATCCGCGGATCGATACTCACGACGACGACTTTCACCCAACGTTTGTTTTCTCACGAGTGAGCTTTGATTCCGCGCACTGTTAATGACAAATTCCCCGGAAAATCAACGAACCCGGAAACTACGCCCCCTCCCATATCCAGAGTTCTGAAACTAGGATGATCGTGCAGATCGCCTTTCAATAATTAAATAGCCATGTCACGAACCGCGGAGAGCCGGGAAATCGTATTGGTACATGCGGAAGATCGCGCCGGCTGAGGACCCACGATAATTTCCGAACGCTGCCTTGGCGCTTCAGAGAACTTCGAATTGTCAAGCCCCGATGGTAAGAAGGCTGAACCGCTGTTTAGTGGACCGGTGGAGACGGCCATGAACGGGACATGGGGTGGTTTACTGCGATAATTCTGTTCATGGACAATATGCGGCGGACGTACCGGCGTGACTTGTCTCGACGCGCGGCATCTTATGTGGTGGCCATCTTGGCTTTGGTGGGGCTGCTCTCCGCGGCTTCGCGCCCATTGCGTGGGATGTTGGCATATCTTCTGCAGGTTGTTCCGTTCGTGGTTCCGCAAACGGCCGCCGTCACCTTGGTATTCGTTTCGTTCACACTGTTGTTCACGGCTCGCGGGTTGCGGCGTGGGCAGCGCCTGGCGTGGGCGGTCGCCGTGATATTGCTGGTGGTCTCGAGCGTCCTGCACATCGTGAAGGGGATCGACTTTGAAGAGGCGGCGTTGTCACTGGTTGCCGTCATTTGGCTAGCCACCCAGTTCAAGGCTTTCCCAGTGCTCCCCAGCCGTGCCGCTGCGATACGGGCAGCTGTCGTTGGATTGGCCGGTGGAGCGGCGGTGCTGGGGATGGCGACGGGACTGGCCATGAGGGCCGATCGCCAGCACCGTCGGGACGTGGGCGACACCGTCGACGAACTTGTAAGAAAGCTGGGCGGGAACAGTTCCTTGCCTATTGATTTTGGCGGTCACTTCGCGGACCCGGTGCTCGTCGCCATCGGACTGTGCGTCTTGGGCACTGTTCTGTGGCTGCTGCTCTCGCCACGGGCACCGGCCCCGCTGACCGGTCCAGCCCATCACGCCGAACGCGAACGGGCCCGGGTGCTGGTGGACACCCACGGAGGCGGAACGCTGGACTACTTCGCACTGCGGGATGACAAGCAGTGGTTCTTCAGCGGTCACAGCATGGTGGCCTACACCGTGAAAAAAGGCGTCTGTCTGGTTTCACCGGATCCCATCGGACCAACGAATGAACGGGAGGAGACCTGGGTTGAGTTTATGTTGTACGTACAGCACTCGGGATGGTCGGTCTCGGTGTTGGGTGCAGCTGCCCCCTGGCTCCCCATCTATGAGTCTTCTGGGTTGCGCAGCGTGTACATCGGTGATGAGGCAGTCGTGGACTGCCCCTCATTCACCCTGGAGGGGCCGTCAATGAAATCTCTGCGCCAAGCCCATGGACGTGTGGCGCGCAGCGGATACACCACCAGTTTCCACGATCCCGCGACCTTGAAAGACTCTGTGCGTGGAGAGCTCATGGAGCTCTCCACGCAGAGCCGCCGAGGAGAAGCCGAGCGGGGGTTTTCCATGACGTTGTCCCGGCTATTCAACCCAGAGGACACCGGCATGTTGCTGAGCATTGCACGCGATGCCACCGGAGCGGCCCAAGCCTTTATCCAGTGGGTTCCTGCACGGGACATCGAGGGATGGTCGCTGGATGTGATGCGCCGAAGCAAGTCACCGGAACTGCCCAACGGCATTATGGACTTTCTGATCACCGAGACGATCCACCACGTCACCGCTGAAGGCGGCCACGGCCTTGGGCTGAACTTCGCGACGTTCCGTCGCTTGGTTGCTGGCGAACCAGAAGGGCGCCTCGCCAAGGCGTCACAGTCGGTACTGGAAAAAGCATCCCAACGCACGCAAATCACGACGTTGTGGAAGTTCAATGCGAAGTACCGGCCGGAGTGGGTCCCGCGGTATGTGGTCATCGGTGGGATGGATGAGCTTGCCGCCCAAGGCTTCGTGATCGCCGCTGCGGAAGGGATGACCGAAATCCCGGTGATCGGCCGGTTCTTGGGACACTCAGGCCAATGACGCTCGCACCGCTGGCCGCACTCGTGGGAACCCTCGGCTACGGGGCCGGTTCCATCCAGGAGGCAGCTGGTGCTGTCCGCGCACCGGGCCTATCCGCGGTGCTCCAGCCCATCAACCTTGTCGGCTTGGGCGGCGACGGTCTGGCTCGGACCCCATCCCTGATGGTGGTGGCGCGGACCTTCTTGGCTGCACACCCGAGAGGCCGCGACGGGATCGCCATTGGGGCGGTATCGGCGACCATTCCGCCGGGTTGGTTCACGCCAGCATTGCTTGTGTCGTTGGGCCTCGTTGTGGTTGTCGTGTTGGTCTTTGACAAGTAGGGCCGTCACATTCTGGTGGCTGTCGCGGTGGGGTGGCATTTTCCGGCGGGGAACTGGGAGCACGGTCCCTGATGGGATTCGATTCCCGTGGCAGGTGGTTGGTCAGCCCGCCGGTTGGCCCATGCCCGGATTCGGGCTCATCAGCTTCATGGCATACGTACGGTCACTCGAGCCTGGCGCGGTGACATCGGTTTTTTGGGTGTTCGAAGTGGTGGTCCCGGGTGATGGCGTGCGGCCGGTTTGGATATTCGCTGGCGCCATAGCCATCGCAATCAGGCTTGTGGCTTGTCCCTCGTCATGAGCCCTGCACGGCCGGAGGGTGGTATCAGTGAGCTTGTTCCGGAAACTCGCGTGAGGCAAAAATCAGTGCGTAGGGCAGGCCCGCCCGAACCTCGGACCAGCTGTGGCCCTCTCCCCGATTAATCCGGTAGTAGAGCATCTGTTGACGTTCGGCCAACAGGTCGGCCAACTTTCTGACGCGGGCGCGACCCAGTCGATCGCCGCTGTCCAGGTAGAAAGCCTGGGGGTGCATGAATGTAATCGTAGGCAGGTAGAAGCTGGGGGAGTGTGACCTGATCGCCGCCTGGTCTCCCTTGAAGGCAATCCGTCCCCCACGGCCGGGATCGCCATAGCCTTCGAACGAAAGGACGGTGCCCCAGATCTCTTGGTGGCGCAGGCCTTGATCCAGTGCGCAGTAACCACCTGCTGATACCCCACCCAGTATTCTGCAGGTGCGACGTGAATCTATTGGATATGCTTTTTCGAAAAAAGGCAGCACCCGGCCGTATAGCCACGATTCCATTCTTGGCCCGTCAACGGCGTCAAGGCATCCCGTATCTCGCTGCCAGCTTCCGTTAATGTCAAGGGACACCACAATCATCGGTTCTACCAGTTGCCCAGCCACGAGGGCGTCCATGATCTGGTCGGTTTCCCCCGCAACAAACCAGTCGGCGGCCGAGCCCGGATAACCATGGATGAGGTAGAGGATCGGATACCGGGTCTTTCCAGAACCGTCGTATGCCGGAGGAGTGTAGATCCAGGCGTTGCTCGCTGGAACACGCAGGGTCGAATCGCCCGGAAGTCGAACGACGGACACAGCCCCGTGCCGCGAATCACCTGCTATACCGGGTTCGCCGAAGTCCTTGCCTACGTGTGTCACTGTAGCGAAGGCCCGGCGCGCCGCCCTGAGGTTTGGAACGTAGCTGGCATAGGCGTTGACAAGGAACCCGCCAGCGGCCATCACTAGGACGAAAATCCCGGAAATCCGGGACGTAGAGCCAGCCCGAAACCTGATAGTCGGTTTGCGTCCCCCCCCAAATTGCTTGCGTTGGGAGAACAACAGACGCCCCGCAGCTAAGAAGCAAGCGATGCTGCCCAGACTGGCAAGCCACCAAGATGCCAACCATTTCGATCCGTGAATACCGGAAAGCGCTGAATCAGGGATGTTGATGGGCTGGACATTATTTGGTCCGGATGGCTCATACACGATAGCTCCTGAAGCGAAGAACGATCGGAAATTTGCCCCTGCTTCTAGAAAATCAGTTTCACACGGAACGTCCCCGCGAACAAGAGCCCGACGAGACTCATCTAAAGTGCTCGCGAAATGGGGTGCGTGCCTCATTTGAGAAGTGCTCGCGAAATCTCTGGTGCATGTTCGGGTGCTTTGGTGTGCTGGAGGGATGGACTATGGGTTGTC
This sequence comes from Micrococcaceae bacterium, assembly GCA_030540695.1. GTDB lineage: Bacteria > Actinomycetota > Actinomycetes > Actinomycetales > Micrococcaceae > Paeniglutamicibacter. The sequence goes on along the minus strand of JAUNVO010000010.1, from coordinate 27,454 downwards.
GTTGTCTGCGCGCAGGGAAATCACGAAGAAGGAAGCCGGGGAGTATTCTCGGGCTTCGAAGAAGGCCAAGGGCGAGATCCTGGGCCGGTTGATGGTTGAGATCGGGTGGTCCAGGGCGAATGCCCGCCGGCAGCTCGGGAAGGCCTTTTAGCGGCGTGGGCCGGCCCGGACCGTGGCCCGAAGGCCGAGGCCGCCGACGTATGGCTATGACACGGTGAAGGTCCTTCAGCAGGTTTGGGTAGTTGCGGGGCAGCCCTGCGGGAAGTATCTGGCAGCGGTCATGGAAGCGACGCTGGCCAATATGGAAGCTCATATCGGTTCCGGTGCGTTCGGGCGGGTCCGCTCCCGCTACAGCCCAGAGGTGCAGGCGCAGTTGCTGGCGATGAGTGCGGCCACGATCGACCGGTTGCTGGCACCGTTCAAACTGTCGATGTATCCGGAGGGGAAGTCAACGACCCGGTCCCGGCGGAATCAGTACACCGAGGTCATTCCGATCATGTCGCGTATCCCGGCCATTGATTGGCAGCCTGGCATGGTTGCGATCGATACGGTGGCGCATTGCGGCAACAGTGCCAAGGGCCAGTATGCGTTCACACTGACCGTCACCGATCCTTTTACCGGGTGGACGATCAACCGGGCGATCAAGAACAAAGCCGCTAAGTGGATCGTCGCCGCGATGGAAGAAATCCAGGACGAATTCCCATACCCTATCGATCATGTTCATAGCGACAACGGCTCTGAATTCCTCAATATGGCGGTCACTACCTGGTGCAATGCCCATAACATTCGCATGACCCGCTCACGGCCACACCACTCGAACGACAACCCGTTTGTTGAGCAGAAGAACGGCGCCGTCGTGCGTCGCTCGGCGTTCAATTATCGCTACGACACCGATGTTGAACTTCGCCTGCTTAACGAGCTCTGGCCGCTGGTGAACGTGCGCAAGAACCTGTTCCTGCCGACTAAGAAGGTCACCGGATACCATCTCAGCGGCAAGGGAAAATCCGTGCGTAGCTACGATGATCCACGCACCCCAGCCCAACGGATCAAGGACACCGGGATCATGCTCGAGCCCCAGCGCTGCCGCATGGAGGACCTCTACGCCAGCCTGGACCTGGCCGATCTGACGAACCGGATCAACGAGATCCAGCAGCGACTCATCCGGCTGGCCGCAGCCAAGACCTACTCCCAAGCACCCCACGCAGCATGACCATTACGCGAGCACTTTAGATGAGGCACGCAGTACCCATTTGGCGAGCATATTGACATGAGGCACCACGGAGCCCAATGGCGCATTGTTGCCCTGTTCTTCGAGTACCATGAGTTCGGTCGGAATCGCAGTCACCAACACAGCCACATGGTCCATGCCCCTGTACCTGTCCTGAGCCGGGTGCCATGAAGTGAAGAGTTCCGCTTGTTCAGGGGATTATCCGGGCCTGGTATTGCCGTCAGGTTGTGTTCTTGGATACCGGGACTTTGGTGCCAATGGCAACCCGGTAAGTTTGTAAGTTCCTACACTAGATCGAGCCCTATGGGTGGCGCCGAGGTGCCAACTATTTCGCTGAAATTGCGGTCACGACTGCCATGACGGCGAGGACAGCCACAAGCATGTATGCCATATAGGCGTCCAAACGCCCCGATTGGAGCTTCCTGGCCACCCTCGATGCTGCCGTGAGTCCGGCGATAAGGGGCTGGTAAATGTAGCGGCCAACGATTTCAACGACATCGGTGGTGTAGCCAAGTTGGGCTCCTGCCGGCCCGCTTTTCTCACGTCCGGTGCGCCCACCGGTTTCCTCCTCCTTGCGGTGGAGTTCATTTCGGGTCAGGAGAAGATTCGCCAGGACCTTCCGCAGCGGATTCGCATAACCAAATGAGGTGTATCCATGTCCGCCTTCAACGCCGAGGGAACCCGACGCCCAGGGCGGAACACGCCGCACTTTCAGGAACCGGCTGCCGGACAGTGCCCACGCACCCAGCGCGATAAGTGCGGTCAACGCAGGGATGACGATCCAAAGCCACGTCGGGGAGAGTGCGGAGAAGCCGCTGAAGACAGGTTGCAAAATCCACGGCTTGGCGACGGCTTCGGAGACGGTCACGCCGAAGAGGGGGCTCAGCCCTCGACTGATGAAGAGCACTTCAAGCGGGGCAATGACCGCGGCACCGAGACATCCAATGGACAGCAGGCTGACACCGATCCGATGCAACCAGTTCCTTTCCACCTTGAGCCCCTCAGCGGCTTCAGGACCCGCGACTGTGGGTGATGGGGTGCCAAAAACCGTCAATCCGATCAACCGGACGAAGGCGACGCCGGCCACACCAATCGTCAGGGCGATGAGGACACCGGCAATGGCCGTGCACATTTGTAGCGCCAAATTGCCGACCCTGAATTGTTGCATGAGGGCCTCAAGGGTAAACCATTCGGAGGCGAACCCCGCGGTCAGCGGCACCCCTGCAAGGGTCAGGGCCCCAATCGTCAGGCCTGTGCCCGAGAAGGGAAGCCGCCGGGCCAGACCACGCAGTTGGTCCAGCTCCGTTGTTCCCGCAGCCTGCTCCATCACCGAGGCACACATGAACAACAACGATTTGCCCATGGCATGGGCACAGACCTGGGCTGTTGCTGCCAACATCCCGACAGCGGCAAGCTGGGCGTTGTCTGCCGCGGCACCCACCAGCGCCGCCCCAAACCCTGCTGTGATCAGGCCGGCGTTCTCCACGCTGGACCACGCGATCAAATACCGCAGGTCTGCGTGGACAGCTGCGTGGCTTATCCCTAGAATCGCCGTGGTGCCGGCCAGGACCAGAACCACACATGCCAGCCACACCGGCGGTGCGCCCAAGACCTGGAAGGTGCGCCACATGCCATAGAAACCGACATTGACGGCAACCCCGGCCATGACGGCACGGGCCGGGCCAGGCGCGTTGGCGTAGACCGGAGGCAGCCAGACCTGGACGGGGACGAGGCCCACCTTTACGCCAAAACCAAAAAGTAACAGTGCATAGGCGATGCCTGCGGTATCCGCCGAAGCCACGCCCGTAAAACTGGAGAGCAGGAAACTGTGTGAGTGGGAAGCCAACAGGAGACCTCCGAGTAGCAGGGCGGCACCGCTTACCTTGCTGAAAACGCTGGCGAGCACGGATGCCTGGGCACCCTCCGGGGCGGCGCGGTCATACCCGGCGAGCAGGTAGAACGCGAACCCCAGCGCCTCCCAGCCAGCCAAAAGTACGAAGAGGTTGTCTGCCGTCAACACCACGGCGACAGTTGCCATGACCAGCGCGACTGCGGCGCCGAGCCGGGGGCGCATCCCGACCTTGGACGCCACGGAGCTGAGCAGAACCGGTACGGCCACACCGCAGCTAATGACCAGGAACAGCCCGGTGAGCTCATCCACACGCAGCGATGCCGGTCCCAGCCCGCCTACGCCAGCGAGGTCCAAAGTTCCATTGTGCCCGCCCAGTCCCCGACAGCCGGCCACGAACAGGACAGCCACGGCCGCCAGGCAAATCATCCACGACACTCGGGCGAACCACAGCTTGCGGGATGTGGTGCCTGTTGCGGCAAGCCCCGCTAAGGCTGAGACTGCCAGCAAAATCAGCGCAATTAGCACCATCATGGCCGGTCTCTTTTCTTTGGCGTGTAAGTTGGCTTGTCGGAGGGAAACCGTCCCAACGCCAGCAAGAACGCATGCAGGAGCGTGAACGGCGATGGCGGCGAGCCGGGGATGAGAAGGTCCACCCCCAGCAACTCGCCTATGCCGGAGCCTTGGGTGTATCCGCCCCCAATGAGCCCTCCGCCAACGGCGTCCGTACCGGATGCGATGACAACAACAGGATCCGGCATCGCCGCGCGTGTTGCGCGCAGGGCATCCGTCATACCGGCGGTGCCGATCCCGGTGACGAGCAAGATGTCGGCATGTCGTGGACTTGCCGTGAAGAAGATCCCCAACCGGTGAATGTCGTAGACAGGGTTGAGCAGGGCCTGGATTTCCCATTCATCGGCGCCGTCCGAGCCTGCGTCAACGTGTCTGATGTGTATTGACCGGCGCAACGAGCGCACTTTGGCTGCAAGCTCCGTGCGCAACAGTTCCACGGTCTCTGTGGTTTCAGGAAGGTCCCCAACAAGTAGCTGGTCTAGGCTGAGCGCTGCTGCCCCTGATCCCGGCGCCCAGCGAAACACGGCAGGCAGTGAATCGACACATCGCCCACACAAGATGCACTGGCCCCGGTCCAGTCGAAGGCCGGGAACCGTGCTAATCGCGGCCGTCGGGCAGTCCTTGGCGACGTCGTCGAGGGTGCCCGGATCAACGTTCACGGCGGCCTCGAGGTCGACGTCGATGGTTGCGTGGAACGTGTCGAAATATTCGTCGCCGGACGAGGGCCATTTGCTGGTCAGCACGCCGTTGCGCAGGCCGCGGATTATCCAAGGCATCTACATCGCCACCCCTGCGTAGCAAAGCCCGAAGCTGGCTTCGATAAAGGCAAAGTCGGTGAACACGTCGCCGTTGAAGACTTCGTGGAAGGTGACGAGGTTGTGGAACGAGGCGCTTCTGGCAAAGCATCGCAGGATCATTCCGTCACGTGTTTCGAGGCCGTAAAGCGTCTCTCCTTGGGCCGATTCGGCCCTGCCGGTAGCGAATGCGTCCCCGGCAGGTAGCTCCACCGCTGTTGCCAACTCGCCTGGCCCCAGGGTTTTGAGCCGTTGGAGTGCTTCTAGGACCAAGGCAGCCGAGGCATCGATTTCGGTCCACCTCACTCTTAGTCGGGCCATGGCATCCCCTTCTGTTCGAAGTGCTGCAACTGCGGGAGTGGCCAGGAGTGGATAGGCGTCAGCACTGTCGCTCCAACGGCAGTCATTGTCGATTCCGCTGGCCCGGGCTATGGGACCCAGTGCCTCCCACAAGGCGGCCTTCTTGTGGGACAGGATTCCTGTGCCCCGGATCCGGTCAAGGAAGGACGGGGTTTTCATCGCGAGTGAGGCATCGGCAACAATGCGCCGGTGGATTCCTCTCAATGTGTCAGCCGTGGTTTCCGGTCGTGACAGCAAACCGTGTTGCACACCTCCTGGGATGATGGTGTTTCTTCCGAAGCGGTTCCCGCACAGCTGGGACGTCAAGCGCATCAGTGCCTCCTTGTGCCATCCGAATCGACTCGTTGCCACCGCCAACCCGGCCGCGTCACAAAGGCGCATGGCAACATCGAGATGGTTGGCCATACGTTCAAGTTCGGCATGGACAACGCGAATGAGGGCGGCTCGTTCCGGCACCTGCACGGATGCGATGGATTCTGTCGCATGGGAAAAAGCCAGGGCGTGGGCGACCGATGAGATGCCTTCTACACGTTCGGCAACCAGCACGCCGTCGCGCAAGGACAGCCCCTCGAACTTCTTGGCGATGCCACGGTGTTTGTAGTGTGGCCGGATGTTGAGGTGAGGAATGTCTTCGCCCGGGGTTTCCAGGATGAACTCGATGGATTCAAAGACACCCGACCGGACCGGACCGAACGGGATGGCGAAGATCCCCTGTCCGGTGACATCCACCGGCCCCGGCGTAGAGATCGTTCGCAGACGGGCTTCGACCGGGTGATGGCCTGGCCGGGGCGGCTCGCTTCCCTTGTCTAAGTGCAGCAGCAGCGGGTCAAGGCGCGGGTGACCGCTCGGGATGATCCCGGACAAGTCGTGAGCGGCGCGTTCGTACCAGAAAGCCGACGCAATCATGGGGCTCAGTGACGGGTACGTCAGCACTCCGTCATCGTTGGGACGGACCAATGCCTGGATGACCTCGACGCGTGGCCCATTCATCAGCAGCGCCGTCAGCTGGCAGCCTTCGGCAATCGTTGTCCCGTACATTCCCGCGAACCGTGCCCCCTGTGAGCAGCCTTGCACGACCTGGTGGTGCCATCGGCCTGGCGTGGTGGCGAACTGGATATCGGCTCCCATTACTGTCCTCCTTGGAGTTCGATGGCGCCTTGGTTGAGCAGATCCAGCAGAGGCTGTGGAGGGTGCATGCCCAGAAGCAGCAGGACTGCCATGCCGGCCAGGACGGGAACCACCATCCAGATGCTGGGTTCGCCCCGTGGGATGGGGCCATCCGTGGGCCCGGGCTTAAAGAGGGCATTTGTCATCGACAGCGTCAGCCCTCCAAAGGCCAGGGTGGCCAGCGCAATGAGGATAACAGCCCCCGTGTTGCCGGGGCTGTTGAGGCCGCCTGCCACAATTTCAAATTCACTGCGGAAAATTCCGAAGGGCGGCAAGGCGCCCAAGGCAAAGATGGCGAGTAGGAACAGCGGACCGCTCCAGGGAAGCACGTTCAGCCCACCGTGGATTTTCGCCAAGTCCTTGGTACCGTACTTTCGCACCAGCACCCCCGCCCCCATGAAAGCACTGCCCTTGGCTGTCGCGTGTGCGAGCACATGGAGCAGTACGCCGGCCAAAGCCAAGGGCGTGCCGAAGCTGACACCGATGGCCAAAATGCCCATGTGTTCAATGCTTGAATAGGCCAACATGCGTTTGATGTTTTGTTGGCTGAAAAGGAAAAGGGCTGCCAAAAGCAGCGAAAGGACGCCGAAGACCAGCAGCGTGGTTTGGGGAAAGGCGGGGCCCAGACTGCCGACAGTGACTTGGTAGAAACGCAGGATCGCGTAGAAACTGGTGGCTAACAAGGCACCGGAGAGAAGGACCGAGACCGGCGTGGGCGCTTCGGCATGGGCGTCGGGAAGCCACGTATGCACCGGAAAGAGACCCACTTTTGTGCCGAATCCCACCACTGCGAGCACGAAGGCGAGCTGAACCGGCGTTTGGGGCAGGCTCCGTGCCACCTTCAGAAGTGGGTCGATGGCCAGATCGTATGATTCTCCCAGCACCTGGGCCCCAGCGTAGTAGAGAAAGATCGTGGCCAGCAGAGCGATGCCCAGGCCGGAGGAAGCAATGAGCACGTATTTCCAGGCAGCCTCGGTGGCCCCATTTGTATTGTCGAGGGCCACCAACAGTGCCGAGACGACGGTGGTGATCTCAATGGCGATCCACAACAGTGCCAGGCTGTTGGCTAACGGGGCGCACAACATGGACCAGGCAAAGGCGTTGAGCCCGATGTAGAACCGTCGGCTGTACCGGGAGAATTCACGGGCTTGGGCCCCGCCTGCTGTTGCTGCCAGCCTCGTTTCATGGCTCAGGTAGCCGATGGTGTACACGGAGGTCGTGGCGTACAAGAAGGAGGTGGCGAGCAGGAACACGGTGGAGAGGGAATCGGCCCTGAGGATCCCGCCAACCATGACGGTTCCCGTGGTTGTAGCAGGGATGAGGGCCAGGACGAGGCCGAAGCTCACGACTCCAGCAATGACCGTGGCTGATTCGTTGAAGCTGCGGGGCATGACGACTGAGAGGAGGGTCGCAGCCAGCGGCACCGCCAGAATCAAGACCATGACCATGCCCATTTCAGCCCCTCAACTTGTCCAGGTTCAGGGTCGAGAGGGTCCTGGTGCGCCCCTGGTGGACGCGCATCAGCACCCCGAAGACCACCACGGCCACGAGCAGGTCAAAAATAAACGCCACCTCAAGAATGAGCGGCATCCCCGCCGCGACGACGAGACTCGCCATGGATATTCCATTTTCCAGCGAAAAGAATCCTATGGCCTGGCTGACCACGTCTCGGCGCAGAATCATTAGCACAAAGGCGACGAGGACGACGGCGATGGACAGGCTCAGCGCGGTCGTTGGGAGCACACTCGACTGAAGTCCCAGCGAGCCGACGGCGAAGAATCCAAAAGCAGCCACGACGATTGACAGCACCACTTCACTGGCCACTCCCAGGGCGCCGCTGCCAGCAATTTCAGATTGGGAATCCCGCAACAACCTGTTAATGACCCGCGGAACAATGACAGTTTTCAAAAGGAACGACACACCACCCAGGACATACAGCTCCGGAATGTCCCGCCCGGCAGCGATGACCACCGCCAAGACGCTGACGGCGAGGGACTGGGCCGCGTAAAGCTGGACTTGGGCTCTTAACAGTGCAGCCCGAAGCATGCCGAATTCCATGAGCAGGACAATGACGGCAATGGTGTTGGCCGTTCCTTCAAAGACGCTGGGGACTTTTTCGACGGGCAGTTGCACAAGCAGATCAATCATTATCCGCCTCCCAAGAAAAGCGTGAATATGGCCAAGACTGCCAGCAGGAATGCTGCGGCAACGAACTCGGTGATTTTGAACAACTTCAGCTTGGCAAACGTGTTGTCGATGACAGCCACGACGATCCCCAGCAGCGTGGCCTTGACCAGCAGGGCGATGACGGCGATAAGCACGTCGGAGGCGCGGGTGGAACTGGCGAGTCCCCAGGGTGCGACAAAGACGTTGATGAAAAGGGTGTAGAAAACCAGCTGCTTGGCCGCACTTCCCCACTTCAGCAGGGCGAGATATGGGCCGGAATGTTCAAACGAGCGTGCTTCCTCAATCATGCCCAACTCGATGGTGCCAGTATGCGTTTCCACGGGAATCCGCCCCGTTTCAAACAGGATCACCATGAACAGGGCAGCAGAGGCCAACAGGTGTGCAGGCCTGATGATTTGGGCCGGGCCCTCCGACACTGTTTGGGCCAACACGTAGGGAAGATCGGTTGAGGTGAGCAGGGCAACGGTGAAGACGACCAGCAGCACCACCGGTTCGGTAATGGCAGCGAAGGTCTTGGCCCGGCTGGAACCAAGTTGGGCATACACGCTGCCGGTCTCGGCCGAGGCGACGGCGACAACAAAACTGGCAAACGCAAGAATGATTCCACCACCCAGGATGTCTCCCATGTCGCCCAACGGCAGGGCATAGCTGGTCAACACCGGGATCAGCATGGGAACAGTCAGGTAGCAGGCCAGTGCCAAAACCGGCGCCAGCAGGAAAAATGGGCCGGCCCCGACCGGTGCCAGGGACTCCTTGTGAAACAACTTGGCCAAATCAAAATAGGGCTGCAGGATGCGGGGGCCGCGCCTGCCCTGCATCCGAGCTTCAATGGACGCAATGACACCGCTAATCCCCGGTGCGGCAAGCAGAATGGTCAAGACTTGGAGCGTCTGAATCAGGGGCAGGGGCAATAGGATCATTCCCCCCACCTCCTGTGGTGGGAATGATCCTGTCCAGCTGTAGCGGAAGGATTCATTCAAAGACCGGTCTGAGAGCCAAGGCTGCGAAAATCCCCAGCATAGAACTGGCAAGACACAAAAGGAAGTGCCCCGCCGCTGGAGCTAACCCGTGTCCGGGCTCTCTGCGGTGGGCGACCATGCAGAGATAGGCGCTGGTGGCACAGTAGGTTGTCACGCCGGCACGCAGCGCCGCTTCAACTGACTCACTGCCAAATGGCACCAGCACCCCCGCGATAACACCAAGGAGGAACGCAATCGCTGCTTCCATGATCCAAACACCTTCGCGGCCATGTTTCACGGGCACGAGACGTTGCGCAAGAACCCTGATGAGTGTGCCGCCGAGGGCGCCAAGAACCAGCGCAAACAAGGTCACTATGCCGGTGACGCCGGAGCCGGAGGATTGAGTCAGAAGGATCATACGGGCCTCCTACCTATAGATGACGTGAAAAATCATTAGGTAGGGACTGTTGCCGGCTGGTGCCGAGGTTGGGTACGGCGAGCCCCACCACCGTGTGTCATGCGACACTTTTTACGACTATAGCAGCAGCAGGACTTCCATCTCTGTCGCCTCCCTGGACACCGGGCACTGAACTGAGGAGCGTCGGATCGTTCGGTGTGGTGCCCGGCGCACACATTCATGGTGATAGTTCCCCCGTGTGCTTGCTATTCGAGGAGGCCCCGGGAAACGCCGGGGTGAAGATCTGCGCATAGAGGTCTTCGCCGTAGCTGGTGTAAACCGACTCGGCCTCTACGATGCGGTGGGCCGTCGGCCGTCGTCTTCGCAATGTGTGCCTGCAGAAACAGTGCCTTGGTCAGGTGTTGGGTGTAAGGAACATGGGAGAGGTCAAAGAAGCAGGTCATGAACACGATGGGCACGGTTGCCTCCAACAGGGCAGTGATGACGTTGCGGAGGATGGTTGATCCTTCGCGTTCGTTGGGGGCGGAGAAGGACTCGTCGAAAAGTACGAGCGAATGTAGTGTGATGGTATCGGCGATGGCGCTCATGCGCTCGAGTGCCCCATCAAGTCTGCCGCTGTTGAGTTCGGCGTCTTCCTCATGTTTGTAGTAGCTGTAGATCGCGTTGCTGATGCCTGAGCTGAAGTAGTCGACACGGACAAACATGCAGCATTGCATCATCAGCTTGACGACGCCGAGACTGCGCAGGAACGTTGATTTGCCGCCCTCGTTGGCACCGACAATAACAACCAGCGCTTTGCGCTTACCGTTCATTTCATGGCCCACCGCTCCTCCCGGGACCGCAAACACCAGCCAGGTGTAATAGAGAGCTCACGCGGTCCACGTGCGCGAAGTCAGCTACCCACCTGCCCCGGCATAGGAAGCGGATTCCGCCGGCGGTGGCTCCAAGAGTCCGATTGAAAGAGAACCCCCGTTTGGTTCTGCCGCCGGGGCATCAAAGAGAATGCTGGTGAAGCCCGCTGACATCGATTATGTGGAGATCGCCCCAGAGTTCAATGACATCTCACCACCGCCTGTCCTCATGCTTGAACAGGAGCCATCAGCCTGAGCAGCGCTTACAGCCAAACACTGCGGCCCGGGCGTGACCCATCACCCCAGGTCCCAACATATTCTCAATGGAGGCCGCAGGGCTGGCTCTTCTCCCCGGATACCGGTCCCCTACGCTGGGCGACCTGTCCCGACCGGGCTTTGCGTAGTCGAATGACCTTCAACGCTTCTTCCTGACGGGGGCAGCTTCCTGCCGAGCGGCTCGTCCTCTCGCCGGAATGATCCTGTGGCGGGAATTGTGAATAGCAGAGGACTCATGCTCGAAGTCTATATACGTTCAGGCATGCCCGAACTCCCCTTGGTACCGCCCGACTTGAAAAATTCCGCAATCCGCCATTGGTCACCTCATCCAAGAGGCCCACCACTTGGTTATCGAAGGACCCTCATGACACCCGCGCGCCACCGAAACTCTTGACGGAGAAGAAGGGACCGGCAAGGCTCAGTAGTACCCACAGACGGTCCCGTGCCCGTGGCAACACGGTGGTCTCGTATCGCTGGCAACTGACATTGGCCGCTGTGTTGGTATCGCTTCAGGTGGTCTCCATCCTCTGCTGACGGAAGGTATCACAATGTTGGGGAAGAGACCTGGGTGCACCGTAAGGAGGACGCCCGCGCATCCAGTGCGGATCACCACCTCGTACCACCACGTCCGGAACACCGTCGGGCGGTTCATGGCAAAAGGCCGCATGCACCGAGTCATTGCCCTGTTCGGGCCGGCGTTCGTGGCCTCGGTGGCCTACGTCGACCCGGGGAACTTCGCAACCAACTTCCAGGCCGGCGCAGAATATGGCTACTTGCTGGTCTGGGTAGTCATCGCCGCGAATCTAATGGCGATCGTTTGCCAGTACCTCTCGGCGAAACTCGGAATCGCCACCGGTCAGAGTCTCGCAGAAGTGTGTCGCTCCGAGTATCGCCGTGGCACGAACCTGTTCTTGTGGATCCAGGCGGAACTGGTGGCGATGGCGACGGATTTGGCGGAGTTTGTTGGTGCCGCGCTCGGCCTGAATCTTGTGTTCGGCATTCCGCTGCTGCCCGCGGGGTTGATCACCGGGGTGGTTTCGTTCGGAATCCTGCTCATGGAACAGCGAGGCTATCGTCCGTTCGAAAGGGCGATCGCCGCCCTGCTGATGTTCGTAGCAAGCGGCTTCATCTACGTCCTGGTTGTTGTCGGAAACCAGTCCCTACTCGGGATCCTCGAGGGGATCATCCCGCGACTGCAGGGCAGCGAATCGGTAATTCTGATGGTTGGGATCATCGGCGCCACAGTCATGCCTCACGTGATCTACCTGCACTCAGCCCTGCAAGCAAAGCGAACCCGCCCCTCGAATGAGGAGGAGGCGCAGGTTCTCAACCGGTACAGCAAATGGGACTGCTTTGCGGGCCTCGGTGGGGCCGGGATCATCAACCTGATCATGCTGTGGGTGGCTGCCGCGCTCTTTCACGGAGAATCGACGGCGTCCTCAATCGACCTGACCACGATACACACCGACCTCGGGACAATGGTGGGCGTTGGTGCGGCATTGGCATTCGGGATTGCCCTGATCGCCTCCGGCGTCGCCTCCTCGACTGTCGGCACATACGCTGGCCAGATCGTCATGGAGGGCTTTATGGACTGGCATATTTCGTTGTTCTGGCGGCGCGCGGTGACAATGATTCCCTCGCTGGCCGTGCTTGCGGCGGGGTGGAACCCAACCACCATTCTCGTCTTGTCTCAGGTCGTCCTTTCCTTTGGGATCCCGTTCGCGCTCATTCCGCTGCTGTTGCACACTCGCAAAAGGGGACTGATGGGAGGCCTGGTCAACAGGGTATCGACGACCTGGTTGGGAGCGGCTATCGTGACAATCATCTGCGTGCTCAATTTCCTCCTGATTTGGACAACCCTTGTCACCTGACCCAGACCCCACGTTGAGAGAGCCGGCGCATGCCAGAGAGGCGACGACTGGCCGACGGCAGGCACGCCGGTGGTCGCGCAGAGCCTTCCTGCCGCTGCTCGTTCTTGGGCCGAGCACGCTCGGGATGCTCGGAGAGAATGACGCACCCAGCATGCTTTCCTACGCTGCGACCGGCGCCCAGTATGGGATTGGTTTCTTCCTCCCGTTCATCGTGGTCACATTCGTTGCGGCCGTGTTCGCGCAGAGCATCGCCCTGCGTATCGCGATTGTCACCCGGCGAGGATTCGGCGAGCTGATCCGCCAGCGATTCGGCGCATTTTGGGGGTGGACGGCGTGCGGTGACCTGATCGTGATCAATCTGGTCACTCTGGTCACCGAGGTGATCGGCATCCGCATCGGTCTAACGTTCTTCGGGATCCCGGCGTGGGTAGCCGTAGTTTGCACGGTGGCACTGGTGACAATCACCTCGTTCAGTTCGACTTTCACACGATGGGAACGAATCGCGCTTGGGCTCGCTGTGGTCAACCTGGTGTTCATCCCCGCCGCCCTTCTCTCACACCCGGACCCGACCGCCCTCGCCAGGGCTTTCACACTGTGGCAACCGCTGCCGGGCGGAGGAACGACCATCGTGCTGCTGCTCCTTGCTTCCAATGCCGGCGCCACCCTGACTCCCTGGATGCTGTTCTTCGAATCGAGCGCCACCACCGACCGGAACCAGACCCGGCTGCGCCGGTCTCCCTCCCGAATCACGGCCGACTCCCTCGTCGGCGGTGTGCTCGCCTGTGCAGCTGCCTGTGCAGTGGTGATCGCGGCTGCGCCGCTCTACCTCCACCAAGTGACGGTGACTGGCCAGGGCGGCGCTGCCTACGCGCAGGCTCTGGCCCCTTTGATCGGGACTCCGGCCGCCGGGCTGTTCGCGATCGGCCTCATCGAAGCGGGGGCACTGGCCATGCTAACGATTTCCGCCAGCACGTCCTATGTGATTGGGGAGCAGATCGCAGGGAACAACCGGGGCTTCAGTGCTCCGGTGCGCGGATCATTGCTGTTCCGAGTCTCCATGATCGTCTTCGCTTTCATCGCCGCCATGGTGACGCTGATTCCGGGGGCGCCACTGCTGTCCATCGTCCTGAACGCAAACGTTGTCTCGGTCGCATTGATCCCACCCGCGCTGGTCTTCCTGTTTCTGCTCTCCAGCGATCATGAGGTGATGGGGCGGTGGGCGAGCGGCGGGGTCGTCAACCTGATCGGCGCGGTGCTCACCGGCCTCATTTTCATCTCTGTTGTGGCCTATGTTGGCGTGGCTCTGTACGAGAGTTTTTACCCATGAGCCCTTCTCCAAAGGAGCCTTTCCCGCGTAGACGATTCACCAGGTTCGGTCAGATCGGTTTGTGGGCACTGCGAGTCGCTGTGATCGCACTGATCATTGGAACCATCGTCTTGTTCATACGCGGGGTGGGGTGATGCGGTGGACGTTGACCAAACTCGGGGTCCCAATATGCGTAGACAAGGCAGTGGGGCTCGCTGTAGCGTCGAAGTCGGAGAGCAGGACAACATTCCCTGTCATTCGCGCAACGTGTGTCCGTGTAAGAACAGGAGGCTTGCATGAAAAAGTCGCGCGAGGCGTCGGCGTGTGTCCAATCCCCGCGTCGTGGTGATGGCAGGGGCCCGGAAAGCATCAAAGCCTCCCGCTTGCGGCCGACAGGTTGCTCAGCGTTCACGTCGGCGTCACCCACCAGAGGGTGGGAGGAAATCAACGTCGAAGCCTGAGCCCCGAAACCAGCCAGTCCGGAGTGGGAGATCAGAATCCGAACCGTAAGAAGGATTAGACAGGAGAAAAGACGATGAACCTAGAGGAGACCCTGAGTGAACTCGTTGAGTACGCTCATGAGGAGCTGAAGATCGTACGCAAGCGTGCGGAGGAGAAGACTGCAGCGCGCGAGCACGGCCACGATTTTCACGAGATGACCCGCGCCGCGGACCGTGTCGACGACTACGCTGTACAACTCCGAAAACTGCACGACGAAGAGTTGGGCCACGGGTGGCGCGTGCGGAGCGCCGCTTCGGACAGCGAGCCCTGAGACTGGGCTGCCTCATGCTTGTGTCTGTTTTTCTTTGGAGAGACTCGACGTCCCAAAGAAGAGTTCCACAGCAGAATCGGCATCATCCAGCAGAGGGACACGGCGGTGGCTTTAAAGTTGAAAAACAGAGCCAACAACCGGCGAAAGCATACCCAAAAATAGGGGAATGAAAGGTGGGGGGCTCTGGTGCTTCCAACGCTGTTTTCGGTGCCTTGTCAGCCTGCTGCTAGGAGGTCTTGAGGTGCGGGCTGTTGTGGTCTACGAATCGATGTTCGGCGTGACTCATCGCGCCGCGAATGCAATCTGTTTGGGGCTGTGCCAGGGCATGGACGCCATGGTTTTTACGGTGCACGAGGCCGACCCGCTAGCCCTCGGCAACCCCGACCTGCTCGTCATCGGTGCCCCCACACAAGAGCATGGGTTGAGTCTGCCGTTGGCCAGGGCGGACGCGGTCACCCAATCACTGATACAGAGCCCAAGGCAGCTCGACCAAGCTGCAGGCGGCATAGGCGTGCGGGAATGGCTGGCCGTTCTGCCGTCCATGGATGGTTTTTATGCCGCCTTTGACACACGGTTGCGAAAGATACGGCTAGCCACCGGTTCTGCCGCCGCCCAGATTGACCGGCGACTGCGATCGAGGGGACTGATTCGGGCAATTGCGTCTGAGAGTTTCTTTATCTCAAGCGCGACCGAGTTGGAGGACGGAGAGGAGGAACGTGCGCGAGATTGGGGAGAAGAGCTTGCGCGATTGTTCTCCGGCTTCGAGCCCGGCTCGCCCGGGGGGACGAAGCCCGACTCCTGAGCGGCCTCCGAGATTCTCCTTTTCGCACCTTCCGGAGCATGCGAATCGTACGTTCTCGCCACCGTTGGGAGAGCGCCTCGGCCACTAGCCGGTGGCGAAGGCACCCACTATTCAAGGTGGGTGCCTTCGCCGTTTGGTGTATCCATCAGGACACCCGTACTGGACAAGGTGATCTGCCCGGTGCTTGTCATGTTCTTTTATGAAGGCGACGACGATCGGTGTGTACCCGAAACTGGTGGATAGTTTGCCAAACAGCTCCACAAAGCCCCGGGACTGTGGTTAGTATGGCGTAGAGGTGATGGACCTCACCTGGGCCGAGGAATCGGTACTAACCGTCAAATCGACTGATGGGTCCTATCCCGAAGATATGCGGGAGGTGGCGTGATGACCTTTAGCTCAGAAGCTCCTTCATCCCCAGCCTTGGTTTACTTTGCACATAGCATCCTGTTCGATGGCCAGGTGCCAGCGGACGTGGAGCAGTGCCCACAGCCAAGGTTTTTTGTCGATCTGAATCTGGATCAGGTGGTGGCTGCGGTGACCGGCAAGGACGCATACACACTTGCGCCGTTCTTCTACAGTCCGTTGGGGGACGTTGACGCGGTGCGTTATCGGCAGGGCGTGTTTTTGGATCTGGAACGCAGCGAGGTCCGCGATCTCGTGGGGGCGTTCGAGGCCCGGACGCTGGTGGCGAACTTCACCTACCGGACGCGGCAGATGCGCAGTGAGCGCAATGATTCCGGCCATTATCACCGTGCATTATGGTTCCTCGACGCCGTCGATCAGTACTGTCAGACGGTTATCGCACTAACAAAGGGTCTGGGGGAGGTAGGGGTGGGCTCGCGCGGCCTGCTCGGACTGCATGACCACCTGAAAGTTTATGTGGTCTCGGCGCCCTTCACCGGGATGCATGCCGAAGCCTGCCGGTTGAGGGAAGCAATCGCTGCAGTGAACTACTGCGTCCTGATCAAAGGGGACCGGGTCACGGTAGGCCACTATGATGATCAAGTTGATTACAGCGAACAGGTTGTTGGGACGTTCGAGCGGTTCCAGCAGGGCGCGGTAAGCGACTACCGGGACACTCGCCCGGACTGGAAGGAAGAAGACTTCGCCGAACTGGCTGTCCTGGCCATGGTCGCCAAGCTCTATCCTGACCTGTTCGCCGCGCTCGACGCCTTCTGCCAGCAGCACACCGACTACATGGATGCGACCGTGGCACGTGCCGACCGCGAGTTCCAGTTCTACCTGTCCTATCTGGATTACATCTGGCCGCTGCGCAACGCCGGGCTTCAGGTGAGCTATCCCTGTGTATCCACCGTGTCCAAGGATGAGCAGGCGCTGGCCAC
Organism: Micrococcaceae bacterium; assembly: GCA_030540695.1. Lineage (GTDB taxonomy): Bacteria > Actinomycetota > Actinomycetes > Actinomycetales > Micrococcaceae > Paeniglutamicibacter. Next base: position 10,698 of record JAUNVO010000010.1, on the reverse strand, counting down.
GTTCGATCTGGCACTGGCCGCGCAACTGGTCCGCAACGGTACGCAGGTGGTGTGTAACGACATCACACTCAGCGGACAGGAGCGCGTCCTAGTGATCTCCGGGCCGAACAACGGTGGCAAGACGACCTTGGCCCGTGCCGTCGGTCAGTTGCACCACTTCGCGCGGCTGGGCTGCCCGGTGCCAGGGCGGGAGGTACGCCTCTTCTTGTGCGATCAGATCTTCACGCATTTCGAAAAAGAAGAAGACATCACCACCTTGGCCGGCAAGCTGCAAGACGAACTGAACCGGCTACATGCCGATCTGGCGTTGGCGACACCGGCCAGCCTGTTCGTCCTCAACGAGGTGTTCAACTCCACCACCGTCGCCGACGCCGAGTACCTCAGCAGCAAGATCTTGCAGCGGGTCAGCGAGTTGGACGCGCTCGGAGTGTGCGTCACATTCTTGGACGAGCTGTCGACACTGAATCAGAAGACGGTCAGCATGGTCAGCCAAGTCGACCCCCGCGACCCTGCGGTCCGCACGCACAAGGTCATCCGCATTGTGGCCGACGGACGAGCCTACGCACATGCGATCGCGGACAAATATGGGTTGACCTACGAGCGGATCACGACCGAGCATGACACCGGGCTTGGCGCATCATGAAGGCCCGGTTAATGTTCGAGGACCGCGACTTCCAGACGGATACCGACCTTTTGGAATCCTTGGAACGGCCTTACGCCCGCCGTCAAACACGCGTTGATGAGCCACCGGTCGGTCAGCGTGATCTGATCCAGGACCTCGAACTGGAGACCGTGTGGAAAGCAATGGCATTTGATGACCCGGTGATGTACGTCTCAGCTCGGTCCGCTATGCTCGCCAGCCTGAGAAGCGTAGAGCAGATCCGCTACCGGCAGGCCGTACTCACCGACGCTCTGGCGCAGCCTGAGGTCGTACGCGAAATGTACGGTCTCGCAGTACAGGCCATCGTCGAGGAACGGAAGATCTTCCACGACACTTTCTCCATCAGCCACAACAGTTCAGCCCTGCTGAACACTTCGATCACCAGGCTGGAAGCATTTCTACCCATCCTCAAGCAGCTGCGCGCACTCACTGACGAGCACGCTGACCAGTTCACCTCCCAAGGGTTCACCCGGTTCTTCGACACGCTACGCCGCGAGCTGGACGAGGCCTACTTCGAGGAGACCATCCAACATTTGAGGTACTTGCGCCTCAACGACGGGGTACTGATGAGTGCCCGCCTCGGCACAGATGGCCAGGGCATCGACTACGTGCTACGAGCCCCAAAACCAGACAACCGCCACTTCCGCTTCCGGCACGTCATGCTTGATCGGCCCACTCACAGCTATACCGTGCCGCCACGGGACGACGCTGGCGGGCAGGCGCTAGGCAGGCTACGCGACCGCGGAGTCAACCTGGCCGCCAACGCATTGGGGCAGTCCACCGACCACATCCAAAGCTTCTTCACAGCGCTACGTGTAGAACTCGGCTTCTACGTGGGTTGCCTCAACCTCCACGACCAGCTCGCCGCCAAGGGCGAACCAGAATGCCTACCCGATCCCCACCCGCTTGGGACGTCCGTTTGGTCTGCGCATGCCCTGTTCGATCCGTGCCTGTCGCTGCGCGTGCCCGACCGGGTACAGGGCAACGACCTGTACGCCGACGGCAAACCACTGCTGGTCATCACCGGCGCCAACCAAGGCGGCAAATCAACGTTCCTGCGCAGCCTGGGTGTGGCACAACTCATGATGCAAGCTGGTATGAGCACCCCCGCCGAGTCGTTTGCGGCCACCGTCACCACCGGCGTTTTCACCCACTACAAACGCGAAGAAGACGCCACCATGACCAGCGGCAAGTTTGACGAAGAACTCGCCCGAATGAGCACACTCGTCACGGCCATCAGCCCCGGAGCCATGCTGCTGTGTAACGAGTCCTTCGCCGCCACTAACGAACGCGAAGCCTCCGATATTGCCGACGAGTTTATCCACGCAATGAACGACATCGACGTGAAGATCGTGTTCGTCACCCACCTGTACCACCTAGCCCACCGCTACCACCAGCAGCACTCCAATACCACCGTGTTCCTGCGAGCCGAACGCGGCACGGACGGGCAACGGCCCTTCCGGCTCACCCCAGCCGCTCCACTACCCACCAGCTACGGTGAAGACCTCTATCGGCGCACCTTCACCGAAGCGGGCATGGCCGAAGCCAACACCCCCACGAGCAAGAAGAAGGACGAGACCTGAGCGTCCTAAACGCAGCGAAGCCTCAAACACCCGGACGTCGTCAATGGGTCCTGGGTAGTTCGTCGTATCGGTGTTGGGCTGGCAAGTGCTCCACTGTTGGCGGAGCCTACGCCCGCCGCAGATAAGAGATAACCCTTGAGTTCCTGGGTTCGCCGCTGGCCATCCTGATCTTGCACCCCCTCTTTCCTGGCTCGTGGCGCTGGTGATCATGCTCTTCGTGGTGGCCTTCGTTCCCCAGCTTTCACTGTGGCTGCCAGGGCTGCTGGGACTTTCTGGCTCCTAGCCTCGAGCTCGGCAGGAGATCTGCGTGTCGACCAGCCCATGGTAGGGAGCAAAAACCTTGAGGAGCTGGTCGCTGGAGCTCCTCAAAGGCAATGTTGAAGCTAAACATGAACATAGCCTCTTTGCCCATTGATCTTAAGGTATTAGTTCAGTTGAATAGCTCAGTGACGCGGGCACTGAGCAGTAGTGCACGATAGAGTCGCGCAGAATCAAGCAAGTAAAATTCAGCCGGTTATATGTCCATCAGGGTGTGCCTAGACGAACACGTTGAGATCGCTGCGGAGTCGCGTCAATCAGGGTCTAGCTCGATTATGTTTAGACATAACTGATGGATGGTCTTAGTGATGGCTGGACATAGCGGACAAGTGGTTGGCTACGTGCTCGTCGTCGAGTTTGAATGAGTCCTCATCCAAGAACGACAATACTAAGGCATCACCTGGTCAAGAAGCCCTTCAGACCCCCGGACAGGGTGGATCGGATCGCAGTGTTGGTCACCTGCGGGGTAGAGCGGGCGACTCAGAGATTGATCCTCATCCCGGGGCGGATGTTGTGGGACAAAAGTCCCTGTTCTGCTTCGTCCAGGCGCTCGGCCAGGTTTGCCTTGGCTTCGTTCACTTGGCCTGCCTGAACGAGCCGGCAGAATTCTTCGTGCTGAGCCAAACCATGGGAGGTGATGTGTTCGTCTGCCTCCTGACGGGCGATGACCAGACTCAGCCGTGTCATGAGGTCCTTGTGGGTTTGCGAGAGGATCTGCGATCTCAGGAAACCTACGGTGCGGGCGTGGCACTGCGAATCGGCTTGGACGAAAGCGAAGATGTCGTCGTTCTCCACGGCTTCCCGCATCCCGTCCACGGCGCGCTGGAGTCCTGCAAGTTCGCTGCCGCTTGCATTGCGTGATGCATCCACCCCGGCGAGTTCCAAAACCTTGCGGGCCCGGTAGATCTCGGAGATGTCATCGGCGTCCAGGCTTGTCACCTCCAGGACACGTGTGGCGGGATTGCGGACCAGCAGTCCCTCGTTCACCAATGTGTTGAGTGCTTGGCGGACGGTCGCCCGTGAGATGCCCAGTTCCTGGGCCATGGCGTCCTCGGTGACCCGGGCACCGGGGACAATGTCGCCGTTGAGGATTAGCTGCCGCAGTGCAGTGGTGCTCAACTCCGCTGTGGTGGTGCGTTGGATCTTGTTCACGGTGTGGGGCTCCTGATGTTCTTTTCCTCCGCCGGTGTTCGGTCGGCGTCCTTCACTGTTGTGCCTAGTGTATTGGGTTCATTGTTCGCCGGGGCGGCGTGGCGCTGACGGGCTTGCCGGGTGCTGGTCGTCAAGGAGGTGGGCCGGCCTGAATCCGTTAAAGAGTGCTTCTGGTTCGCCGAAGACTTCGTTCACGACGCCGGTGCCGAGCAGCGGTGCTAGGTCACTCCGCTGTGGGTGGCGACGAGGTATAACCAGAGCACTGACGGGTCTGTCCCGATGATGCTTTGCCCGTCGGCTGGCAGGGCGGGTCGGCCGACGCCGATCTCGCTGATGGTTGCGGCCGTTGGCAGGGCCTGGGCGCGCCTGCCGGTGCCGCCACGTTCAGGCCATTGCTAGGGCAGCGCCTGCCTGTGACGGTTCGGTGCTCACGCTTTCAAGCACATCGGCCAGTGGCTGTCCGGCGAGGCCCATGGAACCCAAATCACGGCCGCTTCGCGTGTAGTCCGTCTGGTTGTAGGCGTTGGCGATCGTGAGGCAGGCATCGATCATCGGTGTTGGGACTCCGCATAGTTGGCCGAGTGCCTGAATGGGCACGAGGAGGTAGGGAACGTCTTCGCTGATGTAGCGGTGCTGCGGTGAGTCCGGCGCATTCGTGATTTTGCTGTGTGCATCCGAGTTGCGATTGAGGTCGAAAACGGATGTCTCGTGCAGCCCGTAGAGCCTATTCATTGCGGCCAACTCCGACATCAGTGATAGGCCCAACGCGCGGCCGATGGCTTGTCGTTCCTCTTCCATTACGGCAGCTGCCCGTGCAGTTGCCGGTGAGCAGCAATCGCGATAGTAGTTGAATTTGCCCTCGAAGTTTTCCAGTAGTCCCATGCTCAGGGTCGTCAGCAACGGGTGACCACCGTAATTGATGTTTTCCAACCCGGCCGCCAGAACGTTGTCCAGGGCAGTCAGTGGCAGTGGCATCAGAGGGGTTAATCGTTCGATGACATCATCGGTGCGGGTTGAGGGAAGTGCCGCGATCGGAAGGCAGGTTTTCAGGCCCATGATGGCGATCTGGGCAGGTCCGATGATCCGGCAGGCCCAGGGGCTGGAGATGGCCTCGGCGAAAACCAGGCGTTGGGTGAAGCCTCGTTCCTGCTGGCGTTCGCGTAGTACCAGGCTTCCGAAATTACCTGGCAAGAGCATGATGATCTGGTCGTCTCGCAGGTGCGGTAGCAGGGCATCGAAGAGTGGGATTTGGGCGAAGGACGGCACGGGCATCATGAGGACGTCGGCGAAGGTGGCAGCTTCTGCGATGTCTTCAGTGAGCGTGTGGATTGGTTGGAAGCCTGGAAAGTGTAGGTCAGCGCCGTCCAGCGTTGCTTGGGCACGAATGCCGCCGGCCTTGCGGATTTCCTCCAGCGGCTGGGCGAAGCCTGGCGAGCCGAAGAGGCAGACGTCTACGTCCATGGCAGAGAGGTGGTATGCGGCCGTCAAAGCGGCGTTGCCGGTGCCGATGATGCTGACGCGGTGGGTGGTGTTCATGGTTTTCCCCTTCAGGAATTCTTGCTGGGATGAGATGGTGGGCAATCGAGCGGCCGTGGTCAGGAAAGTGCTGCACCTATGGCGACGAAGGCGGTGCACAAGACGATAAGGATCAGCAGAAGCGGGCCGATGAAGCGCAGATATCGCTGGTAGGGGACCTGCGCCAATGCCAGCCCGCCCATGACCACCGCTGAGGTGGGTGCCACGAGGTTGATGATGCCGTGGGCGGATTGCAGGGCTGTGACTACAACGGCGCGGGAGACTCCCGCAAAATCGGCCAGTGGGGCCAGGATTGGCATGGCCAAGCCGGCATGTCCGGACGAGGACGGGATCAGGAATCCCAAGGGTAGGTTGATCAGGAACATGGCGGCTCCGAAAACCACAGACCCGGTGGTGGCGACGAGGTTCTCCATCGAATTGAGCACTGTGTCGGTGATGAAGGCGTTATTCATGAGGACGGTGACTCCGCGGGCCAAGACGATGATCAGTCCCACTCCGATGAAGTCTCCGGCTCCGCGCACCAGCGCGGTGGTCAACTCCTTTTCTTTGAGTCCACCGATGAAGCCGACCACGATGGAAGCCACAATGAACAGTGCTGCGAGTTCCGGGAAATACCAATCCAGTTGCCAGCCATAGCTGGCCGCATCATTTCCGCCGATCACCTGCGCCCAGGGAACGATCGAAAAAATCATGAGCGCAAAGGTCAGTGCGACGACCACTAGCACTGCTTTGTGACGCTTGGTCAGTACCGTGCTGGTGGTGGAAGCTGTGAAGCTGCTGCTTGGTATATCTGCCAGCAATGATTTGCTGGGATCCTTCTTGACCCGGCGTGCATAGCGCAGTACGAAGAGAATCGAAATCGTCGTCAGAACCACATACATCAGCACCCGAAGGCCGATGCCATTGCCGATTGAGATGTCTGCAGCGGCGGAGGCAACTCCGGTGGAAAAGGGGTTGATCGTCGAGGCCAGGACTCCGATGCCTGCACCAATCAGAATCGTTCCAGCGGCTACCATCCGGTCATAGCCCAAGCTCAGCATCAAGGGCACCAACAGAGCATAGAAACCGAGAGTCTCTTCCGACATTCCCTCCGTTGTGCCGCCAATGGAGAATAGGACCATCAACACAACGATGAGCACGGCGCCACGATGGGAGAACCTCTGGGCCACCCGGGCAATGCCGTTCTCGATGGCACCTGTGCGCATCCCCATGGTGATGAACACGCCGATAGCTAAAACAAACATAAAGACGCCGGCCGCTCCATAGAGTTCGCCGCTCTCGTAGGGGCCAATGAATCCGGTGGTTGGATTCTTGACGCCGTAGAGACCATTGATGGGGGCAAGGAAAAGCTGCATGAGCCTGTCACCCCACGAGAGGTGTGAATCGATTGCGTGATAGGTGCCGGGGATGGGACCGCCATCTGCATTCGTGTCGTATGCGCCGGAAGGTAGTACTAAGGCGGCTAGCCATACCAGAATCGTGACGCCAGCCAACACTGTGAAGGCGCTGGGGAAGCTGAATGGTGCGCGCGGCTTAACGGTGCTGGGTGGGGCGGTAGGGCTACTAATTTTTGGCATATCTGTCCTTTGGAGCGATGAGCTAAGACTTTGAGGCGGGGCACGAAGGCCGCCCGGGAAAACGCGACCCTGATCCTATGGCATACGCCGCATGGACGGTCCCTGTGACGGAATCCTGTTGGAGAACCTAATGCTCGTTTAGTGTCTTACTGTCTGCTTGTCTTACAACGATTGTGATCGGTCTCTCATTACTTGTCAAGCCTTCTGGCATGCTCCGGGTGCGCGATTGCATCCGCCCACCCGCTCAAAGTTAAAAGATGCGTGATGTCTCTGGGGACTGATCACGGTGTGCTTGACAGCCCACTGGTGAGCTCACCGTGAGTTATAAGTCATGGAGAAGAAGCCCAGGATGAGCGTGCACAGCTCGTTCGTTATACGGGTTCCATGCTGAGGTAGCAGTAGACGGTGGCGCGGCTTGTTCTAATGATTTCGCTTATGTCAGCTGGCTTCAGGCCCCGGTTTTTGAGTACACCAGCTCGCTTGACGTAGAGATGGTTGGCGGGCACTTCCCGTCGTCCTGCTTTGCGGCCGTGGGAAGCCGCGACGGGCATTCCAGCCTTGGTGCGTTCAGAGAGTTGATCGCGTTCGAGCTGGGCAAAGGCGGGCATGATGGTGACCATGGCCCCCATTTCACTGGCAGGGTCAGTGGCGATACCGTCGCGCAGCAAACTGAACTTGATGCCGCGTGCTTTGAAGACGTCGAGCAGTTCCAGGAGGGTGGCGGGAGTTGCGTCCGAGCCTGTCCAATTACCAGACCACGACTTCATCGCCTCGACTGAGGGGCTCCAGCATCTTCTCCAACGTGGGGAGACCGGCTTTGGTGCCGCTAATGCCGTGGTCACGGCTGATCCGTTTGCAACCCACTGCTTCCAGTTCCCTCAAGACGGCTATTGTGTGGAGATTGGGGTGGCTGAACAAATAGTACGGCGGGTGCTGGTGGTCGACAAACGCTACTTGTTCAAAGTGAGATGAAGGAACCCCGTCGAACCGACGGCCTGGCGCATGTTGAGACCTGCGCGGTGTAAGGGCTCGGCTCTTAAGGTGGTTGAGCGATCTGGGGGTCGTTGCTTCGCTGGGTGGAGTGCACCGTCAGGAGTCGAGGATTTCCTCGAATGCTTCCTTGACTTTTGACACGAGCAGGGAAGGGGACGTGTCGGTTGCGTAGATCAGGCTGACCGTAGAGGTTGCGTTGGCATCTTCAATGTCCAGGTAGACGAGTCCCGGGATGGTGAAGGCGCGCATCGAATCCGGCACGATGGCGATGCCCAGGTGGGCTGAGACCAGGCCGAGAATGGTGGGGAATTGCACGGCTTCTTGGGCGATGTCGAAGTCCACATCCACAGCATGGAGTAGACCCGAAATATGGTCGAAGAGCGAGGAGATGCGGCTTCTTGGGAAGGCAATGAAAGTCTCCCCCTTGAGATCTTTGAGTGCGACATGGGTCCGGGCGGCCAGATGGTGATCGGTGGCCACGGCGACCAGCAGAGGTTCGTGCAGGAGTACCGTGGAGCCGATGCCTGGAATGGTCCGGACCTCCCGGGCAATGCCCGCGTCAAGGGCGCCAGCTGCTATGAGCTCCAATTGAACGTCCGTGGTTTCCTCGCGCAGCTGCAATTCAATCCCTGGCCATTGGGCATGCAGTTGCCTGACCAGGGACGGCACCATGGTGATGGCCGCCGAGGAAACAAACCCCAGCCGTAGCAGGCCAAGTTCACCGTTTCTGGCATGTGCCAGGGCAGCTGTCATGACAGCGTGTTGGGCCAGGACCTTGCGAGCGTGCTTCAACAGCACTTCGCCTTCGGCGGTCAGTTCCACGTTGCGGGAATTGCGTATGAAGAGGGCCACCTTGCATTCCTCCTCGAGTTTGCGGATCTGTTGGCTCAAAGGGGGCTGTGCCATGTGGAGACGTTGGGCCGCCCGGTTGAAGTGGAGTTCTTCGGCCACGGCCACGAAAATTTCAAGGCGTCTGAGGTTCATACATTCAAGACTAAACGCATATCGATTCGCGACAAATATGTATTTTTACATGAGGTGTGATGAGCCTAACGTTATGCGTGAGGGGCATCACAAAATTGAACCGAATGAAGGATTGAAAATGTCCGTATTGACCAAGTCCGCCAGCAGTTTCATTAAGGGCACCTGGGTTGAGGGATCAGGTGATTTCGTGTCCCGGTACAACCCGGCGCTGCCGGAACAGGTAGTGACGAGCTATCACCAGGCAGGTTCCAAGGAACTGGCGCAGGCCATTGATGCCGCCGCTGCCGCAACCACAGCTTGGGACGAGTTGGGCATTTTGGCCCGCGGGCGTGTTCTGGCCGCTGCTGCTGCCGCCATCCGGGACCGGGCCGAGGAAATCGCGGCCGTCATGACGGCCGAGCACGGCAAGACTATCGCGGAGTCCCGGATGGAGGTTGGCGCCTCGGCGGACACTTTCGATTACCATGCTGCTTCGGCCCGCAATCCTGTGGGCACTGAATTTCCCTCCAGCCATCCGGAGGAGCGCATCCTCACCGTGCGGCGCCCACTTGGCGTGGTCGGGGTGATCACTCCGTGGAACTTCCCCTTGCAAATTCCAGCGTGGAAGATCGCCCCGGCGCTCCTGCACGGCAACACTGTGGTGTGGAAGTCAGCGAGCAACACCCCGGGGGTATCGGTATTGCTGATGGAGGCGCTGGCCGCCGCCGGTCTCCCCGCGGGGGTGGTCAACCTGATCCTTGGCCCGGGCCAGCTCGGCTCCGAACTGGTCAGCGACCCACGGGTGGGTGGCGTGACGTTCACCGGTTCCGTGCCGGTGGGCCAGCACATCCGCGGAATAGTCTGCGGCCGCGGAGCGAAATTGCAGCTTGAACTCGGTGGCCACAACGCAACACTGGTTCTTCCGGATGCGGATGCTGAACTTGCTGCCACCGCCGTCGTCAACGCGGCCATGGGATCCACCGGCCAGAAGTGCACCGCCACGCGTCGGGTGATCCTGGTCGGGGCCGGACACGAAGACTTCCTTGCACGACTCAAGGACAAGGTGTCAAAGCTGATCGTGGGGCCAGGCACGGATCCGGCCGTCCAGATCGGTCCGGTCGTCTCGGAGTCCGCCCTTGCTGAAATCAACGCCGCACTAGATCAGGCTCTGGCGGAAGGCGGGGAGATCCTGGCCCAGGCTGACCTGCCGACAGTGGAGGGCAGTTACGTGGCCCCCACTGTGCTGACAGGGCCCCGTTCGATGACCATCTGTCAGGAGGAAGTCTTCGGCCCGGTCACTACCGTGCTGCAGGCAGAGACCTTGGAGGAGGGGATCGCACTGGCCAACAGTACGGTCTTTGGCTTGACCGCAGCTGTCTTTAGCAGCGACGAGCGTGCCATTCGGCGCTGTGTTTCCCAGCTGCAGGCCGGCCTGGTAAAAGTCAACGCCCCCACCACCGGCTCCGAGCTTCATGCGCCGTTCGGCGGGATGAAGGACTCTACCTTTGCCGGGCCCCGTGAGCAGAACAGTGCCGCAGCCGCCACTTTCTTCACGCACGAAAAGACCGCTTACCTGCGCCTGGCCCCCGAGAAAGCATGACCATGAACCTCATCGACGAAAAAACCCGTAGTGAACTGCGCACCCCCGATGCCGTGCTCTGCGGCTCAGACATGAACGGTGCCTGGGGCACCCGCCACAGCTTCGCCCGGACGATGCTCCGCCGCGCAGCCTCCCACCACTGGCGCGTCACCAAGACCCGCCTGGACCTGGACGATTTGGGACGGGGGACCGCGGTCTTCACCGTGAACACCGAGGGCCATGAGCTGAAGTTCATTGCTTTCTGCCAGGCTCTGGAAGAAAGTGAACGCACTGACCGGGTCATCGCCAATGCCTGGGACGTCACGGCGGCACTCG
>JAUNVO010000238.1 GCA_030540695.1 Micrococcaceae bacterium | reverse complement strand
GCCGGCATCGGCTTGCCGTCCACCAGCTGGCCCGCGTCGGCAAGGTCGCCGACCTTGTGGATGCGCAGCGAGTTGGTGGATCCGGCCTGGCCTGGAGGGGAACCGGCGGCAATGCAGACAATGTCGTTGATTTCGGCAAGGCCTTCGGCCAACAATGCGTGGTCTACCTGCGCGGTCATCTTATCGGTGTGGTCCGCGTACTCCACCAGGCGTGGCTGCACTCCCCACATCAACGTCATGATGTTGTAGGTCTGTGGCAGCGGGGTGAAGCCCAGCACGGGACGCTTCGGGCGCAGACGGGAGAGGCGGCGCGCCGAGTCACCGGACTGGGTGAAGGCCACGATGAACTTGGCATCGAGCTGGTCGGCGATTTCCACCGCGGCACGGGTGATCGCACCGCCACGGGTCTTGGGCTTGGAGCCCAGGCGCGGGATACGGTCCAGTCCGTGCTTTTCGGTCGCGGAGATGATCCGTGCCATGGTCTCAACGGTCTCGATGGGGTACTCGCCCACCGAGGTCTCGCCCGAGAGCATGACGGCGTCGGCACCGTCAAGCACGGCGTTGGCGCAGTCCGAGGCCTCGGCGCGCGTCGGGGTCGGGGCCTCGATCATCGATTCCAGGACCTGGGTGGCAACGATGACCGGTTTCGCCCATCGGCGTGCCAGGTCGATGGCGAGCTTTTGCACCGTCGGGACCTCTTCGAGCGGAAGCTCCACGCCCAGGTCGCCACGGGCAACCATGATGGAGTCAAAGGCGTCGATGATTTCCTCGAGGTGGTCGACGGCCTGCGGCTTCTCGATCTTGGCGATCACCGGAAGGCGGCGCCCCTCCTCGTCCATGATCTCGTGCACACGCTCGATGTCCGAGGCATTGCGCACAAAGGACAGGGCAACCATGTCGACACCGGCCCGGATGGCCCAGCGCAGGTCGTCTTCGTCTTTTTCGCTCAGGGCGGGAACGTTGACCGCGACACCCGGGAGGTTGATGCCCTTGTTGTTGGACACTTCCCCGCCCACGACGACCTCGGTGACGACCTGCTGGTCATCGACCGCGGTGGCCCTCAGGGCGACCTTGCCGTCGTTGATCAGCAGGATGTCCCCGACATTCACGTCCTGGGGTAGGCCCTTGAACGTGGTGGAGCAGAAGGTGGCGTCGCCGAGCTCGTCGGCGATCACGATGGTGAAGGTGTCTCCGACCTTGAGCATGTGCTTGGCGTCGTCGACGAAACGACCCAGACGGATCTTCGGTCCCTGGAGGTCGGCGAAGATGCCTACCGGGCGTCCGAGTTCCAGGGCGGCGGCACGCACGTTGCCGAGGTTCTCGGCGTGCATCGAGTGGTCGCCGTGGCTCATGTTCAAGCGGGCGACGTCAACGCCCGCCTTGAGCACTGCCAAGGTCTTGTCGTAGGTACCGATCGCAGGGCCCCAGGTGGCCACGATTTTTGCGCGTCTCATACAGTTAGCCTTTCTGACTTTCCATTTTTCAGGTCGGGACACACCCAATGGGTGGTGCGTCCGTCTCACAACATGCTGATGGCCCGATCCGTCGGTGCAACGGGGGCCGGAAGGCGGGTTTCGCCCATCAGGTATTTGTCCACGGCCGCGGCACAGGATCGTCCCTCGGCTATGGCCCACACGATCAGGGATTGTCCGCGTCCGGCGTCGCCGGCCACAAACACCCCGGGTGTGTTGGTCATGTAGTAACCATCGCGGGCGACGCTGCCCCGGTCATTAAACTCGGTGTTGGCCTGTTCCAGGAGACCAGAGGTCTCGGGTCCGGTGAACCCAAGTGCCAAAAAGACGAGGTCGGCGGGAATGCCCCGCTCGGTGCCTGGCTTCGCAAGGCGTTGACCGTTGATAACTTCGGTCTCTGCAACCGTAACACCCATCACGCTGTGATGCTCGCCTGTGAAGTTGACCGTGGCGGCCAAATAAGAGCGTTCCCCGCCCTCTTCGTGGGCCGATTGGACCTCGAAAAGCGTCGGCGCCATGGGCCATGGCTGGTGGCCCGGGCGCTGGAGCGGCGGCTGGTACCCGATGGCCAGGGTGGTGACGCTGGCCGCCCCCTGGCGGATCGCCGTGCCCAGGCAATCGGCTCCGGTGTCCCCACCTCCGAGAATCACCACGTGCTTGCCGGCCGCGTTGATCCGGTGAACCTCGCGCTCACCGGCCACCACCTGGTTCGAGTCCACCAGGTAGTCCATGGCGAAGTGGATTCCCCCAAGACCACGGCCGGGAACCGGCAGATCCCGCGGAACGGTGGCACCGGTAGCCACGATAACCGCGTCATGGAGCCTGGCCAGCGCCTCGAAATCGATGTCCGTGCCCACCGTGACGCCGGGCCGGAACACCGTCCCCTCGGCTTCCATCTGGGCCAGCCTGGTCTCCAACACGTCCTTTCCCATCTTGAAATCGGGGATGCCGTAGCGCAGCAGTCCGCCGACCTTCTTCTCACGTTCATACACCGCGACGGTGTGCCCGGCACGGGTCAGCTGCTGCGCGGCCGCCAGCCCCGCGGGCCCGGATCCAACCACGGCGATGCGCCGGTCCGTGTGGCGAACCGCCAACACCGGTTCGAGTCCACCGGCGGCAATCAGCGTGTCGGCGATTTCCACCTCTACTTGTTTGATTGTTACGGCCGGTTGGCTGATCCCCAACACGCAGGATGACTCGCACGGTGCCGGGCACAGCCGACCGGTGAACTCCGGGAAGTTGTTTGTTGCATGCAACCGCCCGGCGGCCTCGGCCATCCTGCCTTGGACGACCAGGGAGTTCCATTCCGGGATGAGGTTTCCCAGCGGGCATCCGTTGTGGCAAAACGCGACGCCGCAGTCCATGCAGCGTCCTGCTTGCGCCGCGAGCACCGTGGCGTCCTGCCGCCTCGTAACCTCCTTGTAGTCCATGATGCGTACCGACACCGGACGCTTTGGTGCCATCGCGCGTTCGCGCACTTCCAAAAATCCGCGTGGATTAGCCACGGGCCACCTCCAAGATCTTGTTCCAGACAGATGCTGAATCGGGGTCGAGTCCTTCATGGGCGGCCGTGCTTCGAGCCACGGACACCGCGGCGTAGTCCCGCGGCAGCACCTTGGTGATGCGTTCGGCGGCCGCCGGCCAGTCCGCCAGCAGGCTGGCGCCCAACCCCGAACCGGTGTGCAGGACATGTTCTGCGAGCAGTTCATGGACCAGGATGCGGTCCGCCGGGTCCATGCCGCCGAGCAACAGGTCCGCGTTGGCCACGGCCAGCGGGTTGAGCATCGCCTCTTCGAGGTCCACCACGTAGGCCACTCCCCCGGACATCCCGGCAGCGAAGTTGCGGCCCGTTGCACCCAAGACCACGACGGTTCCACCGGTCATGTATTCACACCCGTGGTCACCGATTCCCTCGACCACCGCGGTGGCGCCGGAGTTGCGCACGGCGAAGCGTTCCCCGACCAGTCCGGCGATGAACAGTTCCCCGCCCGTGGCGCCGTAGCCGATGACATTTCCCGCGATGACCGCCTCGGCGGGGTTGAAGGTGGCCCGTGCATCGGCGCGCACCGAGATCCGTCCTCCGGACAGGCCCTTGCCGACGTAGTCGTTGGCATCGCCGATCAGTGCCAAGTGGATCCCGGCGGGCAGGAAGGCGCCCAGGGATTGCCCGGCGTGCCCGCGCAAGGTGATGTGGATGGTGGCCGGGGCCAATTCTTGGATACCGAATGTGGCGGTCACGTGGTGCCCTAGCATGGTGCCCACCGAACGGTCGGTGTTGTGGATCGGGAGATCAAGATGCACCTTCTCACGGCGCTGAAGGGCCGGGGCGGCGGCGGCGATGAGCTGGTTGTCGAAGTGCGTGTGAAGTTGGTGGTCCTGGGCGGTGGTGCGTGCCCGCGGGCCCCCGGTGGCGGCCTCGAAGATCTTCCCGAGGTGCAGCCCCCGGGTTTTCCAGTGGCCCACCGCGGCACCGGTGTCCAGCAGCTCGGTCGCCCCGATGGCCTCCTGCAGGGTGGCGAAGCCCAGGGACGCAAGGATCTCGCGGACCTCCTGGGCCAAGAACTCGAAGAAGTTCACGACATGCTCGACCTGGCCGGTGAACCGCGCCCGCAGCTCGGGGTTCTGCGTGGCAACACCCACCGGGCAGGTGTCCAGGTGGCAGACCCGCATCATGATGCAGCCGGAGACCACCAGGGGCGCGGTGGCGAACCCGAATTCCTCCGCGCCGAGCAGTGCGGCGACGACCACGTCACGGCCGGTCTTCAGCTGCCCGTCGACTTGCAGGGTGACCCGTCCGCGCAGGCCATTGAGCATCAACGTCTGCTGTGTCTCGGCCAGCCCGAGTTCCCAGGGCACACCGGCATGCTTCAGCGAGTTCAGCGGGGAGGCGCCGGTGCCCCCATCATGGCCCGAGACCAGGACCACGTCGGCCTTGGCCTTGGTGACCCCGGCCGCGACGGTGCCGATCCCGACCTCGGAGACCAGTTTCACGTGGACGCGGGCTGCGGGATTGGCGCATTTGGCGTCGTGGATCAGCTGGGCCAGGTCCTCGATGGAGTAGATGTCGTGGTGCGGGGGCGGGGAGATGAGCCCGACGCCGGGGGTCGA
>JAUNVO010000237.1 GCA_030540695.1 Micrococcaceae bacterium | reverse complement strand
TTGCGGAGAACGCCAAGAAGAACACACTGTGCGTCATGAAAAACAACCCCACGCCCAGTCCCAGGGGCGCCAGCGCCCCGACGAGCACCATTGCCAGCTTGCTCCCTGGTTCCTGCCCGGCGATCGGGATTCTTTCCAGCGGCCAAGCTGTGGACCCGGATGCAAGGCCTCCTGGTGGGAGGACACCGAAGGTAGTGTCCCCGGCCATGAAAATGTCTCCGACTAGTAACCGCCTCTCCAATGTCGGTGTTTGGGCGAACCACACCCCGTTGGCCGATCCTTCATCGCTGAGAGTGATGGATGTGTCAGTCACCCGAACCAATGCGTGGCGACGTGAGAGTCCTAGATCCCCGACTGACAGGTCGGCATCGCCACGTCCTAATACCCAGGTTCCCCTGCGCAGCTGAAGGCTCCCACCGGGATCGGGTCCGCGAAGCACCACGAGAACCGCAGGTTCGTGGACCGGGGCTGACGGTGGCTGTTCGCGATCCACCACTGAGGCGGGCACCTCGCACAGAAGTATCCGGTCGGCAACCGGTAGCGAACTGATGCCCTTCAAAGCGAGAGGACCTAGAAACCACTCCACTCGTGGCCAGCGCCGCGCCAAGATTCCAGCCAACTGTGGGCCGCTGACTGGTTCGGCGGCATCGAGCTCCATTAACACAGGATGACCGATCTTCGTCGAAACCAGCCTGATGAATATTTTTCTTCCCATGATTCTGACCGCTTGCGACAAAAAGCCAACTCGGAGGTGACTCTTCGCTCGCTGATTCGCGACCTGCCCACCTGCCTCTCCTTGCCAGCATGTGACTGTTTTATCGACTTGCTTATTTCTTGAGCAGCAACGGCAGTGCAATGTGATGCGCGGGTTCTGAGCGAGAAAGCAAGGGTGGTCTCAGTCGATGTCCAATTTCATCTCAAACGTATGGTTCCGGTCGATGCCTGCAACGGAGTCGAAGCGGAAATGTGGATGCTGCGGTATCCCTTTCGTACCTTCTCCACAGATTCAAACGAACCCTTGAAGCTACCGTGATGCGCGGGTATGGTCGCGGTATTGCGTCATCAAACAAACTGGAAATTGCCGCTCACAAGCAATACGGGTGCTTTGACCAAGCGATCCCCAAGAACTATTGACCCGCACGCCTCAGCGAACGGCACCGCTCACGGCCTATGCCGTGCGTGGTTCATGGGCAGGGAAGCACGATGGTGGATGGACTGGCGATAGTCGAGGATGAGGTACGCGAACTCATCCGCAGGAACGGGCTTGACCCGTCCACTCAGGTGGGTGAGGTACGCAAGCTGGTGGACGATGTGGTTCATGACTACGACGAGAGATCATTGCTTGGGGTACTGCCTGCATTGGGGGAGCTTGGACTGGCTCGAAGACGGATCATGGATGCGGTCGCTGGACTTGGTACGCTCCAACCCCTGATCGATGACCCCGAGGTGGAGGAAATCTGGATCAACGGCCCCAACGAGGTATATGCAGCACGTGGCGGAACCTCCGAGCTCACCTCAATCCGGCTTCCCGAGGCGGAAATTCGGTCGTTAGTTGAACGAATGCTCAAATCCTCGGGTCGCCGGCTTGATCTTTCGCAGCCCTTCGTTGACTGTCAGTTAATCGACGGCTCCCGTTTGCACGTGGTCATTCCGGACATCACGCGGAAATATTGGGCGGTGAACATCCGCAAGTTCATCGCCAGGGCGAGTCGGCTTGAACACCTTGTTGAACTTGGATCACTAAGCAGGCAGGCATCCCGGTACTTGGACGTCGCGGTGGGTGCGGGACTCAACGTTTTGGTTTCGGGGGCGACACAAGCAGGCAAGACCACAATGCTCAACTGCTTGGCCTCTTCCATCGGTAGCCGCGAGCGGGTTGTCACCATTGAAGAGATCTTCGAGCTGAAGATTAATCTTCGTGACGTGGTCGGGCTCCAAACCCGCCAGCAAAACCTTGAAGGCCATGGGGAAATCAACATGCGTAGGCTCGTCAAGGAAGCCCTGCGGATGCGCCCAGATAGGTTAGTCATAGGAGAAGTGCGTGAGGCTGAGGCCTTGGACATGCTGATTGCCCTAAACTCAGGTCTTCCTGGCCTATCCACGATTCACGCGAACTCAGCTCACGATGCGGTGACCAAGATCTGTACACTGCCGCTACTAGCTGGCGAAAACATCTCGGCTGGTTTCGTGGTTCCAACCGTGGCTGCCTGCATCGACCTAGTGGTGCATTGCCGACGTGATCCGAGCGGCAAGCGCTTTGTCGGGGAAATCATGGCGCTAGGTCGCCGCGTAGAAAACGGCACCATAGAAACCACCACGCTCTTCGATTATGTTGATGGGGAACTTATGCTGCAGCCATCGGCGGACTTGGCACATCAGAAGTTGCTCGATGCTGGTGTCGACGTTGTTGAACTTGGGCGGATAGTGGCATGAGTGTCTTCTTGGGACTCACGCTGGGCTTCGGTCTGCTGCTGGTTTTCCGTTCTTTCACCCCGGCGGCGAGGACAGGCACCACAGCTTCGGCCGGGCACCTCGAAATCCTATTGCTGCATGCAGGATTGGACAAGGTTACCCGCGGGGGCTTCATCTCCGCTTCAATTACCTCGGCTGTCATTGTCGGCCTCATCGTCCTTATACTTACCGGTGCACCACTGATCGCGCTGACATTCGCCGGATTCGGAGCCGGTGCCCCATGGGTCCTTGTTCGTCATCAAGCTGCGAAGCGGGCGGCGAACCTGCGAGAGCAGTGGCCCGACGTGGTGGACCACCTGCGCTCGGCGATCCGCGCAGGGATGTCCTTGCCCGAGTCTCTGACACAGTTAGGACAGCAAGGACCCGAGGCGTTGCGCCCTGCCTTTGCAGACTTTGGTCTTGACTACCGGGCGACAGCTCGGTTCAACGACTCTCTTGAACGTCTTGCCACGCGGCTGGCAGACCCCGTGTCAGACAAGATCGTCGAAGCGCTGCGCATCACTCGCGAAGTCGGGGGCACCGACTTGGGAGAAATGCTCGGCACCCTCAGCGCGTTTCTGCGCGATTCTGCCCGCACCCGAGGTGAACTCGAGGCGCGACAGTCTTGGACTGTCTCAGCTGCCCGGTTGGCCATTGCTGCACCGTGGGTCATCCTGTTGCTTCTGGCCGGGCAACCCGCCGCGGTGGCCGCATATTCAAGTGTCCAAGGAATGCTGGTGCTCGCGAGCGGTCTGGTTGTCTCCTTCGTTTGCTATCGAGCGATGATGCGCATTGGTCGACTGCCCGAGGAGGAGCGAGTTTTTCGATGAGTACTGCGATGGTGCTGTCCGTGGTGCTGGGTATGAGCCTGGGCTGCGGACTGTGGCTTGTTCTGGTGCGGATCCCGGCGATGCGTCCGGTGTCTTTCTCCCAACGCGTAGCCCCCCATCTGCGCGCAGGTCGGGGAGGATCTAGAATGCTGGCTGATCCTCTGGCCGGTCAGACACCGTTCGGTCCGCTGGGGCGAATCATGGGCCCGGTTCTGGCCGATGTGGCAAGAATGTCCCAACGCTTTAACCCTAGTAACGAGGCCATGAGCCGGCGCTTGGACCGTGCCGGACTTCGGATCAGCGTACTGGATTTTCGTGCACAACAACTCCTTTGGTCTGCCGGACTTACATTGGCCGGGGCGGCGGTACTTGGAGCAAATCTGGTAGCTGGGCGATTCAACCCCATGTTCGCATTTCTTGTGTTGGTCTTTTGCGCGGTAGGTGGCTACGTCTTGCGTGACTGGTACCTGGGGGAACAGACCTCCCGACGGAGCAAACGAATCCTGAATCAGTTTCCCACGATCGCCGAACTCATGGCGCTGGCGGTGGCTGCCGGCGAAAGCACAGTGGGAGCAATCGAAAGGGTGGCCCGGACGTCCAGAGGTGCCCTTGGCGAAGAATTTGGATTGACGTTGGCTTACGTCCGCTCTGGCTCGACGCTGGCCGAAGCCTTGACCGAGATGGCTGATCGAATCCAGTTGACGGCAATGACCCGTTTCGTCGATGCAATTACCGTCGCCACCGACCGAGGAACGCCAATAGCTGCGGTGATGCGTGCCCAAGCTCAGGATGTGCGTGACGCGGCAAAGAGGGAACTGATGGAAACCGCAGGGAAAAAAGAAATCGGAATGATGATTCCCATCGTTTTTGGAATCTTGCCACTGACCATAGTTTTCGCCGTGTTTCCAGGCTTAGCGCTGATTGATATGAATTATTGAAAGGAGACAGGACCACGCAGGTCCAGCAGGAATCGGCGGTTGTTGGAAAGCCCTAGCATTCCGAACGGAGGATAAGGGAGGCACTAGCAGCAAAGTCAGCAAAATGTGGCGGATGCGCGCGGTGGAGAGGCGCCGTTCCGACAACCAGATCGCAGTTTTGAGCAGCACTCTCTTGAGCCGTCGGCCGGCTGAGGAGCACACCGATAAGGAGATGGATCATGACGATCACAGGAAAGCTTGAAGCGTTGGTCATCGGTATGGGCGTGTGGATTGGCGCCTGCACAGGGGAGTTGGTGGAGCGCATCAAACGCAACGAACGAGGGGATGTTCCAGGATGGGTGATGATCACCTTGATGAGTGCGCTGCTGGTTGCTGCGCTCTTGGCCATCG
>JAUNVO010000009.1:29972-34797 GCA_030540695.1 Micrococcaceae bacterium | reverse complement strand
TTTGTCACGATCCGCAAAGTGTATAGATCCAGTTCATCTCCGCGGCTATGCACGGCGGGCCAAGGGACCGGCCTTTCTATTTCCCGACGCACCCTTCGCCTCCCCAATGTGGCTGCTAGTTTCGAGCCAACGGTCCTTTCAACGTACCTCACGACGGGGTCCGGTGGCAGGGGTGGATCGTGGATACTTCCGTCTCCGAACGCCCCATGGAGACCGGAAGCTAGGCGTTTTGCTCCAGAGATAGACTGGGTCGCAGCCACTGCCGGGCGGCCGGAAGAAAGTGGGGGAATCGCGTACCCACTAGTAATCTTGCCTCCCCGAGGTAAGAATTGATGAGGCCTTGGGGATCCTAGGGAACGTGGGCCCTGAAGGTGGGTGTGGGCGCGCTACTCCAGGCGCAAAACGATCTTGCCCCGCGCGCGCCGGGTCTGCACCTTTGCCAACGCGTCCAGGGCCTCCTCGAAGGGGTAGACCCGCTCGACCTCCAGATGCGTTTCAGAGCTGGCGACGGCCATCATGAGCTCCTCCGTGGCGTCTTGGACATCGACCTGATAGGGGATACCTTGCATGGCGATGCCCCGTTCAGTGCTCAAGGGATCCCCTGAAACGGAAACCAGCGAGCCGCCGTCCTTCACCACTGGCAGGCTCTGGGCCGAGGTGCCCGGTTGTATTGCCAAAGCCGCGTCGACGCCCCCGGGCATCCACTCACATACTTGCTGTTGCCAGCCAGGATCGTTGTAGTCAACTGTTTTTTCTGCTCCGAGCCCTTGCATGTACTCGTGGTTGGCGCTCGAGGCGGAGGCTGCAACGTGCCACCCTCGCTGCCGGGCGAGCTGGATTGCAAAGGTTCCGATGGCCCCTGACCCTCCGGCGATAAACAGCGATCCGCCCCCCGGGACCGCGGTCAGGGCCTCGAAGGCCTTCAGTACCGTGTTGCCAGCCACCGGCACCGCCGCTGCCGAGATGTAGTCCATGGTGGCGGGAATCGGGATGATCAGGGATGTGGCCTTGAGCGCAGCGAACTCGGCCCACGTGCCTCCCTTGGGCTGCATCGAACTCACAAATGCAATGCGATCCCCCGGTTGGTACCCAGTGACTGAACTGCCAACGGCCTCGATGTCTCCCGCGGCTTCGATCCCGATCGGATACGGGTAGGCCGGCTCGCTGGGAAGGAAGTACGAGTCATGGATTCCGACGCCTACCGCCCGGACATGCACCAACAGTTCATCGGCAGCGATCTGCGGCATTGGAACCTCGGCGGCCTCGATGGCTTGAAACCCGGATTGTGGAATGACGAAGGCCTTCATCGCAGGGATCCTGTTTCTTTTCCGTGGTGGTTCCTCGGGTGCCGGCGGGGGCCGTGAGACCGGCCTCCCAAGGGAATGGGGTGCATAACCATGACACCAGTATGGCATTCGTCCGCAGGTTCGGTACCGATCGACAGTATTGATTACCTTGGATAAGTAAGTTAGCGTGGTTTGTTGTTCGGAGAGGAGATGAATGTGATTGATTACGACGATGCCGGAAAAATACTCTCGGAAATGGTGCAGATCAGCCGCACATTCCGGCTAGCCGGACAACGCAGTGGAGAACAAAGCTTCAGCGGAACAAGGTTCGGCTTCCTGCAGCATCTTCGTACGTGCGACGCCCGTCTGGGCGAACTGGCCCATCGGCTGCTTATCTCGGCGCCCGTGGCGTCCCGCGCCGTTGACTCCTTGGAAGCGGAGGGAATGGTCGAGCGTCGTGCGGACCCCTTGGACGCAAGGGCCTCGCTCATATCCATCACCGACCAGGGGCGCAGCAGACTCGCGGAGAGCGAGAGTAGCGCGGTGCAGAGGTTCGCTGAATCCCTGGATGGTTGGTCCCACGAGGAGTCGCGGAACGCGATCAATCTCTTGAAGACCCTGAACATGCATCTCAGCGCGCTGACCCTGCCACAAGAATCGACCGAGGCATCGCCGGCCCCAGCAGGTGCAAAAGAAGCCAACGAAAGCGAGACCCGCGGATGACCACAGCCAATCCCATGGCTCCAAGAGCCACCGAACACAAGGTATACACGCACCAGGAAATCCTGCAGGTCATGATTGCCCTACTCGCGGCGTTGTTCACCGCGATGATTTCAACAACGATCGTTTCCACCGCACTGCCGACCATCATGGCCGATTTGGACGGGACGCAGCGGCAGTACACCTGGGTCATCACGGCCAGCCTCCTGGCGATGACGGTTGTCACGCCGGTTTGGGGCAAGCTCTCTGACTTGTTCAACAAGAAAACCTTGGCACAGATCGCGATCCTGCTCTTTGTCGCCGGGTCGATTGCCGCGGGCCTTGCCACGGACATCACCACGATGATGAGTGCGCGCGCCGTCCAGGGGGTTGCCATGGGTGGCCTGATGGCCCTGGTGCAGTCCATCATGGGTACCATCATCGCCCCCAAGGAACGTGGCCGCTACGCCGGCTACATGGGTGGCGTGATGGCGGTTGCCACTGTTTCGGGGCCGCTGTTGGGCGGGGTGATCACCGACACGCTGAACTGGCGCTGGTGCTTCTACGTCCCGGTGCCGCTGGCGGTGATCGCCTTGATCCTGCTCCAGATGAAGCTCCATCTGCCGGTCAATGCCCACAGGACCATCAAGATCGACTACGTGGGCAGCGTCCTGATTGCCATCACCGCGGCATTGCCGATGCTGTGGGTGACCTTTGCCGGAAACGACTACGACTGGATTTCCTGGCAGTCCGCGGTATTCCTCGGGGCCTTCGTGGTTTTGGCGACCCTTACGGTGATCGTGGAATTGCGCGTCCCGGAGCCAATCATCCCGATCCGCGTGTTGCGCAACAAGACCGCGGCATGGATGATCGTGGCCAGCCTCGGCGCCGGCGTCGGCATGTTCGGCTCGGGTGTCTTCCTGACCCAGTACTTCCAGCTGGGAACGGGTGTCACCCCAACGCAGGCCGGATTGATGACGATCCCGATGATCCTGGGACAGCTGCTTTCCTCCACGATTGGCGGGCAGATAGTCAGCAAGATGGGCCAGTGGAAGCCGGTGATGCTCGTGGGCAGCGTATTGATGGTCATCGGGCTTGCCGGACTGGGAACCATCGACCACAACACCTCCTACCTTTTCGTGGCCGTCTTCATGACGCTGATGGGGCTTGGCATCGGCACCTTGGTCCAGAACGTGGTCCTGGCGGTTCAAAACACCGTCGATGTCACCGAGGTCGGTGCGGCGTCGGCCGCCATCGCCTTCTTCCGTTCCCTGGCCGGCGCCATCGGCGTCTCGATCCTCGGAGCGGTGCTGACCACCCGGGTGGGCAGCAACATCGCCGCCGGACTGGCCGAACTCGGGATCACGAAGAACGCGACTGCGGGGGGAGCAGGCGATACCCAGTTGGATATCAGCGGACTGCCCGCGCCGGTGCGGGAGGTCTTCCACCATTCCTACGCCGATGCCTTCGGTCCGATCTTCATGATCGCCGCCGTTGTTGCGGTCATTTCGCTGATTGCGATCCTGGCAGTTCGCGGCACACCGCTGCGCACCACCGTGGCCATGGCCCCGCCAAAGCCGGCGGACACCCCCGAAGCCCCCGGGTCGGCGCAGGAAAACCAGGCGGCGGACGCCGCTCTAGCGGCGCGGGAACAGCTTGCAGAGAAACGATGATGCAGGGCCGACGCCCAGCGCCCGTGGGCCCCGGGTGTCCGTTGCTGTCCGCGGTGGGGAAAACCGCCGTGGGAAATCCTCCAAGCAGGCGTAAACCAACACGGTGCGTGCACGGACGCAGACGGGCTCTGGCATAGGCTGGGTTTAAGCCATCCATGGATCGCAGTGAGAAAAGAGAGATCAAATGACCCAGATCGTTCCAGTCCGCCACCTCTTCGGTCCCGGCCCATGCAACCCCTATCCGGAAGCGACCTCGGCACTTGGCCTGCCGCTGTTGGGTCACCTGGATCCGGCATTCATTGCCCGGATGGACCGCACCTGCGATGGTCTGCGCACCCTGTGGGGAACCGAAAACACCCGCACCCTGCCGCTCAGCGGCACGGGCTCGGCGGGAATGGAAGCCGCGTTCGTTAACACCCTGAGCCCCGGGGACGTGGCGGTCATCGCCGTCAACGGCCTTTTCGGTGAGCGGATGTGCGAGGTGGCCTCGCGCGTCGGAGCGGAAGTGGTTCGTGTCGACCATGAGTATGGCACCCCGATCGATGCCCAGCGCGTCGCCGCTGCACACCCCAACCCCACGGTCATTGCCGGAGTGCACGCCGAAACCAGCACCGGGGTCATCTCCGACTTCGCAGCACTTGGAGCGATCAAGGGGGACGCGCTGTTGATCATGGATGCGGTCACCTCGATCGGCGGCATGCCGGTGAAGGTCGATGAATGGGGCGTGGATGTCGCCTACGCCGGAACGCAGAAGTGCATCGGCGTCGCACCCGGGCTGGCCCCCTTCACGATTTCGGACCGCGCCTTTGCACGCCGCGTTCAAAAGCCGCAGTCCTGGTACCTGGATCTGGGGTTGCTCGGCGGCTACGCCACCGGGACCTCCGGCGGCGGCCGCACCTACCACCACACCGCACCGGTGGCCATGGTTGCCTCGCTCGAAGCGGGCATCGAACGGATCCTGGCCGAAGGGCTGGAGGACGTCACGGCAAGGCACCAAGCCGCGGGCCAGGCGCTGCAGGAGGGCCTTGAAGGGATGGGGCTGAAGCTCTTCGCCGCCGAGGGCCATCGCTTGCCACAGCTGACCACCGTGTATGTTCCCGAGGGCGTGGATTCGGCGAAGGTCCGTTCCTACCTGCTGGAGCGCTTCAATATCGAGATCGGGGGAGG